>NZ_JBFAZD010000022.1:0-146182 GCF_040681655.1 Streptomyces sp. NPDC051662
CCCCAGTACTGGACGTACTGGGGTGATCCCGACAACGCAGCGAGCGTGCGTGCCGGGCGTCGCAGGCCAGGCGGGACTTTCGCAACACGCCCTAGGCGGCCTCGGGATCCACTTCGCGCATGTACGGGCCGTCGCGCCGACCGGGCCCGTGCTGCCGCTGGTCCTCAGCCACGGCTGGCCGGACTCGTTCTGGCGCTATTCGAAGGTCATCCCACTCCTCACCGATCCCGGCGCGCACGGCGCCGACCCCGCCGACGCGTTCGACGTGGTCGTGCCCGACATGCCGGGCTACGGGTACTCGGACCGCCCCACCGGCCGGCCGCTCGACTCCATCGCCGTCGCGGGTCTGTGGGCCGAGCTCATGCACGGCCTCGGTTACGCGCGGTTCGGCGCGGCCGGCGGGGACATCGGCAGCCATGTGAGCCGCTACCTCGCGCTCGACTACCCGGATCGGGTCGTCGCCGTCCACCGCATGGACGGGGGGCTGCCCGTCCTCACCGGCGACCCGGCGGACCTCGCGCCCGAGGAGCGCGCCTGGTTCGAGGACGTCGCGGCCTGGGGCGCGACGGAGGGCGCCTACGGAGCCATCCACCGCACGAAGCCGGAGACCGCCGCCTTCGGGCTCACCGACTCGCCGGCCGGGCTCGCCGCCTGGATCGTCGAGAAGCTCCGGGCGTGGAGCGACTGCGACGGAGATGTCGAACGGAGCTTCACGAAGGACGAGATCCTCACGAACGTCACGCTCTACTGGCTCACCGGGACGATCGGCTCGTCGATGCGCATGTACCACGCGAACGCCGCGATTCCGCCCGAGCAACTCGCCCGCCGGGTCGAAGTGCCGTCCGGTTTCTCGCTCTTCCGCGGCGACATCGTCCGGCCGCCACGAGCGTGGCTCGAACGCATGGCGAATGTCGTGCGGGTGACCGAGCCCGCGCGCGGTGGGCACTTCGCGCCGTTCGAGGAGCCCGAGCTCTACGCGGCGGAACTGCGCGCGTTCTTCCGCCCTTTCCGGGCGGCGGCGATGGACTGAGGGCGCCGTCGAGAAGCGGACCGTCGCGTCCGTGGTGGCGTCCCCCCCCCGCGTGGATCCGGGCCGCACCCCGAGAACGCGGCTGCTTTCCATCGTTGAAAATGTGTCTGCACGACTGTTGTTATGTGTTTGGGGCTGTGGCTCAATGTTCGACTGTGTGCTGCCGCATCCCGCGGGTGCGAGGCACTTCTGTCCCTTCGACGAGGACGACGCCTTGAGACGACAACGACTTCGCCCCCGAACGCTGCTCCGAGCACTCGCGTGTGCCGCCGCGCTGCTGCTGCCCGTGGGCGCCACCCTGGTCCCGGCGGCCGCTGCCGCCCCGGCCGCCGGCGCCGCTTCCGCGACCGTGAACACCGCCACGCCCGTGACCGCCTCCACGCCCGTGACCGCCTTCGCGTCCGACGACCCGGCCACCGAGGTGCACGGTCTGAAGGGGGAGTACTTCCGTATGTCCGCGCCGGGCGCTCGCGACTTCGCCGAGCTCGGTGGCGTGGCACTGGACCCCGAGATCGACTTCCCCGGTCTCACCGGCACGTTCGAGTCCACGACCGGGCGCACCGAGCACACCACGGCCCGCTGGACGGGGCAGATCGAAGCCCCCGCGACCGGTGACTACACCTTCTCCGCGATCGGCGACAACGGGTTCAGGCTCTTCGTCGACGGTGAGGTCGTCATCGACCACTGGCAGCCCGACTGGGACGTTGAGCAGCACAGCGAGCCCATCGCGCTGACCGCGGGCGAACCCCGTGAATTCCGGCTGGAGATGTTCCAGGACACCGGCGGCGCCAACATGTTCCTCCGTTGGGCGGGCCAGGGCCTGAAGAAGCAGATCGTGCCGGAGGAGGCGTTCACACCGCCCGCCGACTTCGAGGTCTACCCGGTCGCGCTGAGCGTGGCCGAGGACGGCAGACGACTCCAGGCGACGTTCGACGACAAGGTCGGGAACACCGGCGGCGTCAAGGACCACCTCAAGATCGAGGCCGACACCTCACCGATGCCGGTGAAGTCGGTGGCCGGGCGGCCGGTAACCCCAAGGCCCTGATCGTCACGCTGGCCGCGCCGGTCCAGAAGGGACAGCGGGTCCGCTTCGGGTATGACGGTGCGGGAGGGCTGCGGGCAGGCGGGGAGACCGTCCCCGAGATCAGCCGTAGCGCCAAGAACCGGTCCACACTCCGGCTGACCACCACATGGGGCGACAAGCTGGACCGTAACCACCCGCTGCCGGAGTACCCCAGGCCGCAGCAGGTGCGCGATCAGTGGAAGAACCTCAACGGCCCCTGGGAGTTCGCCGGAGCCGCCGCGGGCGAGCGGCCGGCTTTCGGCAAGCGGCTCGACGAACGGATCTTCGTGCCGTTCCCGGTGGAGTCCCAGCTCTCGGGTCTTGAGCGGCACGAGGACCATATGTTCTACCGCAAGCTGGTCACCGTGCCCGAGAACTGGTCCATCGGCAAGGGCCGCGACGGCGGCAAGCGGCTGAGGCTCAACTTCGACGCCGTCGACTATCAGGCCGCCGTCTGGGTCAACGGCGAGAAGGTCGCCGAACACACCGGCGGCTACACCGGGTTCACCGCCGACATCACGGACGCCGTCAAGGGCACGGGTCCCCAGGAGATCATCGTCGCGGTCACCGATGTCACCGGACCGAATCAGCCGAAGGGCAAGCAGTCCACCAACCCGGGCGGGATCGTCTACACCCCGTCCTCCGGTATCTGGCAGACCGTCTGGATGGAGCCGGTCGCGCCCGCCGCGGTGGACTCCCTGACCACGACCCCCGATATCGACAAGGGCACCCTCGCGCTGACCGTCAACTCCGCCGACGCCTCGGCCGGTGCCCGGATCAAGGCCGTCGCCCGCGACACGAAGGGCAAGGTCGTCGGCACGGTCACCGGCCCGGCCAACCGCGCGCTGACCCTGCCGGTCAAGAACCCGCGCCTCTGGTCGCCGGACGACCCGTATCTCTATGACCTCCAGGTGAGCCTGACCGACGGCCGGTCCACCGACCGCGTCGACAGCTACTTCGGAATGCGTTCCCTCCGGGTCGAGAAGGTCGGCGGCTACCAGAAGCTCGTACTCAACGGGAAGCCGTTCTTCTCGCTCGCCATGCTGGACCAGGGCTTCTGGCCCGACGGGCTGTACACCCAGCCCAGCGACGCCGCGCTCACCTTCGACCTGAAGGCGCAGAAGGACCTGGGCTTCAACGCGGTACGCAAGCACATCAAGGTGGAGTCACCCCGCTGGTACTACCACGCCGACAGGCTCGGTCTGCTGGTGTGGCAGGACTTCGTCTCCAGCGACATCAACGGCGATCAGGGCAAGCAGGCGTTCCTGTCGCAGGGCAAGGAGATGATGAAGCAGCTGCACAACGCGCCCTCGATCGGCGGCTGGATCGTCTTCAACGAGGGCTGGGGCGAGTGGGACCGGGTCGAGACCGGGAAGATCACCGAGGCCGTCCAGGCCGATGACCCCTCCCGGGTCGTCAACGCCCACAGCGGGGTCAACTGCTGCTCGTCCAAGGGTGACTCGGGCAAGGGCGACATCATCGACCACCACGACTACCTGAACAACGACGCGCCGTTCCCCGACCACCGTGCCGCGATGGACGGTGAGCACGGCGGTTTCACGCTCCGTACCGCCGGACACATGTGGCCGGGCGCTCCCGCGGCGATCTACAGCGGGGTTCCGGACAAGGCCGCGCTGACGGCGAAGTATGTGGAGAACACCCGGACGTACTATCTCGCCGCGGCCGGCGCCGAACTGTCCGGCTCCGTCTACACCCAGGTCAGCGATCTGGAGAACGAGCTCAACGGGCTCTGGACCTACGACCGTCGTGAGATCAAGGTCGACCCGAAGAAGGTGCGGCAGATCAATCAGCAGGTCATCGCGGCCGGCGCGGCGGCGGGTGACCGCGACCGGCTGAAGGGCGGCGCCGCCTGGTCGCTGGACGAGAACAAGGGCACGACCGCCCGTGACAGCGGTCCCAACAAGGCGTCCCTGACCCTCGGCGAGGGCACCACCTGGGCGCCCGGCGTACGGGGCTCCGCGCTCAGGTTCAACGGCCAGGGGCAGTACGCCGAGACCCGCGGCCCCGTGGTCGACACCACCGGGAACTACTCGGTGTCCGCCTGGGCCACGCTCGACTCGCTTCCCGGCAACTACGCCACCGTGGTCAGCCAGGACGGCCGGCGGACGGAGAATCCCTTCTATCTCCAGTACGGCCAGGGCGCGTTCGCCTTCAGCACCCCCGGCGGTCACCGCGCCCGTCTGGAGATGAGGCCCGAGACCGGGAAGTGGTACCACCTCGTCGGTGTACGTGACGGCGACGACCTGAAGCTGTATGTCGACGGCACACTCGCGGCGACGGCCCCGGCCGGTCCCGCCGATGTCAGCACCGGGCCGCTCTCCGTCGGCCGCGCCCAGTGGAACGGCGGGAACGTCGACTTCTGGAACGGCTCGGTCGACCAGGTGAGGGTGTACGACAAGGCGCTCACCGCGGCGGAGGTGAGCACGCTCCACGACGGCGAACAGCCGTAACGCACGTCCGGCCAGGCGGCGACGGCCCCGCGGCGACGGCCCGGCGGCGGCCCGGCGGCGACGGTGCGGTCGCCGCCGGGCCGCCTCCGTGGACCTCATGGCCCGCGGAGGCTCGGATCAGGGTGCCCACGGGGCCTCCACCGCCCAGGTGGTGTCCTCGGTGAAGGTGGCCGGGTTGTCCCACGCGTGACCGCCGCCGGGAGTGGCCAGCCACACTTCGGAGTTGATGTGACGGATAAAGCTGCCGGGGAGGTTGGCGCTGGACAGGCGCACGCCGCCGGTGCCCGCGACCGTGCAGAAGGTGGCGTCCGCCTTGAAGAGGGCCGAGCCGTCGTCCGCGTCCCGCCGGATCCGGAAGTCCCGGTGCCGCAGATACTCGCCGGGGTAGTTGCGGGACTCGAAGGAATAGCAGTTGCTGTTGGCGAGACCGGTGACGACCTTCCAGGTCGCGTCGTTCTTGAGGAGCCCGTCGCTGCCGCCGTCGACGATCGCGGTGTGGGCGAGCTGCTCGTAGTGGCGCAGATACTTGTTGGTGTGGCCCGGGGTGGTGACCCGCAGCGACGTGTACTGCCCGGTGGGCAGGACGACCGGTGGGGCGGGTGTCCGCGAGGCCTGGATCAGCGCCTGGTTCGCCGCCTTGACCCGCGCGGCGTCGACCTTGACGACCTGGCGGTCGTACGTGAGCAGGCCGTTCACCTCGTTCTCGACGTCCGTGATCTCCGTATAGACCGACGCGGAGAGCCCCGCGGGGAGCTGACCGACGCGAATGCTGTCGAGCAGACCGACGAGGCGGTTGTCGAGGGCGGAGAGGCTCGGCTGATCCTCGTAACTGAAGCCGCCGCCCGGATACCACTCGTGCCCCGGCACCTTGTACCCGAGCCCGCCGAACTCGCCGAGGACGGCGGCCCGGGTGGCGGTGGGGGCGGTGTTGCCGGGACCGACGTAGATGTGGTTGTCGATCACATCCCCGTTGCCCCCGTCGACCGAGCCGCAGCAGTTGACCCCGCTCATGTTGTTGACCAGCCGGGACGGGTCGTATGCCATCACCTCGTCGGCGATCCTGGCCTGGTCGTACTGTCCCCAGCCCTCGTTCTGGTTGACCCACATGACCAGGGACGGAGAGCTGCGGTGCTGATCGATGATCGCGCGGTACTCGGCCTCCCACTGGGCGCGGGCCGCCGTGTCGGGGCTCTTCCCGGTGTCCATCGCCGGCATGTCCTGCCAGACCAGGAGCCCGAGCCGGTCCGCCCAGTAGAACCAGCGCTGGGACTCGACCTTGATGTGTTTGCGCACCATATTGAAGCCCAGGTCCTTGTGGGCCTGAAGGTCCGACCGCAGCGCGGCGTCGGTCGGCGCGGTGTAGATGCCGTCCGGCCAGTACCCCTGGTCCAGGGTGCCGGTCTGGAAGACGAACTTCCCGTTCAGCACCGGGCGCAGGACAGTGCCGACCTTCGCCGTGGCGATCGACCGCATCCCCGCGTAACCGCCGACCGAGTCGACGACCGTGGCACCGTCGAGCAGTTCGGCGCGTACGTCGTAGAGGAACGGGTCCTCCGGGCTCCAGAGCCGCGGATTCGCGAGGGATACGGAGATCTCCGCGCCCGTGGCGCCGGTCGCCGTACCGACCACGTTTCCGCCACTGGAGACCGTCACGCGGACACTCCGGCCGTTCGCCGCGGCGGCCCGCGCCGTCACCCGGAGTGTGCTGTCGCCCAGGTTCGGCGTCATGTCGAGACGGGTGATGTGGGCCGCGGCGACCGGTTCCAGCCAGACGGTCTGCCAGATGCCGGACGCCGCCGTGTAGAAGATGCCGCCGCCCGGATGCGGCTTCACGTCGTTGATCCGCTGCTTGCCCACCGCCTGGCCGCCGGTCTGGGTCGGGTCGTGGACGGAGACCACGACGGTGTTCGTACCGCCGTTCAGCCGGGGCGTGATGTCGTACGAGAACGCGTCGTACCCGCCCTTGTGCACCCCGACCTGGGTGCCGTTGACCCAGACGGTGGTCTGCCAGTCGGAGGCGCCGAAGTTGAGCTGGACCCGGCGACCCGTCCAGTCCGCGGGGACGGTGAACTCACGCTTGTACCAGAGCTTGTCGTTCTCGGTGATTCTGCGCTGAATACCGGAGAGGGCGGACTCGGCGACGAACGGGACCCGGATCCGGTCCGGGTACGTCGACGGCGGGCCGGCGTCACGGCCGGTCACCGCGAAGTCCCAGATGCCATTGAGATTGGCCCAGTCGGGGCGGGTGAGCTGGGGGCGCGGATACTCGGGCAGCGGATTGTCGACGGGCACCTGATCGGTCCAGGGCGTGGTCATCGGAGCGGGCTTCGGCGTCCAGGGCGCCGCCTGGGCGGGGGTCGTCGCGCCCCCCACCAGAGCGGTCGCCATCAGCGTCAGCATGGCGGTCGCGGCCGTCAGACGTCTCCACCACGGCCGGCGGCCGGGGATGGGCACACGCTTCATCGGTACGTCTCCTCCACGGATGACGCTCCCCGCGGCCGAACCGGCGTGGGGGAGCGGTGCGGGTGGTCGTGCGGCTCATTGCGTGGGTGTGTGTGGGGCAACTCCCTTGCAACGTTGGAGGATTGAGGGTCGGCGGTATGACAGCACGCCCTCGAACGAGTGTCCAGAGCCCTCGCGGAACCCGGCGCCCGCTGCCCGCCCCGCCGGAATCCCCCGGCCGGCGCGCGCGGCCGACACATTTTGGAAACGCATCGACAACTCTCTTGCCGCCTGCGCCGCAGCGCCTATATAACGTTGTAAACCGAGCCGCCGACAGGCAGCGCGGACTCTCACGACCGCCCTCGTCACCGCTGGTGGCCGGGCGTGAGGACGCGGCGTCAGCAAGCCCTGACGCGGCTGATGACCGTTCAGCGCCACCGCCCAGCGCCACCGTTCAGTGCCGCCCCCCGCCCCGTCCCTGCCTGCCCCAGCCCGACCGCACCCGACCGGAGTGCCGTCATCCCGCCAAGGAGCGTCCCGCGCATGATCAACCAGCGCCGATCCCGTACTCTCACCGTGGCCTGTGTGCTCGCCGCCACCGCCACGCTCGCCGTCGCCGGCTGCTCCAAGTCGGAGACCACCGACAACGCGGGCGGTGACAGCGGCCAGGGAGCCCAGGCGGCCAAGACCCCCGACACCACGTCCGGTTCGGGCTGCTCGCTGCAGACCTACGGCGCGCCGAAGCTGGACCTGAAGGACGCGGTGGTCGGCTTCTCCCAGTCGGAGAAGGAGGCCAACCCCTTCCGTATCGCCGAGACCCAGTCCATCAAGGACGAGGCGGCCAAGGTCGGCGTCAAGAAGCTGCTCACCACCAACGCGCAGTCGCAGCTCTCCAAGCAGATCAGCGACATCCAGGACATGCTGTCCCAGGGCGCCCAGTTCCTCATCGTCGCGCCGCTGAACTCGGACGGGCTGGAACCGGCACTCAAGGCGGCAGCGGCGAAGAAGGTGCCCGTCCTCACCATCGACCGCAAGGTCAACTCCACCGCCTGCAAGGACTATGTCGCCTTCCTCGGCTCCGACTTCGTGGAGCAGGGCAAGCGTGCCGCCGACGCGATGATCAAGGCGACCGGTGGCAGCGGCAAGGTCGCCATCCTGCTCGGCGCCTCCGGCAACAACGTCACCACGGACCGCACCAAGGGCTTCGTCGACCAGGTGAAGGCGAAGGCGCCCGGCCTCGAAATCGTCGCCCAGCAGACCGGCGAGTTCGCCCGGGACAAGGGCCAGCAGGTGATGGAACAGCTCATCCAGTCCAAGCCCGACATCACCGCCGTCTACGCGGAGAACGACGAGATGGGTCTCGGCGCGGTCACCGCGCTCAAGGCGGCCGGGAAGAAGCCGGGCAAGGACGTCAAGATCGTCTCGGTCGACGGCACCCGCAACGCCGTTCAGGCGCTGGTCGACGGGGAGTACAACGCGGTCATCGAGTCGAACCCGCGCTTCGGGCCGCTCGCCTTCGCCACCGCGCAGAAGTTCTACGCGGGCGAGGAGATCCCGGAGAACGTGATCATCGCGGACCGCGCGTACGACGAGTCCAACGCCAAGGCGTCCCTCGGCGGCGCGTTCTGACCCCTCCGCCGCCCGGCGAAGGGCACTGACTCCTTCGTCGCGCGGCGAGGAGCACTGACTGCTCCGTGCTACGGCCGCCGGGGCGCCCCACCCGCCACGGCGGTCCCGGGCCCACCCCCTTGGAACAGCGGAAGGCCAAGAAGACCCATGGCACCACCCGAAGCAGCGGCTCAGGCGCCGGAGGAGACCATCCCGCCGGCGGCCGACACCGTGCTCGAAGCCCACGCGGTGAGCAAGCGGTTCCCGGGCGTCGTCGCGCTCGACAACGTTTCCTTCTCCCTGCGCGCGGGCGAGACCCATGCCCTGGTGGGCGAGAACGGCGCCGGGAAGTCCACCCTCATCAAGGTTCTGACCGGCGTGTACCGGCCCGACGAGGGCGAGGTACGGATGACCGGTCAACAGGTACGGTTCGCCCGGCCGTTCGAAGCGCAGCAGGCGGGCATCTCCACCATCTACCAGGAGGTGAACCTCGTCCCGCTGATGAGCGTGGCGCGCAACATCTTCCTCGGCCGTGAGCCCAAGAACCGCTTCGGCCTCATCGACTTCGGCCGGATGCACCGCGAGACCACGGAACTGCTCGACGGCTTCGGTGTCCAGGTCGACCCGCGCCGACCGCTGCACACCCTGGGCATCGGCACCCAGCAGATGGTCGCGCTGGCCCGCGCCGTCTCCGTCAACGCGCGGGTGGTCGTCATGGACGAACCCACCTCCTCCCTGGAGCCGCGCGAGGTGGAGACCCTGTTCCGGGTCATCGCCGGCCTGCGCGCCCAGGGCATCGCCGTGATCTACGTCAGCCACCGTATGGACGAGCTCTACCGGATCTGCGACCGCGTCACCGTCCTGCGCGACGGCCGCCACATCCACACCGGCGACCTCGCGGAGCTGAACCGGATGCGGCTCGTCTCGATGATGCTCGGCCGTGACATGGCCGAGGTCCGACGCGACGGCGTGACCGGCTTCACCGCCGAGGGACATGACGCGGAGCGCACTCCCGTACTCACCGCCCACGGCCTCACCCGCCGCCACCAGCTCCAGGACGTCTCCCTGTCACTGTACGGCGGGGAGGTGCTCGGTCTCGGCGGCCTCCTGGGCTCCGGGCGCAGCGAGACGGCGAAGGCCCTGGCCGGAGCGCTGAGCCTGGACGCGGGCGAACTCACCGTCGGTGGCCGCAAGCTGCGCCGGCTGACCTCCGCGGGCGCGATCCGGGCGGGCATCAGTCTGCTGCCCGAGGACCGCAAGGCGGAGGGAATCATCCCCGGCCTCTCGGTGCGCGAGAACATCGTGCTCGCCGCCATGCCCCGTCTCTCCCGCGCCGGAGTGGTCTCGCGGCGCAAGCAGGACCGCGTGGTCGAGATCTTCATGAAGCGGCTGCGGATCAAGGCCGCCGGTCCCGAACAGAAGGTCGGCGAACTCTCCGGCGGCAACCAGCAGAAGGTCCTGCTGGCCCGCTGGCTCTGTCTGGAGCCCAAGGTCCTCCTGCTCGACGAACCGACGCGGGGCATCGACGTCGGCGCCAAGGCCGAGGTCCAGGGCCTGATCGACGAACTCGCCCGCGAGGGCCTGGCCGTGCTGCTGATCTCCTCGGACATCGAGGAACTCATCGAGGGCGCCGACCGGATCGTCGTCCTGCGCGGCGGGGCCGTCGCGGGCGAACTGTCCGGCGACGACGTGGGCGAGAGCCAGCTGCTCGAAGTGCTCGCCGACCACGCGCCGATGCCCGAAGGGAGGGCCCCGGCCGCACAGAAGGCCCCGGCCGCACAGGAGGACCCGCGATGACCCAGGCCACTCTCACCCCCACCCCCACCCCCACCCCGGCGCGCCCCCTGGCCCGGCTCCGTGACCCCGCCTGGTACCAGGAGTACGGCGTGTACGCGGCCGTGGCGGTGCTCCTGGTCTTCAACGCGCTGTTCACCGAGCACTTCATGACCGCCGACAATCTGCGCACCCAGCTCGTCCAGGTCGCGCCCATCGTGATCGTCGCGCTGGGCATGGCGCTCGTCATCGGCACCGAGGGCATCGATCTGTCGGTCGGCTCGACCATGGCGCTCGCCGCCGCCCTGCTCCCGCTCTATCTCGGATACGGGCTCGTGCCGGGGCTCGTCGTGGCCCTGCTCGCGGGAGCCGTCGTCGGTGCTGTCAACGGCACACTGGTCTCACTGATCGGGCTGCAGCCCATCGTCGCCACCCTGGCCCTGTTCGTCGGCGGCCGGGGCATCGCCCTGGTCATGGCCGACGGACAGCTCAAGCAGATCATCAACCCCGACGTCCTCGCGCTCGGCACCGGATCCTTCCTCGGTGTCCCGCTGGTGGTGCTGATCGCGGGGGTGCTCGCCGTCGCCGTCGCCTTCCTCGTACGGCGCACCACCTTCGGCCGTCAGATCGTCGCCGTCGGCGGCAACCGGTCGGCCGCCTCTCTTGCGGGACTGCCGGTCAAACGCGTCCTGATGGGTGTGTACATACTCTGCGGGGTGCTCGCGGCCCTGGCGGGAATCCTCGCCACGGCCAGGCTGACGGCGAGCGACCCGTCCTCGCTCGGCACCCTCATGGAGCTCTCCGCCATCACGGCGGTCGTGGTCGGCGGAACCCCGCTGAACGGCGGCTCCGTCCGGGTCCTTGGCACCGTGGCCGGCGCCCTGCTGATGCAGCTGCTGCGCGCCACCCTCGTCAAGCACGACCTGCCCGACTCCACCGCACAGATCGCCCAGGCGGCCATCATCATCGCCGCCGTCTACGTCGCCCGGGAGCGTCGGTCCCGATGAACGAAACCACACCCGCCCTGCGTGCTCCCGCCCCGGCGCCGAAGAAGACCCCCGCGCCGGCCGGCGGCGGGACTCCCCGCGACATGCCCGCCGCCGAGACGCCCCTCACACAGCGTCTCGCCGAGCTGGTGCAGCGTCAGGGCGTCCTCGCGGTCCTTCTCACGGTCATCCTCGTCGCCTCGTTCGTCTACCCGACGTTCGCCACCCTCGACAACGCCCGCGGCGTGACCGTCCAGGCGTCGTTCCTCGCCGTGGTCGCCCTCGGCATGACCATGGTCATCATCACCGGCGGCATCGACCTGTCGGTCGGATCGGTGTTCGCGCTCGGGGGTGTGCTCGCGGCCTGGGCCTCGCAATGGGGCTTCTTCACGGCGCTGCTGGTGCCCCTGGTGGTGTGCGGGGCGATCGGGCTGCTGAACGGCTTCCTCATCGCCCGCGCCGGAATGGCCCCCTTCATCGTCACGCTCGCCACGCTGCTCGCGGCCCGCGGTCTGCTTCTCGCCCTCACGGACGAGGGCGCCACCACCTATCTGGTGCCCAAGGACTCCGCGTTCGCCGAGCTGGGGCAGGGCGGCGTCGGGGGCTTCGGTTATCCCCTCCTGATCGCCCTGGCGCTGTTCGGGGCGGGCGGACTGCTGCTGCAACGGACCTCGTTCGGGCAGTCGCTGTTCGCGGTCGGCGGCAGCGGTGACGCGGCCACGCTGATGGGGCTGCCCGTCGCCCGTACCAAGATCCTGGTCTACACGCTCAGCGGGCTGCTGGCGGGACTCGCCGGCGCGCTGAACGCGGCCAGGCTGTCGTCGGGCGTCACCATCGTCGGCGTCGGCATGGAACTCGACGCCATCTCCGCCGTCGTCATCGGCGGCACGCTCCTCGTCGGCGGCGCCGGCTCGGTCAGCGGCACGCTCTGGGGCGTCCTGCTGCTGGCCGTCATCCAGAACCTGATCAACCAGATCGGCTCGCTCAACTCCTCGTACCAGTCGGTGGTGAGCGGCGGCTTCCTTATCGTTGTCGTCGTGGCACAGCGCTATCTGGCGCGCAGCCGCAGAACCACCTGAACCACGCCGGGTTCCGCGTGGCCGTCCGGCCACCGGGACCCGGCCACCCCAGGTCCCCGGACCTCACCGGGGCCGGGTTCCCTGTCGAGTCAAGGAGTGCCGTGAGCGTCAGCCTCAAGGACGTTGCGCAACGGGCGGGCGTGTCCATCAAGACCGTGTCGAACGTGGTCAACAACTATCAGCACGTCACACCCCAGATGCGTGCCAAAGTGCAGCGGGCCATCGACGAGCTGGGCTACCGGCCCAACCTCACCGCACGCCATCTGCGCAAGGGGCGCACCGGCATCATCGCCCTGGCCGTACCCGAGTTCGGCAACCCGTACTTCGCCGAGCTGGCCGGCGCGGTCGTCGACGCCGCGGCCCGGCACGACTACACCGTGCTGGTCGACCACACCGGCGGGCTGCGCGAGAACGAGCTGCTGGTCTGCCAGGGCTTCCGTTCGCATGTGATCGACGGACTCATCCTCAGCCCGATCCATCTGGAGACCGAGGACCTCATGGCGCGCTCCGAGACCGCGCCCCTGGTCCTGCTGGGGGAGCGCGAGTACGAGGCGCCGTACGACCACATCGCCATCGACAACGTCACGGCGGCCCGCGCGGCCGTACGGCACCTCCTCGACCACGGCCACCGGCGTATCGCCTTCCTCGGCTCACGCACCGGCCGCGAACGCCAGCCCGCGCATCTGCGGCTGCGCGGCTGGCGCGAGGAACTGGCCGTCGAGGGCATCGCGCCCGACGAGAGCCTGGTGATCGTCACCGACGGCTACGGACGGGAGGACGGCGCCGCCGCGATGGCCGCGCTCCTCGACCGCGGGGAGCGGCCGGACGCCGTCTTCGCCTACAACGACCTCATCGCCATCGGCGCGATGCGCACGCTCACCGAACGCGGTCTGAGCATCCCCGCGGATGTCGCCGTCGTCGGCTTCGACGACATCGAGGAGAGCCGGTACGGCGCCACCACACTCACCACCATCGCCCCGGACAAGGAGGCCATCGCCCGGCTCGCCGTCGACAGTCTCGTCGAACGGCTCTCGGGCGAGCCGGTGGCCGAACCCCGCAGGCCCCGCCCCGGCTACCGCCTGGTCGTCCGCGAATCGACCGCGTCCCGAAGGACCCCGGACCCGGGGAAGGCGGGACAGGTCTGAAACGCGGCGGCGGAACCCCGGGGCGTGTCCGTACGCGCCGCGTCCCGGGCGGCCCACACCCCTCCCCGCCATCCGTTTCGTCGCAAGGATCCCCGATGCCCACCCCCACCGTGCACAGCAGGCCGTTCGGCACCGCTCCCGGGCGGTCGGAGGTCGATCTCTGGACGCTCGACTCCGGATCCGGAGTCAGGGCCGAGATCCTGACCTACGGCGGCATCCTGCACCGGCTCATGGTGCCCGACACCGCGGGGAACGCCGCGTCGGTCGTCCGGTCGCTCGCCTCCCTCGACGACTACACGGGGAAGAACCCCTACTTCGGGGCGCTCATCGGCCGGTACGCGAACCGCATCGCGCACGGCCGCTTCACCGTGGACGGCGCGGTGCACCAGATCCCCGCCAACGACCGAGGCCACGCGCTGCACGGCGGTCCCGGCGGCTTCCACACCAGGGTGTGGACGGCGGCGGCCCACCGTACGGATCACACCGCGGCGCTCCGGCTCACACTGCACAGCGCCGACGGCGACATGGGATTCCCCGGCGCGCTCGATGTCACCGTGACGTACACGCTCGACACCGAAGGCACCCTCGCCCTCGACTACACGGCGACCACCGACCGTCCCACGGTCGTCAACCTCACCAACCACGCCTACTTCGACCTCACCGACAGCGGTGACATCCTCGGCCACGCCCTTCAGGTGGACGCCGACGAGTATCTGCCGGTCGACGAGGAGGGCATCCCGCGCGGCCCCGCCGTACCCGTCCGGCACACCCCGTTCGACCTCACCGTTCCGCGGACGCTGGGGGACCGGATCGGCCTGCCCGACGAACAGCTCCGGTCGGCGGGGGGTTTCGACCACTGCTGGGTCCTGCGGGAAGCGGAACCGGGACGCGCCGGAGCCCCGCGCCGGGCCGCCCGTCTCGCCGCCCCCGGTGAGGCGAGGGTCATGGAGATATGGACCACGGAACCCGGTATCCAGGTCTACACCGCCAACCAACTCGACGGCACCCTCGTCGATCCCGTCGGCCGGCTCCACGAACGGTACGGCGCGGTCTGTCTGGAGACCCAGCACCTGCCCGACTCGCCGAACCGTCCCGGTCATCCCTCGACGCTGCTGCGCCCTGACGAAGTGGCTTCCAGCAGAACCGAGTTGAGGTTCCCGCATCTCGGGCGGGAGCGGGGCGACGGCGAGGGCTGAGCGGTACCGCCGGACGGTGACGCCGGCGTCCGGTCTCGCACACTCACACTCTGTGGCGTGGTCCGCGTGCCGCCACTCCATTGGATAGAGCGATCGTTCCAGAGTCCTGCTACCTTGTTCTGGATAGATCGATCGTTCTAGTTCAACCCGTGAAGAACCAAGGAGAGTTCCGGATGAGCAGCCGGATGAGCAAGCAGTCGGTAACGGTCATCGGTCTGGGCCCGATGGGCCGGGCGATGGTGGACACCTTTCTGGAGAACGGCCACGAGGTGACCGTATGGAATCGGACCGCGAGCAAGGCCGAGGCGCTGGTGGCCAAGGGCGCCATACCGGCTCACACCGTCGAGGACGCGCTCGCCGCCAATGAACTGATCGTGCTCAGCCTGACGGACTATGACGCGGTGTACGCGATCCTCGAACCGGTGGCGGCTTCCCTCGCCGGCAAGGTCATCGCCAACCTCAGCTCGGACACCCCCGACAAGGCCCGGGAGGTGGCCACTTGGGCGGCCGGGCACGGCGCGAAGCATCTCACCGGCGGGGTGCAGGTGCCGCCCCCGCTGATCGGGAAGCCCGGATCGTCCACGTACTACAGCGGTCCTCGCGATGTCTTCGAGGCTCACGAGGACACCCTGAGGGTCCTCACCGACGCGGACTACCGGGGCGAGGACGCCGGCCTCGCGGCCATGTACTACCAGGCCCAGATGACCATCTTCTGGACCACCATGCTCAGTTACTACCAGACCCTCGCGCTGGGGCGGGCCAATGGTGTCTCGGCGAAGGAGCTCCTGCCGTACGCCACGATGATGACGTCGATGATGCCGCACTTCCTGGAGTTGTACGCCGAGCACGTGGACTCCGCGACGTACCCCGGCGACGTGGACCGTCTGGCGATGGGCGCGGCCAGTGTCGACCACGTCCTGCACACCCACAGGGACGCGGGAGTCAGCACCGTACTGCCGGCGGCGGTCGCCGAGATCTTCCACGCCGGGATGGCCGAGGGCTTCGCCGAGAACAGCTTCTCCAGTCTGATCGAGGTGCTCAAGCGGCCCTCGGCCTGAGCCGTCGGGCGGGGACCGGGGGCCCGCCCTCGGTCCCCACCCCGCGAGCGGTTGCGAGCACCGACTCGGCATCGCGGTCAGCCGGCGGGTTTCTCCCAGACCGATACGTGCCGGCCGCTCTCGTTCGTGAAGGGTTGCCGCGTCCAGCCGTCCCACCGCTCGCGCAGCCGCAGCCCGGCGAGCTGAGCCATCAGATCGAGTTCCGCGGGCCACACGTACCGGAAAGGGGCCGACCTGTACTCGCCACGCCCGTCGACGACCTCGATGTAGTTCGAACTCATGGCCTGGGTGGCCACGTCGTAGGCGTCGAATGCCCACCGCGTCGGACTCACATGGAAGGGCACGATGTTCTGCCCGGCGGGGAGCTTTCGCAGCTCGGGGACCATGACCTCGATGACGAAGCACCCCCCGGGCGCCAGCTGGGCCGCGGCGTTGCGGAAACACGCCACCTGCGCCGCCTGTGTCGTCAGGTTCATGATCGTGTTGTAGACCAGATACACGACGGAGAACGTTCCCGCCACCCTCGTCGTCGCGAAGTCGCCGATCGTCACGCCGATCGCGTCGCCACCCGGTTTGGCGCCGAGCCGGGCGACCATCGCCCGTGACATATCGATGCCGTGGACCGGAACTCCACGGCGTGCCAGCGGCAACGCGACGCGCCCCGTCCCAATGCCCAGCTCAAGCGCCGGGCCACCGTCCGCCAGCTCCGCCAGAACATCGACCGTCGCGGCCACGACGCTCGGCTCGAACATCTCCCCCGACGACTCGTCGTACGTCGCCGCGACGCTCTCTCCGAAGTAGCCGTCCCCATCGTCATCGTCCATCGCCAGACCATACTGCGGGACCGGTTCACGCGGGTGCGTGTACGGATCTTTGGACACGGAATCGATGCGGTTGTCTCAAGACCGCGTAACGGGTGGAACGCCACGGTGAACAACGTGGTCCGAACATTCATGAAGATTTCTTTACTCATTCACAACGCCTACGGGATCGGGGGGACCATCACCACGACGTACAACTTGGCCG
The DNA here is from genome assembly GCF_040681655.1 of Streptomyces sp. NPDC051662. Lineage (NCBI taxonomy): Bacteria > Bacillati > Actinomycetota > Actinomycetes > Kitasatosporales > Streptomycetaceae > Streptomyces > Streptomyces sp. NPDC051662. The sequence goes on from NZ_JBFAZD010000022.1 coordinate 16,878, forward strand.
GTGCGCTGGCCGAGCGGCACGAGGTGGAAATCGTCTCCGTGTTCCGGCACCGGGAGAGCCCGAACCTGACACCGGACCCACGAATACGGTTGCGCCCGCTCGTTGACCTGCGACATGAGAAGGAACATCCGCTGCAGCTGAGCCCGGCGAAGGTGTTCCCCTCCTACGAGTACCGCTACGGCCAGTACAGCGCGCTCACCGACGAGCGGATCGAGGAGTTCCTGGGGGCGACGGACGCCGATGTCGTGGTGGGCACGCGGCCGGGCCTCAATGTGCACATCGCTCTCCAGGCCCGGGCCGGGACCGTACGGGTGGGGCAGGAACACCTCACCCTGGACAACCACCCGCCGAGACTGCGCCGCGTACTGCGCCGGGCCTATCCGCGCCTGGACGCCTTGACCACTGTGACCCATGCCGACGCCGCCGCGTACCGCAAGAAGATGTGGCTGCCGGGCGTCCGGGTGGAAGCGCTGCCCAACAGCGTCCCCGACCCGTCGCTCCCGCCCTCGGACGGCACCGCCCCCGTTGTGGTGGCCGCGGGCCGGTTGGTCCCGGTGAAGCGGTACGACCTGCTTATCGAGGCATTCGCGGCGGTGGTGGCCGAACGGCCCGACTGGCAGCTGCGCGTGTACGGCGGAGGTGAGGAGCACGACCGGCTGAGACGGCTCATCGAGGAACTCGGCCTGTACGACAACGTTTTCCTGATGGGTACCGCGAGCCCGATGGAGGCCGAGTGGGCCAAGGGCTCGATCGCCGCCGCGACCTCGAACTTCGAGCCCTTCGGCATGACGATCGTCGAGGCGATGCGCTGCGGTCTCCCCGTCGTCAGCACCGACTGCCCGCACGGCCCGGGCGAGATCATCGCGGACGGCGCGGACGGCCGGCTGGTGCCCGTCGGCGACCGCGAGGCCCTTTCGGCCGCTCTGCTCGACCTCGTACGCGACGACGAGACGCGCCGCCGGATGGGGCGTACCGCGCTGAAGAACTCCGAACGGTACGGCCCCGGGCCGATCGTGGCACAGGCCGAGGCGCTGTTCGACGCGCTGGTGTCGGCGAGGCGGGCCGGACGCCCGGCCGCCGCGCGCACCGCGGGCATTGACCGCGCTCTGGTGACCGGCGGCTACGCGGCCCGGGACGCCGCCTACTCGGCGGCCGGCACCATCCTCAAGACCGTACGGAAGGCGAAGCGATGAGCCCGGACCGCGACGGAGACCCGCGCGACGGAGACCCGCGCGACGAGAACGCGCGGGCCGGGAACGCGCGGGCCGAGAGCCCGCGCCCTCGCGCCGACTGCACGGTGGACGGGGAGAACCGCCTCACCGTACGGCTCACCGCCCCGGACACGCCGGAGGCCCCGGCCTCCCGGCCCCAACTGCTGCTGCGCCTGCGCCCGCCGAAAGGACAGCCCGAACAGGTCAGGCGGGTGTTCGACCTGGAACCGGCGCCCGGCCAGGACCGCTGGCAGGCCACCATCGAACCGGCGCCCGCCTTCGCGGAGGGCCGGTGGGACGCCTATGTCCTCCCCTCGCCCGGCGCACCGCGCCGACGGCTCCTCCCCGGCGTCCGTGATCTACGGGCCCTGGTGACGGGCCGCGCGCCCGAGGGGACTTCCTCACCCCTGGCGGTCCTGGTCCCGTACGCCACGCTGGACGGTTACTTCGCCGTACGCGCCTGGCTGCGCCCCACACACGCGGAAGCGGACCGTATCCGTGTCGCCGACGGCGCGATGACGGTACGCGGCCGGCTCTTCGGCACCGAACTGGGCGCCGGAGCGGCGGCGTTGCTGCGCCGCCGGGGTAAGGGCGGCATCGCACGGGAGGTGGAGCTGACCGCGGAGGGCGGCCACGCCTTCTCCCTCACCGTCGGCTACCGGGATCTGCTGAGCACACCGGGCGTCGATGCGGGCCCGGCGGTGTGGGACGTGTTCGTACGCCCGTCCGCGGACGCGCGCCCGGTGCGGACGGCTCGGCTCCTCGATGACCTCGCCGACCGCAAGAGGGTGTTCGTGTATCCGGCCACGGCACTCGATGGTCTGAACGCGCGCCCGTACTACACGGTCGACAATGAGCTGTCGGTGGAGATCAAGGAAGGCTGACCGGACGCGAGTGCGGGGGGCTTTCGGCCGCCCCCGCACACCGCCCTGACGCACGGGTCACTCCGGATGCCCCGGGACTTGTTGCCTACGATGAGGGAGGCCGCCCGCGCGCCGGAACGGCCACCGGCCCTCGCTCCCCTCACTCCCCTCGTACCGCCGCTCAACCCCGCTCCCTCCACGTTCATTCACCACCGCGCCGGGTCACCTCGCGCATGACCGTCTGAGAGTCATCACATGAAAGCCACCGCCGTCCCCCAACCCTGGAGCGCCGAGGAGATGACCCTCTCCGCACTGCGCGACCGAGCAGGCGCTCTCGCGGAATCCGGGCGGCGGGCGATTCTGGGGATCGTCGGGGCGCCCGGTTCGGGAAAGTCGACCCTGGCTGCCCACTTGGCCGCCGCACTCGGCCAGGACACGGCCGTTGTGGTGCCCATGGACGGCTTCCATCTGGCCAACGGCGAGCTGGACCGGCTGGGCCGCCGACAGCGGAAAGGCGCACCGGACACCTTCGACGCGGCGGGCTACGCGGCGCTTCTCCGCCGGCTGCGCGATCAGGCGGAGGAGTGTGTGTACGCCCCCCGGTTCCACCGCGAGTTCGAGGAAGCCGTCGCCGGCGCCATCCCCGTACCGGCGGAGGTGCCCCTGGTCATCACCGAGGGCAACTATCTGCTGCTCGACCAGGGCCCTTGGGCGGGCGTCAAAGCACTCCTCGACGAGGCGTGGTACGTCGCCACCGATGAGGAGACCCGGCTGAACCAGCTCATCCAACGGCACGTGGCCTACGGCAAACCCTTCGCCGAGGCCCGCGCGTGGTCTCTCGGCAGCGACCAGCGCAACGCCGATCTTGTCGTGGCCACCGCGCACCGAGCCGATCTGGTGCTCGCCCCGCCGCCTCTCGACCCGAGCCCGATGGAGCGGGTGGCGACCGGCCGGGCGCCGGACCGCACGGAGCCCGGCTCCTCCGCCGACAACCGTCCCCCGGACGCGTAACCCCGATTCCGGGCGCCCGGGCGGCGCTACGGGACACCGCCCGCGGCCCTGGGTACGCCCGCCCTCTGTACGCCGGTCCCTACTGGTTCTTGGCCAGGTGGGTCCGGAAGAAGTCCGTCAGCCGGGTGACGGCGTCGCCGACATAGGGCTCCTTGTCGTAGAGGTCCACATGGCTGGCGCCGGCCACCCAGTGCAGTTCCTTGGGACCCCGGGCGTTCTGGAAGGCTTCGACGCTCATCCAGGAGGTGACGGCCTCGCGGCCGACGATGAGCAGCAGGGGGCGCGGGGCGATCAGGCCGACGAAGCGGAACCCGTCGAAGAAGGCCATACGGTCGACGCTGGACCAGGTGAAGGACCGCGCCGAGCGTGGGTGCTGGGCGCGGGGGGTGCGGTAGTAGTCGAATCCCTCCACGCCGTGCTCGCCGCCCGCGGCGTCCGCCTCCTCGGCGGTGTCGGGGAAGAGCGGGAAGGCCGGGACGCCCTCACCACGGGCCTCGGCGGTGCGGGAGGCCGCGGCCACGTCAAGCATGGTCCGGAAAGCGGCCGGGTCCTGGGTGCCGTCGGCGCCCTCGCGGAACTGGCGCGCGATGTCGACGGCGGAGACGGTGCCGACGGCCTTGACGCGGTGATCGGACGCGGTCGCGGTCAGCGCGTATCCGCCGGAGGCGCAGATGCCCAGTGCCCCGATGCGCTCGGAGTCGACCTCCTCACGAGTGGTGAGGAAGGAGACCGCGGCCTTGATGTCCTCGACCCGGTGGGCCGGGTCCTCCAGACCACGCGGCTCGCCCTCGCTCTCTCCCTGGTAGGCGGCGTCGAAGGCGAGGGTGACGAAACCCTGGTCGGCCAGGCGCCGCGCGTAAAGGCCGGCGGTCTGCTCCTTCACCCCGCTACCGGGGTGGCCGACGACGATCGCCGGGCGCGGGCCGCGGGCCTCGTCGTCCGGTGTGTAGAGGTGTCCGGCGATCGTGATACCGGCGCTGGGGAAGCTGACGTTGGTCCTCACGGTGGTGCTCCAAGTCGCGTGAAAGGCGGGAGCGGGCTCGCGGTGGGGCGGGCTCCGGTGGCCGCCTTGCTCGCGGCCACACATCAACGGTGAGGTCGGCGGTCCGGGGGTGCCAGGGACGGTGTTGCCCAGGGAGGCCAGTACCAGGCTCATCGTCGGCCCGGACGTGGATGCGCCGCGGCCGAGCCCTGCCGGAGCAGCGTTTCGACCCGGCCACGGCGCGCACCGGTCAGCGCCGGCTGAGGACGCGGGCGAGCTGGGTGAGCGCGGCCGTCCTGTCGGCCTCGACCGGCGAGAGGACGACGCTGGTGGCTCCCGCCCGATACCGGGCGGCAACGCGTTCGCGGACCTGGTCGGGTGTTCCGGCGAGGGCCAGCTCGGCGACCCACTCCGCCGGCATGGTGGCGGCGAACTCCTCCGGTCCCGCGCACTGTCGGCGGTGCCGGGCGAGCTCGTCGGCGAACGGCAGTGCGGCCAGGTGCGGCGCCCAGTCGGGCTCCCCGATCCACGTCAGGCCCGCACGCGCCCGCTCCAGGGCGGCGCCGGAGTCGTCGTCGACCACGGCGACGTCATAGGCGATCACCTCGACACCTTCCGCGCCCGGAGTCGTGCCCATGTGGCCGAGGGCCGCGGCGATATACGCGGGCGGGGACGGCTCGGACAGCAGGACACCGTCGGCGACCCGTCCGGCGACCTCCAGCGACTTGGGGCCCCGCACACCGAGCACGACCGGCGGAACGAGGTCCGGGGTCTCGCCGATGACAACGTCCTGGGTCGTCACGTACCGGCCGTTCACGGGCCCCGGCTCACCACGCAGCAGTGCGCGGACCGCGGTGGCGTATTCACCGATGAAGGTGAGCGGGCTGGCCGGCCACGCTCCCAACTGGCGCATCCACACCGGCATGCCGTGCCCGATCCCCGCGATCAGCCGTCCCGGAAAGAGCTGCGCCAGGGTCGCCAACTCCATCGCGGCGAAGGCGGGGTTGCGCGCGCCGGCGGGCATGATGCCGATGCCGACGACGATGCGTTCGGTGGCGGCCAGCACCGCACCGGCCTGGGCGACCCCGCCGCGGAAGCCGAGATCCTCGACCACCCACAGTTCGTCGAAGCCGAGCTCCTCCGCCCGGCGTGCGAAGGGCAGCACCTCCGCGGCCGGCAGATCGCGGGGGAGCATGACACCCACGCGCTCGCGGGGGAGTGGTGTGTTCGGCACAGTCATGAAAGGCAGCCTTTCCTCGGGACGTGCGGTCGCTCGGCGGGACCGCACGGGTGGACGTTCTTCGGTCGGATCGATCCTCAAGGGACATGGCCCACGGTGCCGGTCACCGGAGCCGCTTTCGCAGCACACCGGCGAGCAGTACGACGAGCAGCCCGGCGATGGGGACGACCAGCAGGCCCACGCGCAGACTGGTCGCGTCAGCGATCAGTCCTACGACCGGCGGGGAGAACAGGAAGCCCAGGCGCATGAGCCAGGAGACGATGGTCAGCCCGGACCCCGGGCTGAGGCCGGGCAACTCGTCCGCCTCGTGCATCGCGGCGGGTACCAGTGTGGCCACTCCGAGCCCGGCGGTGGCGAATCCGAGAATCGTCCCGGGCACCGTCGGAACGGCCAGCGCCAGGCCCATACCCGCCGCGGCGACGAGACCGCCGACGCGCGCCACGGCGCGCTGCCCGAACCGGTCGACGAGCCGGTCGCCGATGAGACGCCCGATGAACTGGGCGCCCACGAGAGCGATGTATCCCGAAGCCGCCAACGCGACCGACGCCTCCAGCGAGTCCGACAGATAGACAGCGGCCCACGAGCTACCCGCGTCCTCCACCAGTGCGCCCGCCGTGGCGATCAACACCAGAGCGCCCAGCACGAAAAGGGTCCGCGGTCCTCTTCCGGAGGCTTCCTTCCGCCGCGCGTCAGGAGCATCGTCGACGGAGTCCCCGGCCGGTTCGGTCTCCTGGCCGGGCAGACAGAACCTCGAAGCGGCGAGCGCGGCGACCGCGAACACGACCGCCGAGATCCCCAGATGCACTCCCCGCGACAGGCCTAGCGCGATGGCGCCGGCGGCCATCGCCCCGCCGGTGACGGCGCCGATGGACCAGATGGCATGGAAGGAGTTGATGATGGAACGCCCGTAACGGCGCTGGACCCGAAGGCCGTGTTCGTTCTGGGCGACATCGGTGATCGCGTCCATCGCCCCCGCCAGGAACAGCGCGCCGGCGAACGCCGACACCGAAGCGGTCAGCCCCGCCGCCAGAATCCAGGCCCCGGTCAGGATGGTGCCGGTCACCGCCACCCACGCCGAGCCGAACCGGCGAATGAGCACCCCGGCCGCGAGCCCGGCCACGATCGCGCCGGTCGGGAACGCCGCGACCGCCAGCCCGTAGGCGGCGTTGCCCATCCCGAGTTCGGCCTTGATCTGGGGAAAGCGCGGCAGGAGATTGGCGAACAACGCGCCGTTGGTGAAGAACAGCACGCTCACCGCCACACGGGCCTGCCGTTCTGTCAGACCCGGCCGTGTCGGCATAACAAGACTCATGCGCAGGAGCCTATAGCCAAAGCGTACGAACGTACACTCCTGGTGGGACAGTCATCCCCGCACGCTCCGTGACCGTGCGCACGACCTCTTTCAGGGGCAGTCGCGCACGTTGGTAGCGTCGACGTGAGCCGTGCCGGCCGGTGCGGATCCGTTCGACCGAGAGAGACTGATGTCCCCGACGATCCGCAGGGCCGTGATCCCCGCCGCCGGACTGGGTTCCCGTCTGCTGCCCCTGACCAAGGCCACTCCCAAGGAAATGCTGCCGGTCGGCGACAAGCCGGTGATCGAGCACACCGTGCGCGAGCTGGTGAACTCCGGCATCACCGACATCACCATCGTCGTCTCCGGCGGCAAGAGCCTGATCCAGGACCATTTCCGGCCCAACCCCGCGCTCTGCGCGCAGCTGCGGGAAGACGGGAAGGCGGGATACGCGGACGCGGTGGAAGAGGTCGCCGAGCTGGCCCGTCGCGGCCACATCACCTATCTCGACCAGCACGGTCCGTACGGCAACGGCACCCCCGTACTGAACGCCGCCCGCTCCTTCGGGGACGAGCCGGTGCTGGTGCTGTGGCCCGACGACGTGTTCGTGGCCGAGGTGCCCCGGGCCCAGCAGCTGATCCGCGCCCATGAGCAGACCGGCTGTCCGGTACTGGCCCTCATGCCGATGGACCCCGACGACTCCCAGCGCTACGGCGTGCCGATCGTCAAGGAAGACCTCGACGACGGCCTGCTGCGCATCACCGGCCTGGTCGAGAAGCCCAAACCGGCCGACGCGCCGTCCTCGTACGCGGCCATCGGCGGCTATGTGATCACCCCCGGCATCATCGACGAACTGCGCGAGCAGACCCGCCTCTGGTACGACCGGCGGGAGGGCGAGATCTATCTGACCGACGCGATCAACGCCTACGCGGCCAGCCGTGCCGTGTACGGGCAGGTCATCTCCGGCCGCTGGTACGACACCGGCAACCCGGCCGACTACCTCGTCGCCCAGATGGCCTTCGCCCTCTCCCACCCCGAGTACGGGCCAGTCCTGCGGGGGCTGGTGAACGAACTCGACGGCGACCGTCCCGGCGCGGCGGCGGACATCACCGCGACGCTCTGATCCACCGCTCCCCTGTCCCCTTCGGTGGTGCGGCGGTCCCCGCCATGACAGCGGGTGGGGATCGCCGCACCACCGAGCGGGCTCGTCAGCCGTCCTGGCTCGCTGCCCGCTCCTCTTCGGCCGGCCGGGGCCGCAGTTCGGCGAAGACGGCCCCGCCCCGGTTCGGGGTGAGGTCCACGGAGGCGAGTACGGAGGACAGGGTGACGCTGGGCAGGAGATGCCGCAGCAGGACCGAGGTCCGGGCCAGCAGATCCTGGTGCTCGCATACGGCCTGCGACATGGCCTGGACACCGGCGAACGCCCCCACCGTGACCTCGGCGGTCTCGGCCGTCTTCACATGGGGGAGCAGCTCACCCTGGGCCTGGGCCTTCTCCAGCAGTTCCCCGATGATCCCGCCCCAGCGCAGGAAGGGGCCGCTGCGGTCGACCCCGTGAGCCTGCTGGTCGAGTGAGAGCCGGACCCCCGCCCGGACCATCGGGTCGGTCTGCAGGCGGTAGGCGTGCAGCAGAACCGTGTCCACGAACTGCTGGAGCTTGCAGGGGCGGTCCGGCACGGGCAGCCACTGGTCCTGCTCGCGGAGCACGCCCTGAGCCAGATGTTCCTTCGAGGGGAAGTGGAAGTACAGAGCCCCCTTGGTCACCCCGGCCTCGGCGAGTATCTCGCTGATGGTGGCCGCCTGGTAGCCGCGCGCCTCGAAGACCTTGGCCGCCGCGGTCAGGATGGTCAGGCGCGTACGGATCGCTCGATCCTGCTTCGCCATGTGGGCCCCCTCTGAATCGATGAGCCCAGAGGCCCGGAAAAGACCGTCCAGATTCTATCCGGCCGATGGGTGGCCTCTATGGCCCGCTGCGCTGGGGGAACGCCTCGTACCGGCCAGTTCAGTGGGGCCGGTGGCCGGCGCGGGCTTCGGCGGCGGTCTTCAGGTCGGCCATCCATCCCTTCAGACCGTCGCCGAGGATCTTGGTGGCGGTGGGGACATCGGCTTCGACCTGATCTCCGGTGTGGGTCTCTTCGGTGCGCACGAGCACGCCGCCCTTGACCTTGGTGAAGTTCCATACGTGGACGCCGTCGATGCGCAGTCCCTCACCGATGGCGGGGCCGCTCCAGCGAAGGCAGGAATTGTGCTTGAGCTGCTTGACGGTCGAGGTGATCTCCAGACTGGTGGCGGGAGTCGCGGGGTTGGGCGGTATCGGGGTCGTCCACCGGAACGCCGAACCCTTCCGGAGGGGGCCGTGGTCGAGGCGTTCCACGGTCTCGACCGGGGCCTGCCAGGTCGGCCAGCGCTCCACGTCGGTCTGGAGCTTCCAAATGGTGCTCAGCGGCGCGTGGATCACGGTCTCGGTCCTGGAGCGGACGAGGGCATGGGGGTCGACGCCTTCGCCGCGGCAGGTGAGGGACGCGCCGGGGTGAGGGGTGGCGCCGGCGGGCGCGGCGGCGGTGCCGAGGACACCGGCGACGACGAGCGGGAGGGCGAACAGGGCGGCGGGGACGCTGGTACGGCGGCTTCCGGACATGAGGTTCTCCTTGTCGGCGAGCTGGGTGACTGGCGAGCTAGAGGCTCGTTCGTTCGTTAGAAGTTATAACGTATCGCGAGTTGGTGAGGCAAGCGGTTCCGTGATGGCTTCTTACGAAGTCTTGAGGCTGTAGCTCGGAGGCCTCCATGGGCCGGGGCCGGAAGCCAGGACCGGTGCCCTTGCGGTGACATGGCCGGGCGATAGGCTCGATCAACCTCAGTTGATATCGGGGTTGAAGTGAGGTCATATATCGCCTGTGTGGTAAACGGCGGTGAAGGGGATGGGGACCGTGATGGCGGCGGCGGAGCGTGACGTGCCCGACGTGCCGAGCGGGCACCAAGTCGCCGGGGCATCCGTCGCGATGCGACCGAACCGGCTGTTCGCCGTCGTCCACCCGAAGAACCGGGGCGCGTACACCAACGCGGAAGTGGCCGCGGACATGGGCGTCTCAGCCGTACTGGTAGGGCAGTGGCGTACCGGACGGGCGGCGGATCCGCGGCGCACACCCGAGAGTATGAGGACGGTCTTGACGATGATCAATCACGTCCGGGCGTCAGAGGGGCTCCCGCCGCTGCCGGACGAGAACTAGCGAGCCGTCACAGGAGAGAGCGGAGCATGGAATCAGCCTTGCGGCGTACCTGTCGGCTACTGGTGGAGAATCTCGACGTGCCCTCGACCGTCACCAGCGTCCGCGACCTCCTGCCGCATATCGAGGAGGTCTCCGGACGGCCCATCCGCCTGGAGCCTACGGTCACCAACACCGCCGAGCCGTGCGGCATGTGGGTCCGCACCACAGACGTGGACCACATCTTCTACGACCCACGGACCAGTCCCGCCCACGCGGACCACATCATCGCCCATGAGCTCGGACACATCCTGCGCGGGCACAACAGCCTGGCCGCCGCGCCCGAACAGCCCGTCACCGAGCGGTTTTTCAACACGCTGGACCCGGAGACCGTACGCATGATCCTTGGCCGTACCACCTATGAGTACCAGGACGAGGAAGAGGCGGAGACCATCGCCTCGCTCCTCCAGCAGAGCATCCACCGCCGGCTGCCGGACGCCGCGGACCGCGTGGCGCGCACCCTGCTGAACGGGAGGAACCTGCGGTGAAAGAGGTCCTGCACCCCATTTCGCTGACGTTCGCCCTGATCGGGTTCGCCCTGCTGCTGCTCCGGGCGCGGAGCTTCCGCGATGATCCGGCCCTCGCCGCGCTCGCCGCCGTATTCGCCCTGTCCGGGGCTTCGTTCGCGGTGTCCTTCGCTCCGGTGTGGACACGGGTCGACCGGGCACTGGACGTGCCGAACGCGTCGGCCCTCATCGCGCACATCTGCGTCATCACCATGATCGGGTGTCAGCAGGTCATCCTCGCCTGCTGGGGACCGCCCGAGCGGGCCCGCCGCACGATCCTCGTCTGGGGCACGGCCTGCGCCGCCGTGATCGTCGCCCTGGTGGTCCTGTTCGCCAACCTCACCCCGAGCGCGTCGCGGCCGGTCGGCTTCACCGCGTACTTCGTGCACACGGATGTCTACCGGGCCTATCTGACCCTCTACATCGTGGCGTACGCGGTGGGCGAGGTGTGGCTGGCCCGAGCCTGCTGGCGGCACGCCCGCCGTACCGGCGCGGTATGGGTGGCCCGCGGCCTCTACACCGTGGCCGTCGGATCAGTGATCACCCTCGGATACAGCGGGATCCGTATCGGGGGAGTGGTCGCCTCGCTGGCCGGCGGGCATCTCGACGAGCTGGACGCGCTCGCCTGGATCTGCGGGGACCTCGGCGCCGCCGTGGTCCTTCTGGGCTGGCTCGTGCCCACCCTCGCGCTGACGGCCGTACGACTGCGCACCCGCCGCCGCGAGCGCGACCAGTACCGGCAGTTGGGGCCGCTGTGGGAGGCGCTGCACGCCCAGGCCCCCGGCATCTCCCTCGACTCGCCCCCCAGCCACGACGGCCTGAGCGACCCCGGTGTCGATCTGGGATGGCACCTGTACCGGCGCACCGTCGAGATCCGCGACGGCCAGCGCGTCCTGCGCCCCCACCTCGCTCCCGCCGCACGGTCCGACGCGGAGACACGCCACCGGGCCGCCGGACTCACCGGCCAGGACCTCGCACTCGCCGTCACCGCCGACCAGATCCGCGACGCACTCGACGCGATGGCCTCCCGGCACCCGCCGCAGACCGAACCCGCCGACTACGCCGAGATCCACGGCGACACCGGCACCCCGGACGACAACCTCCGCGCCCTGCTCGGCATCGCCAAGCACTTCACCTCCCACCGCACCATAACCGCCCCCGTCAGCACAGGAGATCACCGTTGAGCGACCTCATCCAGCAGTCCGCCGTCGACCAGCTGCGCACCCTCTCCAGCCGAGAGGTCTCGGCCCGCGAACTGGCCGAACTCCACCTGGAGGTCATCGCCGCCGACCCGGGCTTCAACGCGGTGGTCACCGTTGACCCCGACGCGGTACGCGCCGCGGCGGACGCGGCGGACAACCAGCGGGCCCGGGGCGGCGAACTGCCGCTCCTCGGCCTCCCGGTCGTCGTCAAGGACTCGTTGGAGACCCGCGGTCTCCGTACCACGTGCGGCCTGCCCGAACTGGCCGACCACATCCCCGACCGCGACGCGGACGCGGTCACCCTCCTGCGCCGCGCGGGCGCGATCATCCTCGGCAAGGCCAACGTTCCGCCGAACTGCCAGGACATCCAGACCTCCAACACGCTGTTCGGGACCACCCCCAACCCGCACGACCGTCTCCGTACGGCCGGCGGGTCCTCCGGCGGACCGGCCGCCGCCGTCGCGGCCGGGCACGCGCCGCTCGCCCTCGGCAGTGACCTGGCCGGATCCGCCCGACTGCCGGGCCACTACTGCGGTGTTCACGCCCTGCGTCCCAGCCACGGCATCGTGCCCACCCGCGGCCATATCCCGCGACCGCCCGGCTGGGCCACCAGCGGCGACATGCTCACCCTCGCCCCCCTCGCCCGCACCGCGGCCGATCTCGACCTCGCCCTGGATGTCCTCGCGGCACCCTCGCCCAGGGACGCCACCGCATGGCAGCTCCGCCTCCCGCCCGCGCGCCACGACCAGCTGCGCCACTACCGCGTCGGATGGTGGCCCGACGATCCGTTCTGCGCCGTCGACAGCGAGACGCGCCAACTCATGGATCACGTTGAGCAGTTGCTCCGTCGGGCCGGGGCCCGGCTCGACGCCGCGACCCGACCGGTCGACCTGGCCACCAGCAACACCCTCTTCACCACGCTGATGTTCGCCACCGCCTCGGCCACGGCACCGGAAGACGCGTTCGCCTCGGAGTGCGCACAGGCCGACACGCTCGCCACGGACGACCCGTCCCCGTACGCCGCCTTCCTGCGCGGACGCACGAGCCGTCACCGGTCCTGGCTCCTCGCGCACGAGCAGCGCACCCAGCTACGGGACGTCTGGAGCACCTACTTCGAGACCCATGACGTGCTGATCACGCCCGTCGCGCCGACGGCGGCCGTCGAGGACCAGACCGGCCTGCCGCCGATGGAGCGGCACATACTGGTCGACGGCAAGCGGCGGCCGTACTACGACCAGACGACCTGGACGAATCTCGCCGGCCACGTTCATCTCCCCTCGGCCACCGTGCCGATGGGGCGCACACGCGACGGCCTGCCCATGGGCGTCCAGATCATCGGGCCGTACCTCGAAGACCGCACCGTCACCCGGGTCGCCGCGCTGCTCGCCGATGCGAGTGGCCAGGACCGATGACCCGCGTCGGCGCCACCGGCGGGGGCGCCGTGTTCAGGCCAGGTGGTTGGTGGTGTCGGTGTCGTCGTCGGCGGTGGGCAGTTGCCGGTGGCCCTCGGAGTGGTGGTTGACCCAGCCGCATACGCCGCAGCTGTAACGGCCGTCGAGGCCGGCGATATGCGTGCCGCACTGCCGGCATTCGGCCTGCGTGATCTGCGGGCCCTCGTCCGGCACGGGGGCGGGACCGGCTTCACCGTCCCTCACGGGCGAGTCACTGCGTGCGCTCATGAGGGGAGGCTACCGCTGTGCGGAACGGAGGCCGTCCACGTTCCGCTGATCGAGCCCGGGCACGGGGGGAGTGGCGGACTCGCCGCGGGAGCGGCCCACGGTGGTGCTTATGGGCGCTCTTGGTCATTCCCGCGGCCGGGGTCCGATGGTCGGTACAGGCAGCACGGTTATATGACCAGGATGCGCGCCGAGGGGCTTCGCGCTCCGCCCTACTGGGCCTGCGTCCCCAGCAAGGCGCTGTTGAGGCCGGTCATCGCGGTCGCCGACGCCCGTCGTGTGGATGGTGCCCGGCAGGCGGTCACCGGCGGACCTGACACCGCGGCGGTCTTCTCCCGTCGCGACCACTACGTCAGCGACTGGGATGACACCGGGCAGGCCGAATGGGTCAAGAGCATCGGCGCCGTCCTCTTCCGCGGCCACGGCAGGATCGACGGACCCCGCCGGGTCACGGTCACCAGGGACGACGGCGCACAGCACACTCTCACCGCCCGCCACGCCGTGGCCGTCGCCACCGGCAGCCGGCCGCTCCTGCCCGACATCCCCGGCATCGAGGAGGCCAGAGCCTGGACGAACCGGCAGGGTACCGACTCCAGCACCGTGCCCGGCCGGCTCGCCATCGTCGGCGCCGGTGGGGTCGGCATCGAGATGGCCACGCTCTGGCAGGGCCTGGGCTCCCAGGTCACCCTGCTCGCCCGCCGCCGTCCGATCCCCCGTATGGAACCCTTCGCGGGCGATCTGGTCACCCGTGGACTCACCGAGGCGGGCGTGGATGTGCGGACCGGCACGCGGGTGACCGCGCTACGGCGTCCGGACCCCACCGGACCTGTGACCCTCACCCTCGACGACGGCGACGAGGTGGAGGCCGACGAGGTCATGTTCGCCACCGGCCGGACCCCCAACACGGACGACATCGGCCTGGACACGGTCGGGCTCACGGCCGGCTCCTGGCTGGACGTGGACACCACCTGCCTGGTCCGCGGCGTCGACGGCGCCTGGCTCTATGCCCTCGGCGATGTCAACCACCGCGCTCTGCTGACCCACCAGGGCAAGTACCAGGCGCGAACCGCGGGCGACGCCATCGCAGCCCGCGCCGCGCACCGCGACCACGACTGAGCCGCGTCACGCCGTGAGGGCCCGGGCTCGGCAGTGATCTACTGACGCGGGACGTCGATGCCGGCCGCGCGCAGGTTCGCCTCGATCAGCGCGTTCAACCGGGCGACGGACGGCAGCTGTTCTTCCCGGTGGTGGTTGACGAGTCCATACCGGGAAGCGGCGTCGGGCCGGTTCAGAAATCCGGTCGGCATCGCCAGCAGCGCGCGGTTGGCCAGCAGCTTGTCGGCCATCGCGGACGCCAGCTCCTCGATCCGCGGGTCGTCCTGGTCCCAGGACATCGCGTCCCAGCCGCGCTTGGTCAGCTCGATGAACCCGGGATCGTCGATCCAGTGCTCAAGCATGGTCAGGAAGCTGTCGAAGACGTCCGGGACCACCGCCCTGGCCAGCACCAGAGCCTCCCGTTGCGTGGCCACGTAGTCGGGGCTGAAGCCGAGACCGGCGAGTCGGTCCAAGACCGTGCAGGCCCGTTCCGGCAGCAGGACCCGGTCGCCATGGGCGAGCCGATGCAGTGTGTCGCGGCGCGCGACCAGGTCCTCGATCCGTTCGGTGAGCCGGCGGTGCACATCGTCCAGAGCGGCGGTGAACCGCTCGGGCTCGGCGTCGAGCAGGTCACCGATCTCGGCGAGCGGTACGCCGGCCCCGGCCAGCGTCCGCACCTGGACCAGCCGGAGCAGATCGACCGACCCGTAACGCCGGTAGCCGGAACCGTCACGCACCGGCTCCCGGACCAGGCCGAGCCGGTGATAGTGCCGCACGGTCTTGATCGTGACGCCGACGTACGCCGCCGCCTGACCGATCGTCAGCCCGTTCGCCATCGGCTCAGCGCACCTCCCCATCGTGGCCGGTTCTGGGACAGGGGTCGGGGGCGATCACAGGGGTGAGCGTAGCGCGCGTCCGTTCCGACTCATCACCCCTGTCGCCGAAGCCGGCACCCGGGCGACCACGTACCGCACCGCCGGAAAGGGTGAGCTCGACCTCGCGTCCCCTCGATTCTTTTGGTTCAGGCAGTGCTTCCCCGAGAACCGTGAGAATGGTCGCGTTCTCTGCAAGGCGATACCGGCCGGCCAGTACTATCCGTAACCGAGAAGGCATACATAACGGCAACTGGCCTGGCGTTTTCGTGATAGAGTTTCGATGAATTCACAGGGTGCCACAAAAAAGGGGAATGGCGTGAATATCGAGAAGGTTGCGGCTCGACGTCTTACGGCCGGGGAGGTCTCAGAGTTGGGCCTCCAGGACGACATCTTCGTCTCGGCGGAGATGGATGGCCTTCCTCTCGACTGCTATGCCCCGGCTTTCCTTACGGAGCCGGGTAAGAATTTCGAGGGAGGATCCTTCACCGCAAGGACGATTTTCGGTAAGGAAATCCATATTCTCCCGGACAATTCCGAGGAGCGCGGGATCTGGATAGCCGACGAGGCGGGGGAGGAAATAGAGGTTCTCCAGAGTGCCGGCGTTCTGCTGAATCTCGCTCTCTTCGTTCCCGACGGGAGCAAGGAATCTCTGGATTCGCTCTACTCCGCCGCGCGGGACGCGTTCGGTGTGGGGATCGTTCAGCGCTGGAGCGAGGAGGTCGTCGCGGTGCCGGACGTCAAGGTCGACCTGTTCGAGGAGCCGATCCGGGGGCGGAAGGGCGCGAACAGTCAGAACCGCGACCGCCGCGCCTTGGACATCTACCCGACCCGCGTGCGGTTCCTGGAGCCCAGCGATGGCTGGAAGTTCATTGTCGAACCGCACAAGGAGGTCGTCGATGACACACCGACGATCTGAGACACACTGACGATCTGACCTGATGGCAGCCTGAAGGCCGTTGTCAGTAGCGTGGCCGGACGCCCGGCCGGGGTCTCCCGGCCGGGCGTTCTGTGCGCGGCTCGTCGAGGGCCGTGGAGTCCCCACCCCCGGTCGGGATGCGCCGATCAGTCCGCCAACTCCCGCGTGTCCAGGGGCATGTGCCAGGCGATCCGGCGCTTTACGGCGTCGATCTCGTCCTGAAGTGGCGAGGGCGGCACGGCGAGCACGGGGCAGGACGCGCGCGCGAGGCAGTACCGGGCGACCGAGGGCCGCAGCGCGCGGCGCAGCCGTCCGCGTACCCCGGCGCCGACGACCAGCAGGTCCTCGGGGCTGTTGGCGGCTCCGGTGAGCACGGCGCCCGGTGTACCCCGTATCACCAGACCCTCCATCGGCACTCCGGGCCCGGCCACGCCGAAGGCGGTGTGTACCGTCTGGAGCAGCCGCTCGATGGCCGCCCGGCGGCACTCGTCGAGCAGCGACGGGCTGGGCGATCTGCGCTGCCCCAGTTCTCCGCCGGGCGGCGCCCAGGCCAGCACGGCCCACAGCTCCGCATCCGTCCGACGGGCCTCGGCCGCCGCCCGGTGCAGGGCGGTCAGACTGCCCAGCGTGCCGCTCACCCCGGCCACCACGCGCCGACCGCCGTATCTCTCCATCACGCCACCACCCCTCGCCGGATCTCACCGTTGCTGCTCCCATCAAAAGACCCCAGGGGCGATATCCCGGTTTGTTGGCGACTTTCTGACGTGGAGACGGCGGACCCTGACGGGCCCATGACGGCGTGACCCATGACGGCGTGACGCGCGAGGGTCGGTCCTCCGGGCGGGCGGTGACAGGAGCCGGCGGGCCCCGTGCTTCGGATGCCGCACAGTGCTGACGGCCGCACCATGGGAGGACAGCAGTGGGGAGCACAGCCAGGGGGAGGACAGCCGAGCCGGCGCCGCTTGTGCCGATTTCGCCGCGACAGCGGGCGGCACGCCGATCACACAGGGAGACCAACGTGCGAGCAACCTTCTCGCTGGGGCGGATCGCCGGGGTGAGGATCGGGGTTCACTGGAGTGTTCTGGTGATCTTCTTCCTCCTCGCGCTGGGCCTGGCGCAGGGTCGCTTCCCGCAGGTGGAGCCGGGACACTCGCCCGCGCTGTACTGGGGGGCCGCACTCGCCACCTCTCTGATCTTCTTCGCCTCGCTCCTCGCCCATGAACTGGCCCACGCCATCGTCGCCCGGCGGAACGGGGTACAGGTCGACGACATCACGCTCTGGCTTCTCGGCGGCGTGGCCCGGATGAGATCCGAGGCGTCGAACCCGGCCGCGGAAGTGCGTATCGCCGGGGTCGGCCCCTTGGTCAGCCTTCTGCTCGGAGTGCTCTTCGGGCTCTGTGCCTGGCTCCTCCATCTCGGGCATGCCCCGGGACTGCTCCTGGAGGCGGTGACTTGGCTGGCCGCGATCAATATCCTGCTGGCCCTGTTCAACTCCATCCCGGCAGCACCTCTGGACGGAGGCCGACTGCTGCGGGCCTTGCTGTGGCGTCGGAGCGGAGACCCGCTGCGGGCGACGATCAACGCGAGCGCCGCGGGGCGCGCCTTCGGCTGGCTGCTCGTCGCGGCCGGTTTTCTCCTGTTCATCGTGACCCGCACCTTCGAGGGACTCTGGCTGTCACTGATCGGCTGGTTCCTTATCGCCGCTGCCACCGCGGAAGGACGCCAGGCGCATTTCCGGACCCTGCTGGCGGGTATCCCGGTCCGGCAGGCCATGACCCCCGACCCGGTCACCGTTCAGGGCGGGCTGACCGTCGCACAGTTCCTCACCGACCCCCGCTACCGGTATCGGTTCTCGGCTTTTCCCGTGGTCGGTGAGGGAGGCAGGGCAGCGGGGCTGGTCACCCTGGACCGTGCCAGGCACGTACCCGAGGGGCAGCGGGACTCCCATACGGTCGCGGACGTGATGCTGCCGTTGGAGCAGGTCACCACAGCTGCCCCGGACGCTCCCCTCGCGGACCTGCTGCCGCGTATTCAGCCCGGCGCGGAGAATCGAGTCCTGGTACTGGACGACCACCGGGTCCTCGGCATCATCTCCGCCAGTGACATCAGCCGAACGGTCACCTGGCTGATGGCCGCCCGCCAGCACACCGGGGAATGGCGGAGACCGCGGTAATGACGCGGCGCGGCGCCGGATACCGTCTCATGTCCGGGTGCTCAGGTCCGGGCGTTCGGGTCCGCTGCTAGGTCGTGAAGGCCGGGTTCCAGGGACAGCCGGGTGATGACGGGCTCCAGTACCTGAGCGATGTCGCCGCTCACCTCGACGGTGGCACGCACACTGCTGATGTCCTGCCCCTCCCGTCGCGCGCGCAGCCTCGTCGTGGGGGAGCCCGCAGGCGGCCATGACTCCGACGGCGGCGGAGCACCACAGGGTGGCGGCGGTGTTGAGGCCGCGTACCCGGGCGCCGTGGCGCAGGATGACGCCGCCGCCCAGGAAGCCGATTCCGGAGACGACGTAGGAGGCGACCCGGGTGGAGCTGCCGGTGTTGTCGACGGCCACGCCGTACAGGACGAACAGGGTGGCGCCCGTGGCGACCAGGGTGTTGGTGCGCAGACCCGCCATGCGGGCACGCCATTGACGCTCGACACCGATCAGAGCGCCGCAGCCCACGCCGGTGGCGAGCCGGATCAGGAACTCGATCGCGGTCAGCGAGCGCATGGGCCACCTCCTCCCGGGTGGGCCTCCCCGGTGGGCCGGAGCCTCCGCGGTTCGTGGCAGCGCCCCGCCGGCACCCGCTTCACAGCGGTCCTAGTCGACGAGCGTGGTGAGCAGGCCGGTCTCCAGGTCGTACAGGTGCCCCGAGACCTTGACGTGGGAGGACAGGTGCGGACTCCGCCGCAGGAGCTCGACGTCCTTCCGCAGTGTCACGGCGGGCTCGACCACGGCGAGATCGGCGATGGTCGCGTCGTCGTAACCGAAACGCGCGACAAAGCCATGACGCAACTCGTCATCCGCGAACAGGCCGGATCCGCAGTCGGTGTGGTGGATGACGGCCAGCTGGAACCAGTCGGCATCCGGCGTCTTGACCTCGTGGAGATAGCTGATCCACGCCACGTCCTGGAGGACGGCGGGAGTCACCCGGCCGCCCACGTTGCGCAGGATGATCGCCTCACCGAGCTCGACCCCGAGAATGGCGGCCGGCTCGACGCGCGGATCGATACAAATGATCACGAACGCCTGCTTGAACGGGATGAACGGGACGGCAGGCACGTTGAGCCTGGCATCGGTCTCCGCGAACCTCTTGTTGCGCTCGATGTACGTCGAGAAGTCGGACACAGGCCTCACGTTGGCACACAGAACCCGTCTCGGCGATCGGTGGAGCTCTCGGACGCCGAATGAGCTGACCACGCGTTGACCACAGGAGCAGAGCCGCCGACACGGATACCGCGGCCCTGCTCGTCCTCGTCGACGGACGGGTGCGGATCGTCAAGCTCTCGGCCAACCGCACCTTCGGCACCTCGCCCGACGAAGCCACCAACCGTGAGCGGGAAACCCTGACACTGCTCCGGGCCATCGCCGCACACAACACCTGACACACCGCCACACGACAAGGAGTTCCGTACCCGCCATCGCGCCCTTACGTGTCGCGTCGCCCGAGCCCCGTGCGTCAGCCGTGACTGGTGTCGATGACGCAGAAGCGGTTGCCCTCGGGATCCGCGAGCACGACGAAGTCGGCGTCCTCGGGATAGGAGTCCCAGTCGACACGTTCAGCGCCCAGGGAGATCAGCCGAGCCACCTCGGCCTCCTGATCGGCGGCGTCGCCGGCATAGAGATCGAGGTGGATCCTCGGGTGCTCCTCCGCGAGCGTCGTCGTGCGGTCGAGGGCCAGCGCGGCACCGGAGCCATCGGCCGGCACCAGCACCACCCAGTCGTCCTTCACCTCGCCGTCCCGAGGCACATAGCCCAGGGCCCGGCTCCAGAAATCCGCGGCCCGCCGCACATCGCCGGCCCCCATCACGATCGTTCCGATGCTCAGCATCCGCCGATTCTGGCAGAGACCGGAATCGGGTGCCGCGCGCCTGCCGTCGGCACAGTGTGTGCGGGGGCCGCGCGGGCGGGCTTCCCCGCGTCACCCGCCGCGTCCAGCGGATCACACCAGGTCAGCAGCGCCCTTGCTCATGAGAGCAAAAAAAACCGCATGTGTTGCCGTGAGGTTAACCCCGGACCTACTGTCCCTCGCCAGGACCACATTTGGAGGCCCACATGCGTATGAAGCGCGTCTTCGGGATCTTTATCGCGACATCGACCCTTGCGTCACTTGCCGCCTGTTCCGTCTCCACCACTCCCGGTGGCACCGAGAGCGGTGGCAAGAAGTCCACGGGCAGCCTCTCCATCGGCTTCAGCCAGGCGACCCAGCAGTCGCCCTTCTACGTCCAGCTGCGCACCGGAGCCGAGCAGGCCGCCAAGAAGGCCGGAGCCAAGCTGAACTTCGCCGACGCCGGTGACGACGTGACGAAGCAGAACAACGACATCCAGGACCTGATCACGCGCGGCGTCGATGTCCTGCTGGTCAACCCCGTCGACCCCAAGGGCGTCAAGGCGGGGCTGGCCGCGGCCAAGGCCGCCGGTATCCCGGTGGTGAGCGTGGACCGCCCGGTGCCCTCGGGCGCCGTCGCGCAGGTCGGCCGCGACAACAAAGAGATGGGCCGGCTCGTCGGCGCGGAGGTCGCCAAGGCGCTCGGCGCCCAGGGCGGCAAGGTCATCGAGATCAAGGGCGACGCCGGCGGCGCGGTGGCCCGCGACCGCGGCGCCGGGTTCCACGAGGCCGTGGCCGCCAACAGCAAGATCAAGATCGTGTCGGGTCCCTACTGCGACTACATCCGCTCCAAGGCCGTCACCGCCATGCAGGACCTCCTCCAGACGAACCCCGACGTCAAGGCGGTCTACGCGCACAACGACGACATGGCTCTCGGCGCGCTCCAGGTGCTCAAGGAGAACAACCGCACCGACGTCAAGGTCGCCGGGGTCGACGGTCTGATGGAGGCGGTCAAGTCCATCGCCTCCGACGGCCCGTATCTCGCCACCGCGCTCAACGACCCGATCTCGCTGGGTGCCACCGCCGTGACGACCGCGCTGGACGTCCAGGCCGGCAAGAAGGTCCCCGCCTCCGTCGACGCCGGAACCGGTCTGATCGACCCCGCCAACGCCGCCACCTACACCGGCTCCAGCACCTTCGCGCTCACGGGCAAGGAATGACCCCGCGCCCCACGCCACCCGCCCGATCCGACCGTGTGCCGGGCCCCACCCGAGAAAGCGATACGAACATGCCGCAGACCATGCGAGCCGCCCTGCTCCACGCCCCGGGCGACATCCGCGTCGAGGAGGTTCCCGTACCGGAACCCGCGCCCCGGGAAGCACTCGTCCGCGTCGCCGCCTGCGGGGTCTGCGGCTCGGACATCCCCCGGATGCTGCGGCCAGGCGGCGCCTACCACCTCCCGCTGATCTGCGGCCACGAGTTCTCCGGCCATGTCGTGGCGCTCGGCGCGGAACTCGCCGAGGCCGGCACGGTCAAGGAGGGCGACCTCGTCGCCGTACCGCCGCTGATCCCCTGCCGTCGCTGCGCCCCCTGCGCCCAGGGGCATTTCAGCCTCTGCGAGGACTACGACTACTTCGGCAGCCGGCGGGCCGGCGCCTACGCCGAGTACGTCACCGTCCCCGAGGGCAATCTGATGGTCCTGCCCGCCGACCTCGATCCGCGCGCCGCCGCCATGCTCGACCCGGCCGCCATCGCCCTGCACGCCGTCTGGCGTACCAAACTGCGCACCGGACACCGGGTCGCCGTCGTCGGCGCGGGACCCATCGGGCTGTTCGCCATTCAGTGGGCGCGGCTGGCCGGCGCGAGCGAGGTGCTCTCGATCGATGTGAGCGAGGAGAAGGCGGCCATGGCCCTGGAGGCCGGCGCCACCCACACCGCCGCCACCCCGGCGCGGGCGGCCGAGCTCGCGGGCACCGGATACGACGTGATCATCGAGTCCGCCGGGGTGCCCGCCACCGCCGACCAGGCGGTCACGCTCGCCGCCAGGCACGGTCAGGCCGTCTTCATCGGCATCCCGCACGACCCGGTCGTCCTGCCCAAGTCCACCTTCAGCAACTTCCTGCGCCGGGAGATCACCCTGCACGGCGCCTGGAACTCGTTCTCCGCGCCCTTCCCCGGCGACGAGTGGCGCACCGCCGCCCGTGCCATGGGCGACGGCAGTCTCCGCTGGAAGTTCATGATCACGCACGAGCTGGGCCTCGACGACGTGTCGAGCACGCTGCACCGGCTCGGTGAGCGTTCCATGTTCAGCTCCAAGGTCCTCTTCCTGCCGAACGGAGACCGTCTGTGACCGTCCTGACGAACGGAGTCCGCCCATGACCGCGCTCCTCGCCATCGATCTGGGGACCGAGAGCGCCCGCGTCGCCGTGTACAGCGCGGGGGGCGAGGCGCTCGGCCTCAGCCAGAGCGGCTATCCGACCTCCTTCCCGGCCCCCGGCCGGGCCGAGCAGGACCCCGAGGACTGGTGGCGCGCCGTGGTGACCGCCACCCGCGCCGCGCTCGCCGAGGCGGGCTCGCCCCCGGTGGCCGGCGTCGCCGTCGCGACCACCGCTTCGACCGTCGCCGTACTGGACGGCGCGGGACGGCCACTGCGTCCCGCGCTGCTCTGGATGGACAGCCGGGCCAGCGCCGAGTCGGAGCTGACGGCCCGTTCGGACCACCCCGTGCTGCGGTACGCGGGCGGTTCCGACGCCGTCGAGTGGCTTGTGCCCAAGGCGATGTGGCTGGCCCGTCACGAGCCCGACGTCTACCGCGCGGCCCGCCACATCACCGAGGCCGTGGACTATCTCGTATGGCGGCTGACCGGCGAGTGGACCGGTTCGCGGATGAACGCCGTCTGCAAGTGGAACTACGACCCGCGCGGCGCCGGGCTGCCCGACGATCTCTACGCCGAGTTCGGTGTGCCCGATCTGCGGGACAGACTTCCCGAGCGGATCATCCCGGTCGGCGACCCCGTCGCACCGGTACGGGCGGCGGCCCGCGCGGAACTCGGCATCACCGGCGGGGCCGTGGTCTGCGCGGGAGGCATCGACGCCCATCTCTCCCTGCTCGCCATCGGCGGCGCGCGGCCGGGCCGGGTCTCGGTCGTCTCCGGTACGTCCACCGCCTTCGTCACGGAGATCGACGAACCCGTCTTCCCGCCGACCGTGTGGGGCCCCTACCCGGACGCCCTCAACACCGGGCGCTGGCTGGTCGAGGGGGGTCAGGTCACCTCGGGATCCGTACTGACCTGGGCCGGCGAGCAGCTTCTCGGCAGGCCCCGCGCGGAGCTGCCGGAACTGATCAAGGAGGCCACCGCGCTGGAGCCGGGCGCCCACGGGCTGACCGTCCTCGACTACTTCATGGGCAACCGCACCCCGCTGCGCGACCCCCGGTTGCGGGGCGCCGTCCTCGGGCTGACCCTCGGCAGCCGGCCGGCGGAGGTCTACCGGGCAGCCGTCGAGGGTGTCGCCTACGGCACCCGGCAGGTGCTTGAGTCGTTCGTCGACGGCGGGATCGCCGTGGACGAGGTGTTCGTCTCGGGCGGCATCAGACACAACCCGCTCTGGCTGCGTACCACCGCCGATGTCCTGGGCCGTCCGCTGCGTCTGGTCAGCGAGGACAATCTGACCCTGCGGGCCTGCGCGGTCACCGCCGCCGCCGGCTCAGGCCAGGCGGGCTCACTCACCGAGGCCGCCGCGGGGTTCGCCCCCCGGGTACGGATCGTGGAACCCGACCCCACCCACCGCGATGTCCTCGAACGCGGCTACGCGGACTACCGCGCCGCCACCGAGGCCACCCGCCCGATCGCCCACCGGCTCAGCGCGCCGGACCGCCGGCCGGGCTGACCCGGACAGCTGGCCGGACGGCCCAGGAGATCCCGGCGGCGCCCAGGAGATCCCGGCGGTGGACGCGGATCCCGGCAACGGACAAGGAGGTCCGGATGACCAACATCGAGGACGAGGCCCTGCTCTACCAGGTCGCCTCCCTGTACTACGAGCAGAACAGGACGCAGGAACAGATCGGGGAGGAACTGCACTTCACCCGCTGGAAGGTCGGCAGGCTGCTGGCCGACGCCCGGCAGGCCGGGATCGTACGGATCGAGGTCGTCCACCCCAAGGCCCGGATGCGCGGCCTGGAGGAACGGCTGCGGGAGGTCTTCGGGCTGCGCGACGCCGTCGTGGTCGCCGCCGACCGGGGCGACGACGAGGAACGCCTGCGCGCCCGGGTCGCCGAGGCGGGGGCCGACTACCTCGCCAGGCTCCAGCCCGCGCCCCAGCAGCTGGGCGTCTCCTGGGGCCGTACGCTGGACCTGCTCGCGGCCCGGCTGCACCCGGGCTGGGCGACCGGCGTCCATGTCGTCCAGATCAACGGCGGGCTCAGCCGCTCCCGTACCCCCACCTCCGCACAGGACATGGCGGGACGGATCGCGCACCTCGCGCGGGGCACCCTCAGTGTGCTGCCCGTGCCGTCCATCGTGGAGCAGGAGGCCACGCGCCGGCTCCTCGAACAGGACAGCGCGGTCGCGGACGTCCTCACCCAGGCCGCCGCGGCGGACACGGTCCTGTTCAGCCCCGGTGGCATCGGCGCCGACTCCGTCCTGGTCAGCTCCGGATATCTGACGGCGGAGGATCTGGCCGGGCTGGCCGCCGCGGGAGCGGTCGGAGATGTCGCGGGCCGGTTCATCGACGCGCGGGGAGCGATCGTGGACCGCCCGCTGGACGACCGTACCCTCGGCCTCCCCCTGGACCATCTGCGCCACAGCGCCGTATCGGTGGCCGTCGTCTCCGGCGCGGCCAAACACGCGGTGTGCGCGGCCGTGGTCTCCAGCGGACTGTGCAACACCCTCATCACCGACCATCACACCGCGTCCCATCTGCTCAACCCGGACCAGTGCGAGGAGCGATGAGAGCGGAGAGTCCCGGCATCCGGAGGAGAGTCCCGACATGCGGAAAGGAGAAGCCATGAGCCACCGCGACACCGGGGGCGTGACACCGCGGCTGTCGATGCGCGGCATCGTCAAGCGCTTCCCCGGAACCCTCGCCAACGACGGCGCCGAACTGATCGTGCGCGCCGGGGAGACCCACTGTCTGCTCGGTGAGAACGGCGCGGGCAAGAGCACCTTGATGAAGATCCTCGCCGGCTCCTACCGGCCGGACGAGGGCGAGATCCTGCTCGACGGGGAGCCCGTCGAACTGACCAGCCCCCAGGCGGGAATGGCCGCCGGGATCGCCGTGATCTACCAGGAGCTCGATCTTGTACCGGATCTGACGGTCGCTCAGAATCTGCTGCTCGGGCACGCGCCCTCCTACGGCCCCTTCGTACGCCGCAAGGAGCGCACCGAGCTGGCCCGCGCCGCCGTGGCCAGGGTCGGCGGGGAATTCCCCGTAAGCACCCTCGTACGCGATCTGCCCATCGCGGCACAGCAGTTGACCGCCATCGCCAAGGCGCTGACCGCCGACGCGCGGGTCATCGTCATGGACGAGCCCTCGGCCACCCTCGGCGAGAGCGATCTGCGCAAGGTGTTCGAGGTGATCCGCTCGCTCACCGCGCAGGGCCGCTCCGTCATCTATATCTCGCACCGGCTGGACGAGGTGATGGAGATCGGCGACCGGGCCACGGTGATGCGCGACGGCCGGTCGGTCGCCGTGCGGGAGCTGGCCACCACCACCCCCGACGAGCTGGTCGCCGACATGATCGGGACGGCCGGGAAGCTCACCGGCACCACCGAACGGCCCCTTCCGCAGGGGTCACCACTGCTGGAGATCCACTCCGTGCGTCGCCCGGGGCTGATCGATGTCGCCGGGATCGAGGTGCGGGCCGGCGAGATCGTGGGACTCGCCGGGCTCGGCGGGGCCGGTCGCACCACGCTGCTCAAGGCGCTGTTCGGGGACACCGGGGCCGCGGTCTCGGTCACGCTGGACGGCGCCGCCGTACGGCTCAGCAGCCCCGCCGCCGCCGTACGGGCAGGGCTGGCCCTCGTACCGGAGAGCCGTAAGGAGCAGGGCTTGATGCCGGGCCTGTCGGTCGGCCGCAACGCCGCCGTCACCGCCCTCGGCCGACCGCCCTGGCTCGGGCCCCGCCGGCTGGGCCGCCGGCTGGCCGCGCCGGTGCTCAAGGATCTCGGGGTCCGCTTCTCCTCGGCGGACCAGCCGGTCGGCAAGCTGTCCGGCGGCAATCAGCAGAAGGTGGTCCTGGCCAAGTGGATCACCAAGGGCGGGATCCGGGTCCTGCTGCTCGACGAGCCCACCCGCGGTCTGGACGTGGGAGCCAAGGCCGACCTCTACCGCCAGGTCCGCCAACTCGCCGATCAGGGCGTGGCCGTCCTCCTCGCCAGCAGTGAACTGGGCGAGCTGACCGCCAACGCCGACCGGATCTGGGTTCTGCACGAGGGCCGCAATGTGGCCTGCTTCGACCCCCGTACCACCGACGAGACCACCATCGCGCACACCGTCATCACGGGCGCGACACCTACCGGAGCGATACCCCCTGGAGCACCCTCATGAGCACACGCACCACGGCGGCCGAGCCGAAGCAGGCCACCGACGACCGGAGTCCGGGGACCGGATCCACCCGCACGCGCGGTGCTGACCTCATCGTCAAATTCAATCTGGTGCTGGTCTTCCTGGCGCTCTGTGTGGTCGCGAGCCTCCTGGCGCCGGAGTTCCTGACCACCCGCAACATGTCCAACCTCCTCCAGCAGTCGGCGCTGACGGGGATCGTCGCCGTCGGGATGACCCTGGTCATTCTCACCGCCGGGATCGATCTGTCGGTGGGGAGCGTGGCCGCGTTCGGCGGGATGACCGTCGCGCTGCTGATCGACAAGGACATCAACTTCCTGCTGGCGATCGCCATCAGCCTCGCCGCCGGCGCGCTGTTCGGCGCCGTCATGGGCGGACTGTCCGCCTATCTGTCGCTGCCCGCGTTCATGACGACGCTCGCCGGGCTGACCGCCGTGCGCGGTCTGACCTATCTGCTGACCGACGGCGAGCCGGCCGGCGGCGACCTCCCGCACACCTTCCAGCTGCTGGGCGGCGGGTTCATCGGCTATGTGCCGATCGTGGGCCTGATCTTCGTGGCCGTCGCCGTCGCCGCCGGACTGGTCCTGCGCGGCACCACCTTCGGCGAGTACATCTACGCGGTCGGCAGCAACAAGGAGGCCGCCCGCCTCTCCGGTCTCCCGGTACGCGGTGTGATCACCGCGGTCTTCGCGATCTCCGGCGCGCTCGCCGCGCTGGCCGGGGTGCTGCTGACCTCGCGGCTCACCATCGGCCAGCCCACCGCGTTCAACGGTCTCGAACTCGACGCCATCGCCGCGGTCGTCCTCGGCGGCACCAATCTGTTCGGCGGGCGCGGCGGGGTGATGGGCACGTTCGTCGCCGTACTGCTGCTGTCGGTCCTGCGCAATCTCTGCAATCTGATGGGCCTCGGATCGTTCTTCCAGATGGTCGTCACCGGACTGATCCTCGTGGTCGCGCTCATCCTCAACATGCTCATAGAGAAGCGAGGTTCACGTGCCTGACACCGCCACCAGCAACACCGCGCTGCGCGCCTTCCTGTACGGTCTGCCCGGCGTCGACGAGGCGGGGGTGCACGCCCGCGTCGCCGATCTGGCCACCCGCTCGGTCAAGACCACCGCCAAGGCGCGCGCCATCGATCTCGCGATCCGGATGGTCGATCTGACCACGCTGGAGGGCGCCGACACCCCCGGCAAGGTACGGGCCCTGGCCACGAAGGCGCTGCTGCCCGACCCCGCCGACCGGAGCGTGCCCCCGGTGGCCGCCGTCTGTGTCTACCCCGACCTGGTGCCGGTCGCCGTACGCGCCCTGCGGGACACCTCGGTCGGCGTCGCCTCCGTCGCCACCTCCTTCCCAGCGGGCCGCGCCCCGCTGGAGGCCCGGCTCCTCGACACCCGGGCCGCTGTCGCCGACGGGGCCACCGAGATCGACATGGTGATCGACCGCGGAGCGTTCCTGGCCGGGGACTACCGCAAGGTGTACGAGGAGATCGTCGCCGTCAAGGAGGTCTGCGCCCGTCCCGATGGCGAGGCGGCCCATCTGAAGGTCATTCTCGAAACCGGTGAGCTGGCGGGGTACGACGACGTGCGCCGCGCCTCCTGGCTCGCCATGCGCGCCGGGGCCGACTTCATCAAGACCTCCACCGGGAAGGTCGCCCCCGCCGCCACGCCCGCCGTCACCCTGATCATGCTCCAGGCGGTACGGGACTTCCGCGCCGCGACGGGCCGGCAGGTCGGCGTCAAGCCGGCCGGCGGCATCCGTACCACCAAGGACGCCCTGCGCAACCTCGTGCTGGTGAACGAGATCGCCGGGGCCGACTGGCTCGACCCGCGCTGGTTCCGTATCGGCGCCTCCAGCCTCCTCAACGACCTGCTGATGCAGCGGACGAAGCTGACGACCGGCACGTACCCCGGTCCCGACTACTACTCCGCGGACTGAAAGGGACCAGGCACAGATGTCAGAGAACACCGGCCCCGCCCCCGGCGCGCTCGGCTACGCGCCCGCGCCCGAGTCGAGGGCGGCGGTCCGACTACGGTCCGCCTACGGGCTCTTCATCGACGGCGAGTTCACCGAGCCCGGCGAAACGACCCTGACCACCGTCAACCCCGCCGACGAGCAGCCGCTCGCCGAGGTGACCACGGCCACCGACACGGACCTGGACCGCGCGGTCGCGGCGGCCAGGCGCGCCTTCGACGGTGCCTGGTCCCGTACCACCCCCTCGGAACGCGGTAAGTACCTCTACCGGATCAGCCGGATCATCCAGGACCGCGCCCGCGAACTGGCCGTCCTGGAATCCCTCGACAACGGCAAGCCCATCAAGGAGACCCGGGACGTCGACATCCCGCTGGCCGCCGCCCACTTCTTCTACTACGCGGGCTGGGCCGACAAACTGCCCTTCGCCGTGCCGGGCTCACCCAGCCCCCGGCCGCTCGGTGTCGCGGCCCAGATCATCCCGTGGAACTTCCCGCTGCTGATGCTCGCCTGGAAGATAGCCCCGGCCCTCGCGGCCGGAAACACCGTGGTCCTCAAGCCGGCCGAGACCACCCCGCTCACCGCCCTGGTCTTCGCGGAGATCTGCCAGGAGGCCGAACTGCCGCCGGGCGTCGTCAATATCGTCACCGGCGCGGGCGGCACCGGGCGCGCCCTGGTCGCCCACCCCGGTGTGGACAAGGTGGCCTTCACCGGCTCCACCGGCGTCGGCCGGGAGATCGCCCGTACCGTCGCGGGCACCGCCAAACGCGTCACACTCGAACTCGGCGGCAAGGGCGCCAACATCGTCTACGCCGACGCCGCGCTCGACCAGGCCGTGGAAGGCATCGTCACCGGAATCTTCTTCAACCAGGGGCATGTGTGCTGCGCCGGTTCCCGGCTGCTGGTCCAGGAATCCGTCGCCGAGGAGGTCCTTCACCGGCTCAAGGAGCGCGTGGCCACACTGCGGCTCGGCGATCCGCTGGACAAGAACACCGATATCGGCGCCATCAACTCCGCCGCCCAGCTCGCCCGGATCCAGGACCTCGCCAGAACGGGACGCGAGGAGGGCGGCGAGCAGTGGTCACCGGCCTGTGAACTCCCCGCGCACGGCTACTGGTTCGCCCCGACCGTCTTCACCGGCATCACCCAGGCGCACCGGATCGCCCGCGAGGAGATCTTCGGCCCCGTACTCTCCGTCCTGACCTTCCGTACCCCCGAGGAGGCCGTCGAGAAGGCGAACAACACCCCGTACGGGCTGTCCGCCGGAATCTGGACGGAGAAGGGCAGCCGGACGCTGTGGACGGCGGGCCGGCTGCGCGCCGGTGTGATCTGGTCCAACACCTTCAACAAATTCGATCCCGCCAGCCCCTTCGGTGGCTACCGCGAGTCCGGTTACGGGCGCGAAGGCGGACGGCACGGACTGGAGGCATACCTCAATGGCTGACCCGGCCACCACCCCCGACCAGGCGACCGCTCCCGTACCCGCGCGGCTGCCGGTCCACAAGACCTACAAGCTCTACGTGGGAGGCGCCTTCCCCCGTTCCGAGTCGGGCAGGAGCATCCCCGTGACCTCAGCCGACGGCGACCACCTCGCCCACGCCGCGCTGGCCTCCCGCAAGGACGCCCGGGACGCGGTCGTCGCGGCCCGCGAGGCGTTCGGGCCGTGGGCCGCCCGTACCGCGTACAACCGGGGCCAGATCCTCTACCGGATCGCCGAGATGATGGAGGGCCGCCGCGAGCACTTCGTCCAGGAGACCGTGGACGCGCGGGGCATCACCCGCGCGAGGGCGCGGGAGCTGGTCTCGGCCGCCATCGACCGCTGGGTCTACTACGCGGGCTGGACCGACAAGATCGCCCAGGTGCTGGGTACGGGGAACCCGGTCTCGGGTCCCTACGACAACAACTCCGCCCCCGAACCCACCGGTGTCGTCGCCGTCCTCGCCCCGCGGGACGCGCCGCTGCTCGGGCTGGTCTCGGTCCTCGCCCCGGTGATCGCCGCGGGCAACACCGCGGTGGTGGTCGCGAGCGAGCGCGCCCCGCTGCCCGCCCTCGTTCTCGCCGAGGCGCTGGCCACCTCCGACCTGCCCGGCGGAGTCGTCAACATCCTCACCGGCCGCACAGCGGAGCTGGCCCCCACCCTCGCCGCACACGCCGGCATCAACGCCATCGACCTGGCCGGGGCGGGCGATCTCGCGACAGAACTGGAAGCCACGGCGGCGGCCACCCTCACCCGCGTACTGCGCCCGGACCCCTCTCCCGACTGGGCCGCGCTGCCGGGACTCACCAGGATCACACCGTTCCTGGAGACGAAAACGGTGTGGCAGACGGCCGGACGGTAGGGACACACCCCACCGGGTCGACGTCCGAGGCGTCCTCACGGCGGCCCGCTCCGCGCTCACTCCGGCCGGGAATAGAAGTGACGCCGCGGAGGCCAACGGGGATACTGTGCAGGGGAGTTGGCCTAAGGCGCGGGGGCGCGGTGACGCGGAGGTCTGGGTGTGACGGCTACGGGGACAGGCACGGGGGACGGGTCACGGAGCCCGGAAGAGGCACTGGCCGCCGCCGTGGTCCGGGTCAAGGGTCCCGGCGGCGAACTCGCGGGCGCCGGCTTTCTCGTCGCCCCCGAACTGGTGCTGACCTGCGCCCATGTGGTGAGCGACGCCCTGAACCTGCCTCGTGAGGACGAGGTGGCGGCGGGCACCGAGGTCCTCGTCGACCTGCCCTTCGCCGAGGGCGGCAGCGCGGCGGCGGTCGAGCGCTGGGTGCCGGTACGGGCGGACCAGACCGGGGACATCGCGGTCCTGCGGCTGCGGGCACCGATACCCGGCGCCCGCCCGGTGAACATGGCCGACACCGAGCGGGTGTGGGGCCACGACGTACGCGTGCCGGGCTTCCCGCGCCGCTCCCCGGGCGGCGTCTGGCACTACGGACGGCTGCGCGGCGGCACCGCGGAGGGCTGGGTCCAGCTGTCGCAGGCGGATCCGCACGGCGTGCCGGTCGAGCAGGGGTTCAGCGGCAGCCCGGTCTGGGACGAACAACTGCGGGCCGTGGCCGGCATGGTCGTCGTGATCCAGCCCGGCGGAGTCCAGCAGAGCTTCCTGATCCCCACCCGCACCCTCGTCGCCGAACTGCCCGGACTGGCGCCCGTGGTCCGCCCCGCGACACCGTACCGCGGCCTCTCCACCTTCCAAGAGGCCGACGCGGACGTCTACTTCGGGCGGCAGGACGACATCGCCGATGTCACCGCCCTGCTCCTCGGCTCTCACCCATGTGTCACCCTCGTCGGTCCCTCCGGCAGCGGAAAGTCCTCGCTCGCCCGCGCCGGGGTGGTGCCGCGGATGCGCGCGCGGGGCCATGTCGTCCTGGTGGTGCGCTCCGGCGAGGGCGGCTCCCTGCGGGCGGCACTCGCCTCGGAGCTGGTCACGGCCGTACGTCCCGAACTGCGCGGGGCCGCCAGGGCCCAGGAGGTGGGCCTGCTGGAGGACCTCCTCGCGGAGCGCGGCCTCATGGACGCCCTGCGCAGGACCGGCGGGGAGTGGGAGCGGCGACTGCTCGTCCTGCTCGATCAGGGCGAAGAGCTGCTCGCCGGACCGGTCAGCGAGGTCGAGGAGGCCGTACGGCTGCTGTTTCCCGCGCACCACCCCGACGGACCACGGGTGTGTGTCACCCTCAGATCGGATTTCACGGACGCGGCCCTCAACCACCCGCTGCTCGGCCCGGCACTCGGCCGCGGCCAGGTACGGCTGCTCGCCCCGATGTCCCGCGCCCGGCTGGAACAGGTGATCCGGGGCCCCCTTGAGTCGACGCCCGCCGTGACATACGACGACGGGCTCGTGGAGCGGATGCTCGACGACGCGGGGGACGGTCCCGGCGCACTGCCCCTGCTGGGCTTCGTGCTGGCTCAGCTGTGGGACGGGCAGGCCGGGGGGCGGCTGAGATTCGACACGTACCGAGAAGTCGGCGGTGTTCAGGGCGCGTTGGGACGGTATGCCGAGACCGTGTGGCGGCAGTGCGTCCGCGAGGCCGACGAGGCCGAGGCCATGCGGCTGCTCACCGATCTCGTCCGGTTCCTGCCGGGCGGCGAGGCCCCGATACGCAACGTCCTGAGCCGGGAGGAGGCGGGCGCCGGCCGCTGGCGGATCGCGACCGCGCTCGCCGAGCGGCGGCTGCTCGTACTGCGCGGCGGTGACGGGGCCCCGGTGACCGTCGAACTCGCCCACGAGGCACTGATCGGCGCCTGGAAACGGCTTGAGGCGCGGGTACAGCAGGACCGGGAGTTCCTGGGCTGGCGGGCTGAGCTGCGGCACGACGTGGAACGTGGGCAGCTCCTGGAGGACGAGCCGCTCGCGGAGGCGGAACAGTGGGCGGAGCTCCGTGGTCTCGAACTGACCGACACAGAGAGGCAGTTCATCGACCGCTCGGTCGAGAGGCGGGTGGCGCGGCAGGAGCGTGCCCGGCGGCGGGTACGGCAGACGCGGTGGTTCATCGGCGGCCTCGCCGTCCTGACGGTGCTCGCGGTGGTCGCCTCCGGGCTCTTCCTGTCGCGCAACGCGGAGCTGGACGGACAACTGCGGCAGGCGGCGTCCGAGCAGTTGGCGGTGCGGGCCGAGCAGCTCGACGACGTGTCGGTGGTGACGTCGGCGCTGTTCTCGGGGGCGGCCTACCGTACGGCTGAGGAGCCGGAGGCCCGTACCGCGTTGATCAGGCAGTATCTGCGGCTGCGCCGTGTGGAGCGGGTGGTGTGGGACAACCACGCCCCGGTCCGTGATGTCGCGATGAGCGAGGACGGCACGCGCGTCATTGTGGGCATGACCTCAGGCGACGCCGTCGGTCTGACCCTCGGCAGGGACACGGTGGACGATCGCGGTCTGCCGAAAGGATCGAGGATCGTCACGCTCTCACCCGACGGGCGGATCTTCGCGCGGGCGTCCATCAACGGGAAGGTGTCCCTGGGAATCCCTCCGGAAGGCCCGGAAGGCCTGGAGAACGTGGGCGGCTGGCGCACGGTGGTCCTGCGGGACGGCGACGCCGTACGGAAGAACGCCCGCGCCGCCGTCGACCTCCGGTTCGACGGTACCGGGCGCAGAGTGCTCGCCGCGCTGCCCGGCGAAGGCGTCCTGGCCTGGGAGTCCGAGAGTGGCCGGCGCGTGGGCAAGGCGCTGCGCGCACCGACGGGATGGGAGACGGCCGAGGCGTGGTTCGGTCCCGGCGGAACGGTGATCGGCCGGATCATCCGGGAAGGCGCGGCCGAGGGGGCCGAGGGCCGGCTGGTCCGCTGGAACCTCGCCGACGGCGAACGGGACTCGACGACCTGGGGTACGGACCGGACCGGTGCCGTCACGGTGAGCGGCGACGGCCGGACGCTGGTGCGGTGCACCCCCGAAGGGCTTCTCCAGTCCTGGGACCTGACCGGCACTCCGAAAGTGCGCCAGCAGTACAGCAGGAGCCAACTGGGCCTGGTCTGCCCGCTGTATGTGCCGCGCCTGGACCCGACCGGTCGCTTCCTCATCAACCCGGCGCAGCGCTTCGGAACCTCTCTCGGCCGGTTCCGGTTCCTGGTCCTCGACCTGGTGAAGGGGCGCCCCGGCACCCTTGACCTGCCCTCGCCCACCGAGGAGGACGAGTCGTTCACCGGCAGCTCGCAGCCGCTCGCCATGGCGCTCACCGGGCCACCCGGGAATCTCCGGGCCGTGGTCGGCGTCGGGGCGACGGTGATGGTGGCGCGTGTTCCGGAGCCGTCCGCGTTCGACACCGCCATGCTCACCGCCCGGATCAGGACCGTGGACGCCGACCACAACCGCGTCATCAGTGTCGACGCCGACGGCAACGGGCTGCGTCTGTGGGACCTGCGTACGCACAGGCTGCTGACGGCGATGCGGCCGTCCCGTCCGCTGGCCGCCCTGTACAGCGCGTACAGCCCGGACGGGAAACGGGTCCTCACGCCCGCGGCGGACGGCCGTACCGTCCTGGTCTGGGAGATGGACGGGAGCAGACTCAGAGAGCTGGACCGGATCGATCTGCCACGACCGCCGGACATCGACCCAACAGGTCCCGACCCGCGCTCCGGGCGCACACCGGCCTGGGTCAATATCAGCTTCGACGGCCCGGACCATGTGGTGATCTCGGCGTTGTCCTACGTCGTGCGATGGGACCTGACGCGGAGTCGGGAAGCGGGCACGGCCTACCGGCCCAGGGCCCAGGAGTCGGTCGAGGTCTCGCTCGCGGCCGCCGGCACCTGGGCGGTGGCGCGCCCGGGTCATGGGCAGGCGGCGGTGCGCACGGCCATCGGGGACTACGACATCGCGATCTGGGACTTCGAGGAAGGCCGGGAAGTCGGCTCGATCGAGACCAAGGGGTTCGGGGCCGTCAAGCAGTTGGGCTTCGACCCGACGGGCCGGCTGCTCGCGGTGCTGACCTACGACGGCGGCGTCCGGGTGTGGGACATGGACAAGGAAGGCAAGGACAAGTGGCTCGCGCCGCTCGCGTACCGGGGTGTCCAATGGCTCGCCGCCTTCGCCTCGGAGTCCACCCTGAGCACCCAGAGCACGCTGAACGAGTACACCTCCTGGGATGTGCGCAGCGGCACCGAGCGCTACCACTTCACGCCGGGGTACGGCGCGACCGCCGATCTGACCCGGGATGGTGCGTTCATGGGTCTGGTCGACGGGTCGGACGGCTACATCCTCGAACTCGATCCGGAGCGATGGCTGGAGAAACTCTGCGCGGTGGCGGGGCGTGGCCTCTCCCAGGCGGAGAAGTCCCTGGCCCCACCGGGCAGCCGGACGGACCAGGTCTGCGACCCGGTCAGCGACTGAACCTCACCTCAGGGCCTCCGGAACTCGACCCGTTAAGGTCCTGCGTCAGCGACGAAGGATTCACAATGGCCTTCGTAAGTAAGAGAGGGTTGGGCACCACGTGAGGATTCCGCTGCCCCGCCCTCGCTCAGCCGGTGTGGAGGATCCGAAAGCGACCGGGTTCCGCCGGATCTCGATCAACGACTTGGATGGGCGTCCAAGCCCATTGCCAAACGCCGATGCCCGGCACCCGGGAGAACCGGATCTGCCCGCGGGTGCCCTCGACCGCGACGCGCGGCCAGGATTCGGCAGTGCGCGCCCGGTCCGTGCCGTGAGAACGCAGCACATCGGCGAGAACGACGATCGTGTCGTAGCCCTCGAAGGCGACGAAGGACGGTGCTTCGGCCAGCCGCTCACGCAGGGCCGTCTCGACTCGTGCGCCGAGTGGGCCGAGGCGCTCGGGCAGGTAGAGCAAGAACGGGATTCCGGCGCCGTCGTCGCCCAGAGACGTCTCCCATTCGGCGAACTCCGGCTGCCCGGCCGGAGCACCGATCATGATCTCGGCGAGGCGCTGGTCGCGGCGGACAGCCTTGACGATCGACACGGCCGGCTCCGGGTGGCCGACCAGAAGAAGGAGCGCTGTCGCGTGACCGTCGGCGAGTTCGTCGCACACCGCCGTAGGGGCGAGCGCGCGCATGTCGAGTTCGACGACGCTGCCGCCCCGTGGAGAGAGATAGTCCCGCAGAACGCGGGCCCCGGACGTCCAGTAGACACTCGACTCGGCCGCTACGGCGATTCGGCCGTGACCCGCGCCGAGGAGGAAGTCCGCATAGATCCGCCAGCCCCGGGACTGCGCCGGGGCAAGGCGCGCGACGTATTCCGTAGGGTGTTCGGTGAGCGTGTCGAGCACCGCTGACGAGCAGAGGAACGGCAGACCGAGGGCATCGGCCCTGGCAGCAGCGACGCGAGCGACGACGCTGTGATACTCCCCGGCCAAGGCCGCCACGCCCAGGCGAGCCAGTTCATCCACGGCCGCGGCGGCCCTCCGCGGATCAGCCGCGGTGTCGCGGACCACCAATTCGAGCGGTCTTCCGACGATCCCGCCGGCCTCATTGACTTCACGAACAGCCAGCTCCAGTCCGGCGAGCAGGTGTCGGCCCGCCTCGGCCCAGCCAGGCCGAGTCAGCGGAACGAGAGCGCCGATCAGGACGGCTGCTGACGCGTCGGTCCGTTCCGCTCCAAGTGGCGACGGAGGTGCATTCATGCGTTGGCGTCTCCCGAGTGACGGTCCGGCATCGACGTCAGTGGCGCCGAGAGTAGCGGAGTCGAGAATGGCGCGCCGCGGCGCCCCGTCCCGAGACCGCCGGTTGGCCCCAGTGGCTTTCGCCGAGCGTTCTCGGAGTGCGCGTCATGAGTGTCCGTACTCATGTGCGCGGGACTCTCCTCGCCGCACACTGTCTGTGTCATGACAAGTAATCGGGAGGGGCAGGCGTGATGCGTGCGAGAGGCATGGTGACCGTCGCGGTGGTGGCGGTGTGTGGCCTGGCGGGGGTGGCGGCCGGGCCCGCCGTGGCGGCCGGGGGGCTTCTTCCCCACCCGGGTCCGGATGGTCTGGTGTGGGTGGAGGAGATGACGGGAGACGGTGGAGTCGCGTCGGGGGGCGCGTGGGACCGGCTGCCGACCGTGCTCACCGTGGCCTGTGAGGGCGGCGGCAGCGTGGCGGTGACGATGGATTCGCAGGACGTGCGGGTGGCCGAGTTCGCCGTGGACTGTCCTGTCGGCAGTGCGGGCGTGGGCTCGGTGACCATGGACGCGGGTGTGGTGCGGTCGGGGTCCTTCACGGTGGGGGTTGACGCGTCGGACGACAGCGTCCGGTGGGCGCTGACGGTGACGCAGCCCGAGTAGCGACCCGCCGGGAATGTACGCGGGTGCGGTGGGCATGGTCGATTCGGCCGCCGCGACCGGCGAGCGAGGCTCGCACCACCGAGCCCGGATCGGCCGCTCCGGCCGGCTGATCCGGGCTTCTCGTGTGGTCAGTGGGTCACCAGATGACGGGCAGCTCGTGCAGGCCGCTGAAGAACTCCTTGGAGCGCCAGCGCAGTTCGTCCACGGGAACGGCCAGACGCAGGTCCGGCATACGGCTGAGTACGCGTTCCAGAGCCACCTGAAGCTCCAGCCGGGCGAGGTGGGCGCCCAGGCAGTAGTGCGTCCCGTACCCGAAGCTCACATGCGCGTTGTTGGCACGGTCGAGAATCACCCGGTCCGGGTCGTCGAAAACACCGGGGTCCCGGTTGGCGGCGGAGGGGGAGACGATGACGGGGTCGCCCGCGCGGACCAGCACGCCGCCCAGCTCGGTGTCCTCCGTGGCATAGCGCGGCAGGCTCAGTCCGTTGAGCAGCGGCACGTAACGCAGCAGTTCCTCGACCGCCTTCGGGATGAGACCGGGATCGGCGCGCAGCCGGGCCATCAGGTCCTCCTCGCTGTCGCGGGGGAGCAGCAGGAGAGAGAAGAAATTGCCGATCTGGTTGGTAGTGGTGACGAATCCGCCGACGAGGAGTTCGTTGAGCAACCCCATCAGTTCGCCCTCGGAAACACTTCCGTCCTTGTCACAGGCCCGGACCATGAGCGTGAGCAGATCGTCGGCGGGCTCCCGGCGGCGCGTCTCCGCCCAGCCCCGCATCAGGGCGAAGAAGTCCATGGCCTGCCGCTGAATCGTCTCGGGTGTGGCGCTCCC
This sequence comes from Streptomyces sp. NPDC051662, assembly GCF_040681655.1. NCBI lineage: Bacteria > Bacillati > Actinomycetota > Actinomycetes > Kitasatosporales > Streptomycetaceae > Streptomyces > Streptomyces sp. NPDC051662. The sequence goes on from NZ_JBFAZD010000022.1 coordinate 55,098, forward strand.
CGAGCACACGGTGTCGGCCCAGGCCCGGACATGAGGCCGGTCCGAGTGGGGCACGCCCACCAGTTCGCAGATCAGTGTCATGGGCAGCGGGAAGGCGAACTCCTCGATCAGATCGGCGGGCGGCCCGGTGTCGATCATCCGGTCCAGCAGACCGTCGGCGGTCCTTCGGATCTCCTCGCGCAGCCGCTCGATACGGCGCGCGGTGAACTCCTTGCTCAGGAGGGAGCGCATCCGGGTGTGGTCGGGGGCGTCGCTGGCGATGAGGCCACCGCCCGTACGGGGCATCCGCCCGATCCGGGGCTGGTCGCGGCTGACGGCCGTGGCGAGGCTGAAGCGGGGGTCGGACAGGACGGCGCGGACATCCTCGTGACGGGTCGCCAGCCAGGCGTCCTCACCGTAGGGGAGACGCACCCGGGCCAGAGGCTTGTCCCACAGCTCACGGTATTCGGGGTGCAGATCCAGACCTTCGCTGGTCCAGAAGGGATAGGAGAGCGGCTCCGGGTGCGGTGCGGAGCGCTGGTCCGGGCGGGGGGACAGAGGGGACAGGGGAGACATGGGGGTGTCCGCCTTTCCTGGTGCGGTCTTGCCTGGCGCGGTCGTTCCTGCTGCGTGCTGGGGCAGTGCGGTCCCTGACGAGCGGTCCGCGGCGCTCACCGTGCTCGGTGGTGCTCAGCGCGGGAGGCGCACGGGCTCGGGCGGTGGGGACATCTCCGGCTCGCGCACGGGAGACCCGGGACCCACGGGGATGAGGACATGGGTCGGCGGGGGCGCGGAATCGTCGACGGAGGCGGTGAAGTCGATGCCGTCGTCGCGGCAGATGAACTGCATGACCTGCCGTCCGGCGCCGGCCGCCCTGATGAGGCCGCCCGTGGTGGCCCAGACGCCGGAGAGGTAGAAGTTCTCCAGGCCGGGCAGGACCGGTCCGTTCTTCTTGACCAGCTCCTCCATGGCCTCGCCGCTCTCGACGAAGGGCTGCCAGCCGAGGAAGGTGCCCTCGTAGTTGCCCGTGTAGCGGATCTGGGTGAGGGGGGTGGAGGTGTCACGTACCTGGATGGAGTCCTTGAGTCCCGGATAGCGCTCGTCCAGGAAGTCGACGACCGTGTCCCGGACCCGGCGTTTGGCGAGGGAGTACGCGCGTCCGCGCCGTACGGGCAGTGTGTGCAGCTCCCCTCCCCGGCGCAGCCGGCTCAGCTGTTCCGGGCCCTCGCTCAACTCGCGCCAGGGCGCGGTGTCGGAGAAGTACGTCGCGTAGATGACGGTCGTGTCGCGCGGTGAGAGCTCCGGGTAGTACCGGCTGCGGAACTGGACATTGAGGCTGGGATGGCGGATCCCGCGCAGCCGCGAGGCGGTCTCCTCGCCGAGGAGATGCGTGGTGGTGGGCTCCCCCTGCGGAAAGGGCCGCCGCAGGCCCAGGAACACACTGACATAGCCGGGGAAAACCATGCCGGGCTCTTCGATGGTCCGGGTGAAGAGCCGCCGGTAGTCGTCGTCGAGATACCGGCCGCCGAGGAACTTCATCAGGGTGGTGGGGCCGTCGCAGGCCGAGACGATGAGGTCCGCGTGGTACTCGCGCCCGTCAGCGAGCCGCACGCCGACCGCGCGGTCGTTCTCGACGAGGATCTCCTCGACCTTGGCGTTGTACGTGATCTCACCGCCGAGCCGGGCGTAGCGCTGGGCGATCGACCGGGCGAGCCCCAGGGAGCCGCCCTCGGGCACCCCCGCCGACAGGTTCGCCTGCGCGGCCATCTGGAAGTAGAAGGGCAGCACGGGGAACGCGGGGTGCTTCTCGTACAGGATGTAGTTGAACGCCTCGCGCAGGAGCGGGTCCTTGAAGCGGGACGAATACTCCGTCATCAGTACGGACATCGAGGTCCGGAAGAGGTTGAAGTACGGGATGAAACCGGCCAGCATGCGCCAGCGCTCCCACCGGCTCATCAGGCCGACCGGCTTGAGGAACGGATAGGCGGGAAGGCAGGAGCGGAACTTCCGCAGTCCCGCGCAGAAGGAGCGGATGGGGCGGGCGTCGGCAGGTGACAGGGACAGCAGATGGGCTTCGAGCCGGTCCGGGTCGCAGTAGAAGTACACCGCCCGCCCGTCCTGGCCGCGCACGATGTTGAACACGTCGAAGTGGCGCATCTCCTTGCCCTGGAGGGCGCCCAGTTCGAGCCAGATCTGGTGCATCTCGTTGCCGGGGCCGTTGCCCAGCAGCCAGCTGACGCAGCAGTCGAACGTGAAGTCACCCCGGCCCCAGCCGGTGCAGCAGCCACCGGGGATCTCGTGCATCTCGAAGACCTGGCTGCGGTAGCCGTTCATCTGCGCGTAGCAGCCGGTGGACAGACCACCGAGCCCGCCGCCGATGATGATCACGGATTCCCTGCGCTTGGCAGGTGCCATACGCTGCTCTCCTCCTCGGTTTACCGGGCTACTGGGACAGGAGCTCGGGGCGTGGTCGGGGGCGTGGTCGGGGGCGGGGGCAGGGCCGGGGGCTCGGGTCGCCCGGGCGCTCACCACGCGCTCACCGGACACCCCGCTGTTCGAGCTGTGGCAGCCGGCCCAGCTTTCCCGGATGCCATGGCTCCGTTCCGCCGCTCTCCCAGGCGCGGAACTCCAGCCCCAGTTCCTGGCAGATGAACTGGGTGACGAACCGTCCGCTCGCGGCGGCGCGGATCAGGCTGCCACCACCGAACCACTGCCCGGCCAGCGAGAAACCTCGCAGGCTCGGCAGCCGCATCCGGTCCTTGTTGATCAGTTCCGTGATCACGTCATCGGCGTCGGTGAAGGACTTCCAGCCCAGGATGCTGCCGCCCCGCACGCCGGTGTACCGCTCGGTGGTCGTGGGGGAGGCCACATCGATGACCTCGATGGTGTCGGCGATGCCGGGGTGGTGCCGCTCCAGAAAGGCGCGGACGAAGTCGGCCACCTCCTGCTTGCGCGCCCAGTACGCCTTGCGGTCGGTGCGCCGTAGGTCCTTCCAGTACGTGTAGTCGCTGAAATACGTGCAGTGCACGACGGACTTGCCGGGTGGGGCGAAACCGTCCGAATAGCGGGAGCGCAGCTGGACGACCATGCTTTTCTGCAGCACGCTCGGCAGGGCGGCGCTGTCCTCGTCGGACAGCAGATAGGTGGTGCTGTGCCTCTCCTCGGGGTCGAACTCGCCCTTGAGGCCCACGAAGGCGGAGACGACCCCGGAGTAGACGAGCTCAGGCCGGTCCATCATCCCGAAGAGCTTGTCGACCCTGGGGCTGGTGTACCGGCCGTCGAGCAGTCCGTGGATCGTGGTGTAGCCGTCGCAGGCGGACACGACATGATCGGCGTAGTGCCGCTCGCCACCGCGCAGCTCCACACCGACCGCACGATCGTTCTCCACCAGGACGCGCGCCACCCGTGTGCGGTAGTCGACACGTCCGCCCAGCGAGGTGTACCGCTCTTCGACCGACCTGGCCAGGCCCAGCGAGCCGCCCTGTGGGAAGCCCGCGTTCCGGTGGTGGGCGCTGGCCATGTTGAACAGGTACGGCAGCAGCGGGAAGACCTCGTGGTCCTGGAAGAAGATGAACGGGAACGCCCGGCGCAGCAGCGGGTCCTGGAACCGGTCGGAGAAGCGCTCCATACGGGTCACGGCGGTCCGCCAGAACAGCAGGAAGTCCGGCAGGATCACGCGTAGTTCGGCCAGCTTCTCCCTGGGTGTCCGAAGAGGCGGGGGAGTGATGAACGGATAGTGGTTGATATCGATGAAGCGCCTGAGATCACGGCAGAAGGCACGGATGGGCCGTGCGTCGACGGGCGAGATCTCCAGCAGGTGCTTCTCCAGCCGGTCGGGGTCGTTGTAGAACGTCACCGCGCGCCCGGCCTCGTCGACAACGGTGTTGAACATCTCGAAGTTGGCGATGGTCTTGCCGTCCAGGGCCCCCAGCTCCCGCCACACCCGGTTGGCGTCGTTGCCGGTGCCGGTGCCGGTGAGCCACTCGATGCAGTAGTCGAAGACGAAGCCCTGCCGGGACCACGCCGTACAGCAGCCCCCCGGCAGGACATGCCGTTCGAAGACACGGGTCTCGGCGCCGCTCATCTGCGCGTAGCAGCCGGTGGACAGCCCTCCGATGCCGGCGCCGACGATGATGACCCGGGGCTTGTCGCCCGGAGTGCGCTCACGGCGCTGCCACACGGGCCTGGTCTCACGCGACATGCGTCTCACCTCCGGCGAGACCGGTGACGCCGGTGAGGATGGCGACGGTGAGTTCCGCGTTCCGCGCGAGGTGCTTCTCGTCGAGCATCTCGGCGTGTGTGCCATGGCCCCGCAGCAGTTCGGTGCGAGTGGTCGAGCTGCCGTGCCAGGTGCCGCGCCGGCCCGCCGAGTAGAGGGCCGCCTTCCGCTCGTCGGAGATCACGCTGACGGTCCCCGCGACCGTGCCGAGATTGGGGGTGCGGCCGCAGAAGTCCAGATACTCCCTGGCCTGGGCGAGCGTTTCGTCGGCGACGGCCGTGGAGCGGGTGTGGCGGTGCAGATGGCCACGCAGCTCGTGCTCGAACGCCTCCATGTGCTCTGCGGCGAGCGAATGGGCCTCCAGGATGCGGTACGAGTCCATGATCACCACATGCGGCACCTCACGTCCGCGCCCTTCCAGTTCCTTGGCGACCTCGAAGGCGAGGTTGCCGCCGAGCGAGTACCCGAACACCGGGCAGGGACCCTCGGGGCGGAGTGTCTCGATGAGGTCCGCGTAGCGGAGCACCTTGTCGTCGCCGTCGATGTGGTTGAAGGCGACAAGCTCGTACTGGGGGAGATGCATGGCGAACCGACGGTAGACGAGTCCGTGTCCACCGGCCGGCGGGAAGCAGAACAACGTGGGGCCCTGGCCGGTGTTGAACATCAGATAGGGCCGGCCGCCGGAGATCCTGCCGGTGATGATGTCCTCGACCGTTCTGGCCATGCCGTGCAGTGTCGTGACCTTGAAGAGCAGGCTGACCGGGACGGTGATGTTGAACTCGGCCTGGAGCCGGTGGATCAGTTCGATGAGCTTGATGGAACTGCCACCGGAGGCGAAGAAGTCGCTCCGCAGCCCCACAGCTCCCAGCGAGAGCAGGGACTGCCAGTGGGCGGCCATCCGCTCCTCGTAGAGCGTGACCGGTGGTTCGTGGCTCTCCTCGCCGGACTCGGCCCGGGGCTCAGGCAGCGCGGCGAGGTCGACCTTGCCGTTCGAGGTGAGCGGCAGGGTGTCGAGCGCGGTGAAGTGGGCCGGGATGAGATACGTGGGCAGCCGCTCGGCGAGATGACCGCGCAGCTCGCCCGGGTCCGGCTCGCTTCCCGCCACCGGTACGTAGTAGGCGCACAGGGCCGCCTCCCCCCGGGCGTCGGTACGGACCGTGACGACGGCCTGGGCGAGGCAGGGCAGGGACATCAGCGGATACTCGATCTCGCCGGGTTCGATGCGATGGCCGCGCACCTTCAGCTGCGCGTCCGCGCGGCCGAGAAGGTGGATCAGGCCCCTGGCGTCCCTGCGGGCCAGATCGCCGGTGCGGTAGAGCCGCTCGGGGGCGGCGCCGGGACCGCGGTCCAGGGTCAGGGACACGAAGCGCTCCGCGGTCTGTTCGGGGTCGCCCGCGTACCCGAGGGCGAGGCCCGCGCCGCCGACCCACAACTCGCCCGTGACACCGGGCGGTACGGGGTCATGGTGGTCGCTCAGGATGTGCAGGGAGCAGTTCGGCAGGGGCTTGCCGATCGGCACCTGCTGGTTCGGTTCGAGTCCTTCCGTGGGGCCCTCGAAATACGCGCTGTCGATCGTCGCCTCGGTCAGCCCGTACGAATTGATCACCCGGGTGTCCGGGCCGCACAGGCCGCGCAGCCGCTCGTACTCCTCGACCTTCCACGCGTCGGAGCCGACGATCAGCAGCCGCATGAAGTCAAGCCGGTGGCCGCCGTAGGCGCAGTGGTCCATGAGCGCGCGGGCGACGGCCGGGACGAACTCCGCGCGGTCGACGTCCTCGGCGGTCATCGTCTCGTACAGCCGGGCGGTGTTGAGCAGCAGATCGCGGCCGATCAGGACCAGCCGGCCGCCCGAGCACAAGGCGCGGACGAGATCGCCGGTGAACACGTCGAACGAAACGGCGGCCAGTTGGAGATGAACGCCGGGCTCCGTGCCGAGGCCGTACTCCTCCTGCCAGGCGGCCTGCAGGGCGGCCAGGGCGCGGTGGCTGACGCGCACGGCCTTGGGGCGGCCCGTCGACCCGGAGGTGTGGATGACATAGGCGGGCGAGTCCAGCTCGCTGCGGGGTCCCTGGCAGCCCGGCGTGCCGCTGCCGTCCGCCCCGGCGGGACCGGCCGCCACGAGGACATCGGTGAGGATCTCGACCCCCGGGGCCGCGAGCCGTTCCCGGTCCGCGGCGCCGGTGATGACAAGGGCCGCCCCCGCGTTGTCCCGCATATGGGTGAGCCGGTCGGTGGGATGGTCGGGATCGAGGGGCAGATACGCGGCGCCGGCCTTCAGGACGGCGAGCAGTGCGACGATCAGCTCTGACGACTTGGGCAGGCACACGGCGACGACGTCCCCGCGCCCCGCGCCCCGGTCGACCAGACGGCCGGCCAGACGCCGGGCACGGCTCTCCAGCTCGCCGTACGTCAGCTGCTCGGTGCCGCCGGACTCGGACGGTACGGAGACCGCGACGGCGTCCGGGTGGCGGGCGGCGGCCTCGGAGATCAGCTGGTCCACCGGCTTGTCATGGGGGAGCGAGCGCCCCAGCGCGGTGGAGTCATGGACGAGGCGTGCGCGCTCCCCGGCGCCGAGCAGGTCGAGCCGGGCCACCGGCTGCTCGGCGGGCGCGCGGGTGAGGGCGTCGAGCACATTCACGTAGTGCCCGGCCATCCGGCTCACGGTCTCGGGCAGGAAGAGATCGGTGTTGTACTTGAGGACGCAGTGGAAGCACCGCTCCGCCTCGTCCTCGTACGCCGACAGCGTCAGGTCGAACTGACCTTCCTCCTCGGGCAGTTCGATGTAGTCCAGGTGGTATCCGTACTGCTCGGAGGCCACCTTGTGGGCCAGCAGGATGAACATCGCCTGGAAGACCGCCGACCGGCTCGGGTCGTGCTGGAGACCCAGCTCCTCCACGAGCAGGACGAACGGGTACTCCTGGTTGTCGAGCCCGCCGAGAACGGTCCTGCGGACCTGGGAGAGCAGCGCCGCGACGGACGGGGAGCCGGACAGGTCCGCGTACAGCGGGAGCGGATTGACGAAGTAGCCGTAGACGGAGGCGAATTCCTCATCGGTGCGGCCGGTCACCGGGCTGCCGACGATGATCTGGTCCTGGCCCGAGTAGCGGTGCAGGAGGACGTAGTAGGCGCTCAGCAGCACCATGTAGACCGTGACGTCGTGCTCGCGGGCCAGGGCGTGGACGCGGGCGCTGAGGTCCGCGTCCAGGACGAAGAACTCGGACGCGCCGTTGTGGGTCTGCACCGCCGGCCGCGGTTTGTCGGTGGGCAGATCGAGGGCCGGCACCTCGGCGGGCAGACTGCCGCGCCAGTAGTCCAGCATGCGCCGTGCGTCGGGAGAGGCCAGGAACCGATTCTGCCGGTTCAGGAAGTCCAGATACCGGGCCGGTACGGGCGGCAGCGCGACGGGACGGCCCTCGCGCGTCCCCTCGTACAGCGCGAGGAGTTCCTCGATGAACGTGAAGGTCGAGATGGCGTCCGAGATGATGTGATGGACGGCCTTCATGATGATCCAGCGGTCCGGGCCGCGCTTGAACAGGCGGATCCGGATCAGCGGGTCGTTCTCAAGGTCGTACGGACGGCGGTACTCGCGGACGATCAGGTCGTGAATGTCCTCCCAGTCGCGGCCCTGCACGTCGAACAGCCCCACGTCGGGTTCGCCCCCGGCCGAGACGCGCTGCACCGGCCGGCCGTCCTCCAGCGAGAAGTTGGCGCGGAGCATGGGATGCCGGGCCACGAGCGTACGGACGGCGTCGAACATCAGCTCCGGTTCCAGCCGGGTCCTGACCTCGACGGCGCCGCCGATGTTGTAGGCGAAGCCATCGGGGTTGAGCTGCTTGAGGAACCACAGCGCTTTCTGGTTCTGGGTGAGGGGATGGCAGGACTCGTCCTCGTACATCTCGACCGCGGCGCCGGTCCCCGAGGCGCCCGCCGTCTCCGCCGTCTCCTCGGACTCCGCGACGAGAGTCGCCGCCGCCTGATGCAGCTGACCGCTCAGTTCGGCGGCGGGAGCGCCGCTGAGCAGAGCCACCAGGGGCAGGGCGACACCGGTCTCGGCGAGGACGCGAGCGCGGAGCTCCATCGCCAGGAGCGAGTCGAGACCGAGGGCGGCCAGGCTGTTCGTCCGCTCGACCTGTTCGATGGGCGCACGCAGCACGATGGCCGCCGCCGCCGTGAACCGCTCGGCGACCAGTTCCGTACGGCGCTCCTCGTCCGCCGCGCGGAAGACATCGAGGAAGCTGCTGTCCTCGTCGGACCCGGCACCGCCGTCCGCGCCGTCGGCGAGCTCCGAGACGAGCGGTGGCGGCGATTCGTACCAGGCGAGGAAGACCTTCCAGTCCACCACCGTCGCGACCAGCAACTGGGGGCGGTCCTGGCCGAGGACACGCTCCAGCACGGCCATGCCGGCGTCCGGCGAGAGTGAACTCATGCCGCGGCTGGCGCGGTAGTGCTCGACCAGCCCCAGCTCCTCGATCATGCCGGTAGCCCAGGGGCCCCAGTCGATGCTGAGCGCGGGCAGCCCCCGGGCGCGGCGGTGGTGGGCCAGCGCGTCGAGGAAGGCGTTGCCCGCCGCGTAGTTGGTCTGGCCCGCGGTGGTGAGCAGCGAGGCGATCGAGGAGAAGAGGACGAAGTGATCGAGCGGTGCGTCACGCAGATGCCGGTGGAGCAGCCAGGCACCGGCCGCCTTGGGCGTGAGGACGGAGTCGAAGGCCGCACGGTCCATGGCGGGCACGAGTGTGTCCCGCACATGCCCGGCGAGGTGGAACACACCGCGCACGGGCGGGGCGTCCTGGCTCCGGTAGGCGTCCAGCCAGGCGGCCAGGGCCGGTTCGTCGGTGATGTCCAGCCGTGCGTGGACCGCGTGCGCGCCCAGGGCCTCCAGTTCCTTGACGAACCGCGCGTTGCGCCCGGCGGGCGAGTCGCCGTCCAGGTCGCGCCAGGTGGCGCGGTCGGGGAGGGGGGTACGGCCGACGAGGATGAGATGACGGGCACCGCGCCGCACGAGGAAGCGGCACAGGAGCCTGCCCAGGGCGCCGAATGCCCCGGTGACGAGGTAGGCGCCGTCCGGACGCAGCCGCGGCGGCAGAGGGCGGGTGAGGTCGCCGGGGCGGGTGAGTCTGCTGATGAGGCGGCGGCCATGGCGCAGAGCGATCTCGTCCTCGTACGGACCGGGATGCGCGGCGGCCGTCAGGATCTCGTCCAGCAGGGACCGCGCCTCGGCCCCTCGCGCGTCGGCTGACCGCGCGCCCTCGGGGACGAGGGGGAGGTCGATCAACTTACCCCGGTGCGCGGTCAGTTCCTGGTGGCGCAGGACGCGGCCGATGCCCCAGGCCGGGGCGCCCAGCGGCTCCACGGCGTCACCGCGATCCGCGGCCTGCGTACCGCGCGTGACGATGTGCAGGGCGGCGGGCGCGCCGATCTGACGCCGGTCCTCCTGAAGCGCCCGCGCGAGGGCGACCAAGGAGTACGCCCCGGTGGTGCTGTGCTCTTCGAGGCGCCCGCGCTCGGTCTCGTCGAGGGCCGGCAGGTCGAGATTCCAGAGGTGCACGACGGTGTCGACGGCGGCGCCGGAACCCTCCGAATCCTGCGCCAGGTCGGCCAGAAGCCGGCGCAGATCGTCGACGCTGCCGGGCACCACGGTCGAGGTGCCCGCCCGTCGGTTGACGGTGTACGAGTCGCCGGGGCGTACGAGGTGACAGCGGCCACCGCCCGCGCCGACCAGCTCCGCGAGCGCGTCCGCGACTCCGCCGGGCGCGTCGGCGAACAGCAGCCAGCCGCCGGGCGCGGGAGCGGTGGCCGGATCGGAGCCCAGAGGGCACGCGGTCCAGGTGGGTTCGGCGAGCCAGTTGTCGATCGTGCCCAGCCCCACGGCGGCCGACGCCTGTTCCACATCGGCGGCCCGGAACCCGCTCACCTGCCCGAGCGGGAGTCCGTCGTCGCCGTACAGGGTGATGTCCCCGACCAGTTCGCCGTCCCGCTGCCGGGTGACGTTGGCATGGACCCACAGCGCCCGGTCGCCGACCGGGCCGGTACGTACCTCGGCGATGGACAGGGGCAGCAGGATGCCGGTGGCGGTGGACCCGCCCGCCGGGCCGTCGTCCTCCGCCGGGGTGGGCAGGGCGCGCGGACCGCCGAGGCTCCCGGCGGCGAGAAGAGCCTGGAAGCAGGAGTCGAGCAGGACGGGATGGAGGTGATGGCGCGCCGCGTCGTCACCGATGGCCTCGGGCGGCCGGATCCTGGCCAGCGCCTCGCCCCGGCCGGTCCACAGCTCCTCGATGCCCTGGAAGGCGGGACCGTAGTGGTAGCCGAGCGAGCCCAGCGAGGCGTAGCAGGCTCCGCTGTCGAGATGACGTTCGCCGCGTGCCCTGACCGCGTCGATGTCCAGCGGCGCCAGGGGGGCGGGGCGGTGGTCGGCGCGGGCGACACCGCTGGCGTGGACCGCGCGCTCCCCGCTCTCGCCGGTGCCGGTCGCGACGGTGAACGAGGAGTCCTCCAGGGAGAGCGCCAACTGCACGGTGCGGGACGCGTCATCGGGAAGGAACAGGGCCTTGCGCAGCTCGATGCCGCCGAGCGCGGTCGCCGTGCCGCCGGTCAGGGTCCGTACGGCCTGAGCGGCCATTTCGAGATAGCCGGCGGCCGGGAACAGGGCTCGCCCCTGGATGCGGTGGTCGGCCAGATACGGGGCGGTCTCAAGGTCGAGCTCCGTCTCCCACACCGGCTCGGCGGTAGCCAGCCGGCGACCGAGGAGGGGATGGTCGACCCGGCCGAGCCTGACCACTGCCACGGGATCCGGCTCCGTCCAGTACCGGTCGCGCTTCCACGGGTAGCCCGGCAGGGATACGGGCCTTCCCGCGGGCTGGAGCACGTCCCAGTCGATGTCGGCGCCGAGGCTGTGGAGCGCGGCGAGCGAGGTGGTGAAGCGGATCTCCTCGTCCTCCTCACGGCGGATGGAGGGCAGGGTCACCACCTCGGTGCCCTGCCCGGCGGGTCTGTCCGCGAGGCATTCCCTGATGGAGTGGGCCAGCACGGGATGCGGGCCGATCTCCAGGAAGACACGGTGGCCGTCGTCCGCCATGCGCTCGACGGCCGAGCGGAAGAGGACGGTGTCGCGGACGTTGTGCCACCAGTAGTCCGCGTCGAGTTCGGTGCCGTGGGCCCGGCCCTCACGCGCGGTCAGATACAGCGGCACCCGGGCGGGGCGTGGTTCGATGCCGGAGAGGCAGGACAGCAGTTCGTCCTTGATCTCCCCCATGCGGGCGCTGTGGTAAGGCACATGTACGGTGAGGAACTTGGCGAAGACGTTCTCCGCGCGCAGTTCTTCGGCGAGTGCGCCAAGGGCCGTCTCGTCCCCGGCGAGGGTGATCGCGGCCGGGCTGTTCACCGCGGCGACGGACACCAGCTCTCCGTAGGGCCGGACGCGGCGCGCCGCCTCGTCCTCCGTGAGGCTCACGGCGAGCATCTTTCCGGTACCCGCCAAGCGTTGTTGCAGACGGCTGCGGTGCACGACGATCCGCGCCGCGTCGCGCAGGCTGTACACGCCCGCCTCGTGGAACGCGGCGACCTCGCCCGTGCTGTGACCGACGACGGCGTCGGGATGCACCCCATGAGCGCGCCAGAGGGCGGCGAGGCCGATCTGTACGGCGAAGTTGGCGGGCTGGGCGAGCCAGGTCTCCGCCATCCGGGAGTCGGCCGCGTCCGCGCCCATCGCCTCGACGAGGGACCAGCCCGTGAGCGCGGCGATCTCGCGGTCGCAGCGTAGGACGGCGTCCCGGTAGACGGGCTGGGAGGCGAACAGTTCGCGGCCCATGCCCCACCACTGGGGACCCATGCCGGTGAACACCCAGGCCGGCCGCCGCCGGTCCTCGCGCCGTCGGCCCACGAGCACACGGGGGTGGGCCTCGCCCCGCACCTGCGCGGCCAGTGCCTCGTCCAGGTCGTCACGGGAGGAGTAGACGACGGACAGCCGGGCGTCATGGTGCTGGCGGCGGTGCGCGAGCGTGTGGCCGAGGTCCGCGAGGGACACGGCCTGCCCCGGGGCGCCCGCGGCGGGCTCCGCCAGCTCCCGGCGGATCGCCTCGGCCAGTACGGGCAGGGCGGACGCGTCGCGCGCGCTCAGCGGGAGGACGCTGTGGCGCGGGCGGGGTGCCGACGGCCGCGCCTCGGCGGTGGACGGCGGTGCCTCCTCCAGCAGGACATGCGCGTTGGTGCCGCCGAAGCCGAACGAATTGACGCCGGCCCGCGCCGGGCCCTTGTGCGCGGGCCAGTCGGTGACCTGGGCCGGAATGCTGAAGGGCGCGGCGGCGAGGTCGATGGCGGGGTTGATCCGCTCAAGGTTGATGTGCGGCGGGATCGTACGGTGCTCGATGCTGAGGGCGGTCTTGATGAGTCCGGCGATTCCGGCGGCCGATTCCGTGTGCCCGATGTTGGTCTTGACCGAGCCGACATAACAGGGAGCGTCCGGTTCGCGGCCGACGGCCAGGGCCCGGGTGAGCGCGTCGGCCTCGATGGGGTCGCCGACCGGGGTGGAGGTGCCGTGGGCTTCCACGTACTGGAGGCTGCCCGGTGCGATCCGGGCCTCCGCGCACACCCGCTCGATCAGGGTGACCTGGGCGTCGGCGCTGGGCACCGTGATGCCATGGGTGCGTCCGTCCTGGTTGACCCCGCTCGCGGTGATCACGGCGTGGATCGGATCACCGTCCCGCAGAGCGTCGGACAGGCGCTTCAACGCCACGACACCGACGCCTTCTGCGCGTACGTATCCGTCCGCGCCGGCGTCGAACGTACGGGAGCGGCCTTCCGGGGACAGGAAGCCGCCCTTGGTCTCGGCGATCGTGTACTGCGGCGTCAGATGCAGCAGGGTGCCGCCGGCCAGGGCGAGGGTGCTCTCACGCCGGCGCAGGCTCTCGCAGGCGAGATGCACGGCGACCAGGGATGAGCTGCACGCGGTGTCGATGGAGAGGCTGGGGCCGCGGAAGTCGAAGCAGTGCGAGATGCGGTTCGACACCATCGTCATCATCGTGCCGGTCGCCGTGTGCGCGGCCAGGGTGTCGAACCGGAGGTCGGAGAACTGGAGGATCTTGTAGTCCAGCGTGAACGCGCCGATGAACACACCGACATCGCCTCCGGCCAGTTCGGCCGGCTTCTGACCGCCGTCCTCCAGCGCCTCCCAGGTCACCTCAAGCAGCTTCCGCTGCTGTGGGTCCATATGGTCGGCCTCGCGGGGGCTGATGCCGAAGAACGCGGGATCGAACTCGTCGAAGCCGTCGATGTATCCGCCCCGGCCACCCACCAGGCGGCCGGGTTTGGTCCGGTCCCGGCTGCCGAGGGTGGTCACGTCGTACCGGTCGCGCGGAGTCGGTGTGATGCAGTCCTTGCCGTCCAGCAGGTTCTGCCAGAAGGTCCGGTGGTCACCGGCTCCGCCGGGGAACCGGCAGCCGATGCCGATGAGTGCGATCTTCTCGGGAGGCGTGGTGGGAAGCGATTCAGCCATGGAAGGGTCCTAGAGTCGTCAACACGCAACGTGCGCGAAGAGCAGGCGCGGGCACCCGGGCCTGTGCGCCGAAGCGGGGGCGGAGTCCGGGTGCGGTGCACGCGACGCCGAAGCGTGGGTATTCGCGGGAGCGGGGGCCCGGGAGGTCAGCCAGCGTTTTCACCGGCCTTCACGGACCGTCGCCAGGGATGCACCAGGGTGGCGACGATCGAGCCGGTCCCGGGGAACGAATCCGGGTTCACGAGGCCGACCGCGGCCGGTTCGCGACCGGGCCGCCAGGTGAAGCTGCCGAATACCCGGTCCCAGATGGAGAGGTCGGAGCCGTAGTGCCCGGCCTCGGCCAGATCGGTGCTGTGGTGCAGCCGGTGCAACTCGGGCCCCACGAAAAGGTGGTTGAGCGGGCCGAGCCGCACGGCGACATTGGCGTGGACGAAATACCCCTGGGCGACGACGAACAGGCCCACTCCGAAGACGGCCGTCTCCGAGAACCCGACGAGTGCCAGTGCCAGTTGGGTGAAGCCCTGGGAGATCAGCACGTCCATGACGTGATTGACGCCGTTGTTGGCGACGTTGACCTTGTCGGGCACATGATGCACGCCGTGCAGCCGCCAGAGCCACGGATTGGTGTGTCCGAGCCGGTGCACGGCATAGCTGGCCAGTGAACCCAGCAGCAGGGCGAGGGGTATCTCTCCCCAGAGCGCAAGCGCCGGGTCGGCGGGGGCCACGGCGCCCGCAGCGGTCACTACCAAGGACTGCGCCAGCCCGCCGCCCACCGCCGTGAGGACGTAGTAGACGGCGTACCAGCGCCACTCACGCCTACTGGGGTGCCACGTGCGCTCGTACGGGATCAGCCGCTCCAGCCCCGCGAGGTAGCAGAGCACCGTGAGCTGAAAGACGAAGGTGACACGGCTCGGGTCCCAGCCGTACCGCGCGGTCATCGCGAAGACGACCACGATCGAGAGCAGCAGTATGGGATGAGCGGCCCGGGCCAGCAGCGCGCGTGCGGTGTCACGCGCGTCCCGGCCCGACTGGGGCCGGCCCGCGCCAGATATCGAAGAACCGGACATTTCACCCCATCGTTCACGTTCACAGGTTGCCAGGGGGGCATGCGTCGACACCCCGAACGGCGGAGATGCCTGTAACAGCATGCTGTGGATCAACTACACGTAGCAATATCACCTGGTCAGCGCGCGGGGGCGCACCGCGCCATCCGGCCTTCGGCGCGCGCCCCCGGCGCACCCCCCCCACCCGACTGCCGCGAACACGCCCGTATCCACGGCGAGATGGGCGCCCGCGACCGAGCCTTACTTACGGCTTCCTGGTCGTGGCGCGAGTGGCCGGCGAAGGGATCAGGGCCGTCGGCGAACCCTCGGGCCGGGACGCCGTACCGATGTTCTCCAGTGACAGCCCTCTGGTCCGCACGCCGAACGCGACAGCGGTCGCGGCCAGCAGTATCGCCGCCGCCCCCACGATGAACACGGCACCCACTCCGGCGCCGTAGAAGAGCGGGATCATATAGAAGGGCGCCGCCGCGCTGGACAGCCGGTTCAGCGAGAACAGCCAGCCGTTGGCCGTGGTGCGCAGGCTCGTCGGGAACTGTTCCAACTGGTAGATGTGGGTGGCATTGGTCTTGATGTTGGTCACCACGGTGAAACAGAAACCGAGAGCCGTGATCATCACCGGCGACTGCGCGTATCCGTAAGCCAGTCCGATCACCGCCATGGCCGTCAGCGCCGCGCACAGGATCCACTTCCGCTCGGCCCTGTCCACGATGTGCATGGACAGATACGAGCCGATCGGCGATCCGAGGAGCGACAGCGTCATGAACGTCAGCGAACTGCCGAGATCGAAGCCCTTCGCCTCCAGTGCGAGCGTGGCGAGGTTGTGGAAGCCGTAGTATCCGATCGGCCCGAGAGCCCACAGCAAGGCCATCAGGGCGGTACGGCGGGCCAGGGGAGCCCGGAAGAGCGCCCGGACGGGCAGGCTCCTCTCCACGGGCGGGGGGACCGTCTCCTCCTTCGTGGGCGCGGGCGGCGGCCTCCACCCCTCCGCCTCCGCGGCCTTCTCGAAGACGGCGGTCACCTTGTCCGCTTCCGCCGACCGGCCGACCGTCTCCAGCCACCGGGGTGACTCGGGCAGACCTCTGCGGACGAAGAAGGTCAGCAGCGCGCCGAGGGACCCGATCGCGAACATCCACCGCCAGCCCGCGACACCGAACGGGGCCTTGTCGACGAGCAGCAGGCCCAGCACCCCGACAACGGGTACGGCGACATGGGCACAGGTGTATGCCCTCGCCGCGTAGTAACCGCGCCGGGCCGGCGGCAGAATGTCGGCCAGATAGGAATCCGTTACCGGAAGTTCGCCGCCGAGCCCGATGCCGATGACGAAACGGCAGGCGATCAAGGTCCAGATGTTCGGCGCACAGGCACAGGCGATCGTCCCCGCCGAGTACAGGCTGAGCGTGATCATGTACGCGCCGCGCCGCCCGATCCGGTCCGCCACCCGACCCACCACGACCGCGCCGACGAAGCTTCCGACGACGGTCGACGCGAGGAACAGCGACAGGGTGAAGCCGCTCAGGGAGAAGGTGTTCTTGAGAGTGCTCAACAGAACACTCGTCAGGAAGAGTTCGTAGATTTCGAAGAAGTTGCCGAGCGCCATGACATTGACGAAGCGCTTGTGGTGTGCGGTCACCGGAAGTCGGTCGAGCCGGGCTCCGATTGACGGTCCGACAGTACCTCGCGAACTGTGCATACGTTCTTCCCCTCAGGGGCTCCGAAAGGGAATCCCTTGGTCTGGGAATTACTTGAGCGGGGCTATCTACCAAGAGAGTAGGGAGGTTGTCCGCGTGACACGCGCAACTACCCTCTGTGCCCACTGGAAGTAGGTATCGACGCACGGCCGTACGAAGGTCGCCGGCGGAAAGGTGCCTCGGCCTGGGAGAGGGATACGGCGGCGGTTGAGCGGCTTCTGCCCGGTGAGCGCGGTTGGTTACTCATGGTGTCCGACCGTGCGCCAATCACATCAAGGCATTTACGGATGGACGGAGTTGCCCGGACCGGGTCGGCGATGTCGGCTCTCCGCGGAGGAATGAGCGCGCCGGACGCGCTTCCGTATGTCGCGGTGGCAAAGGGGGCGCCGGATAGGAGAGAAACGATTCCTGAATCGAAGACGGGCGGCCGACCGCCAATGCCGGAGTGACAAAGGCGGTCGGCCGGGATCCTTCCGCTGAGACGAGACGGATCAGGCGGGCAGCCCCCACCGGGTGGCCGGTTCGTTGGGTGTGACGGGGCGGACGGTGAGGTCCGGGGCGTCGCCGGCCGCGGTGATGAGCGCCGATTCACCCGTGCGGAGGGGGATGCGGATCTCGCCTTCGCCGGTCCGCTCGTACCTCATGCGCCGACCCCGGCCGTCCCGGACGTCGACGGCTCCCACGAAGCCGTGGCGTACGACGCACGGGGCGCCCGCCTCGCTGGTGAGCCGTACCCAGCGGGTCGCGCCCTGCTCCCTCACCGCGCTGAGCAGGAAGGCGCCCTGCGTACGGAAGTCGTGTACGGCCAGATCGAGCCAGACGGCCGGGAGAGCCGGGAACACCCTGATCGTGCCGCCCCAGGACTGGCACACCATGTCGTGCAGCGACTGGGCGGCGGACAGCGGGGTCTCGATGACCGGGCCAGACTCCTTGTACATGGTGTTGGGCTGGATGAAGCGTGTCATCAGCCGGCCGAGATAGCCGAGCGCGTCGTCGCCCTTGCCGAGGAGCGCCGACATGGAGGCCGCACCGGTGAATGTGTAACCCTGGAGGGCTCCTTCGAAGCCGACCCAGTGGGCGAGCGAAGTCTCGATCAGCGCGCGCTCGTCGGCCGTCCGGCCCGTGACCTCGTACAGCGGATAGACGGCGAGCATATGCGAGTAGTGGCGGTGTGACTTGGCGAACGGGACCCCGGCCCCGATCATGTAACCGTCGCCGTCCACCGGATACGGCGTGAGCTTGGCCAGCACCTCGCGCCAGCGGTCCGCCAACGGGTCCCGCCTGCCCAGCAGTTCGGCCGAGTCGAGGAGGGTACGGCAGCCCCAGCGCAGCAGCATCAGATCGTAGTTGCAGTCGGGCGCGTTGACCCCGTACTCGGGGGAGAAGGTCGCCGGGAGATGCAGCTTGCCGTCGGCGCCGGGGGACAGGAAGTGCAGATAGTAGTTGACGGCCCCGCGCAGCAGCGGGAAGAGGACATCGCGCAGGATCGCCTCGTCCATGGTGTGCCGGTAGCTGAGCCAGACGTTGTGCAGTGCCCAGGTGAGATTGCCGACCTCGGGAGTGGGCGGGTCCTGGCCGGGGATGCCGACGCCGTAGCCCAGATCTCCCGACGTGGCGCCACCGTTGACGAGTTGGGGGTCGGTGGTGCGCGGAATGCCGTACGAGTCCCCGCGATAGGGCGGGGCGACCTCCTTGCTCAACTGATCCCGGAACTCACTCAACGCCCTTGTGACGGCGTCGAGTTCCAGATGGTTGGAGCCGTGGATCAGCCAGTACTCAAGCTGGACGTTGAGGTTCCACCAGGTGTTGGGCCAGGGCGTCGGCTCCAGCCAGGGCCCGGAGGTCGCCATCACCGGCGCGTCCTTGCGGGCCGCCGCCGCGACCTTGTAGAGCTGGAGCCAGTAGAAGCGCTGCAACCGGGCGTCGGGCAGCGACAGGAAGCCCTTCCGGTAGTAGCGCTGCCACCACGCGCGATGGGGGAGCGCGTGCACGCCGTACGGCACCGCCCGAGCCGTCCGCACGAAGCGCAGCGCACGGTCGCGGGCGGTGGTCGCCGGGTGGGAGTGCGCGACCGTCGCGTAGAGGGTGCGCCCGCCGCGACGGGCCACTTCCTGCCAGGCGGTGACATGCCGGCCGCCCGCGAGCAGCTGCTGTACGGCAGCGGTCACATCCCCGTGCCGTTCGATCGTGGCCGGTGGATTGGCCGTGTATCCCGGGGGGAGGGGTTTGAACGCGGCGCGCGGGCTGATCGCCACGGCCGGGTGGAAGACCCAGCGGAAGCCGCGCTCTCCCTCGCTCGGTGTGACCTCGACGGCGAGCAGGTCGGTCGAGGAGTGCACGAAAGCGTGCAGTGTCAGGGAGCCCGCGGTGGTGGTGAGGGTGCCGGTCAGCTCGGCGTCGCGCAGCCGCAGCCGCCAGTCGAGACCGGTGATGGTACCGACGGGCTCCAGGGTGAAGTAACCGATCGGCAGCCGGGCAAGGCCGAAGAGTGAACCGAACTCCGGCCGGTGATCCTGGACTTCGGAGTGCTGGACATTGAAGCGGATCGCGTTCGCGCCCGGTTCGGCGTAGATGCCGGAGCCGAGGAAGCCATTGCCGAGGAACGGGCCCTCGTACCAGGTCGTCGGCATCCGTTGCCATACCGGGTCGGCGTCGTCGAGGACGGTGCGCCAGGTGTCCGGGGATATGTGCGGTTCCGTCGGCGCGTTCCGTGGTGATCCGGATTCCCCGGCGGGGGAGGCGGCTTGGGCCGGTACGGCCGTGCCGCCTCCCACGACCAGCGCGCCGCCCAACGCGGTGCCTGTAGCGAGCAGAGTCCTTCTCGATGGATCTGGTGCGGTGGCCATGGTGCCTCCCGGTGGCTCACATGAATCGGGCGTGATTGATCCGAGCTGTCGCTTGAAGGAAGGTGTGAAGGCAGGAACAGGGGGGATCTACCGGTCGCAGCCGGTGCGGCCCTGATACCAGTGACACGCCAACGCCGCGAAGCCGCCGTCCGCGATCACCGGCACGGAGAGCTTCGCGTCGCCGCGCAGCACCCTGCCCTCGCGCACCAGGCCACCTGGCCCATCGGTGACCGTCTCCACCAGCCACTCGCCGTGGCCGAGGCGCAGCGGCACCTCGGCGGTGCGGGCCGCGCCGGCGAAGGTGCCGCCGATGAACCAGCGTTCGCCGTCACGCCGGGCCAGGACCGCGCTCCTGCCCGGGGCACCCGCCAGCAGTCGCGTCTCGTCCCAGGCCGCCGGGATCTGCTCCAGGAAGCGCCGGGCCTCGGGGCGTGCGTCGTACGACTCGGGCGTGCCCGCGAGGTTCTGGATGCCGGACTCGTAGAGCACGGAGAGTCCCAACTCCCCGGCATCCGAGGCGGCGTTGGGACGCTCCGCGCGATGGAAGGCGCCCGGCGTGAAGTCCATTCCACCGATGACATTACGGGTGAAGGGGAGCGTCGCCAGATGCTCCGGGGTATTGGTCTTCTTCTCCTCGCCGTTGACGCCCTCCATGGTCATGACCTGCGGCCATGTGCGATGGATGCCCTTGGGGACCGTCGAGCCGTGGAAGTTGACGAGGAGGTGGTGCTCCGCCGTCCCGGCCAGGATCGCTTCGTACCAGCGGAACGTCTCCTGCGCCTCGGAGTCCATGAAGTCGATCTTCACGCCCTTGACGCCCCACCCCTCCAGGGTCGGCAGCCACCGTTCCCGCTCCTCGGGGGTGTCGAGATCACGGTGGTGGATCCAGACCTGGATGCCGACGCCGCGCTCACGGCCGTACCGCACGAGCTCCGGCAGCCAGCTGTTCGTCTGCCAGTCGGGATCGGTGACGTCCCACTGGTCCGGATCGAAGTACCAGCCCGCGTCGACCACGGTGTACGGCCAGCCGCGCCGGTCCGCGTAGTCCACGTACGCCTTCTGCTTCTCCAGACTCTGCCCAGCCGGCCTGCCGCCCGCGAGCCAGGTCCAGAGCGCGGGCGCCGGCTTGATCCAGGAGGTGTCACGAACCTTCGAGGCGGGGGCGATGTCGTCGATGAACGTGGACTCGGTGACGGTCGCCAGATCGCCCGTGATCACAGCACGCCAGGGCGTGGTGAGCGGCCCGTCGACCCGCACCCGCTCGTCCCAGAGCCTGACCCGGTAGGTGGCCGACCCCGTGTCATGCACGAGGCGCGCGCCCGAGTAGGTCCCGGTGAGGTCGGACTCCGCGACCAGCGCGTAGTTGTCACCGGCCTTGAACAGCGCCTGCGTCATGTACTCGCCGGTGGGGGCGGCGGCGGCGTCGTACTGGACGAACAGGTTCTCGTTGTCCTTCCGGTACGTGCCGAGCCAGGCCGCCGAGCCCGTGGGCAGGGTGAACGCGGAGACCTCGCCGACCACATCGCCGGTGTCGGCAGGAAGGACATAGCGGTAGGCGACCCCGTCGCCGGAGACCCGCACGAGCACATCGAGCCTGGCGCCGTCCGCGGTGCCGAAGCGGAAGCGCGCCTCGGTCATCCGGGCATGACGGGTGCGGTCCTTGCCGACGGTGGTGCGGTACGACTCGAAGACCTTACGATCGCCGCGCCCGAGAAGGCGCAGCCCGGTGGAAAGGTCGGCTCTCTCCGTGACGATTCCGAGGGGAGAAGGCTCGATGACGGTCTGCCCGTCGTGGGTCACCTCCAGCGAGAGGCGGCCGCCGGAGGGATCGAGCCTGAGGACGGCACCAGGACCGTGCCCGGCATGTGCGGATGGGGCGGAGACCTTCCAGACGGCGGGCTCGGCGCCGGTGGGCTCGGCGCCGGCGGGCAGCGCGGCGACCAGTACTGCCGCGAGCGCGAGACACAACATCAACACAGTGGTGCGCATACGGACATGGATCGCCATGCGGATCCACCCTCCTCCAGTCATCGGATGAATCGGAGCGTGACGGAGATACGTGGGCCTGTCAATGAACATGACACGTAATTCATCGGGTGGCTGGGTGGCTCAGCTTGATCACATGTCCTGGAACACCAGGTTCTCGCCCCGACCGCGGCGGCTCCCACGAGCCACCCGGCGCCGGTCACCCAACGGGCCTACGTCGGGAGCCCGGTGCTGTGCCGCCTGGTATAGCTTTACCCTGGATGAGGACTGGGGGCCGTGGAACGGTGACCGGTATGGATATCTCGATCGCGCTGGTAACCGGCGCGAACAAGGGCATCGGCAAGGCGATCGCGCGGGAGTTCGTCCACCGGGGTCTGACGGTCTACGTCGGCTCGCGCAGCGTCGAGCGTGCCGCTGACGCCGCCGCCGAGATCGGTGGCGATGCGCGGCCCCTGCTGCTGGACGTCACCGACGCGGCGAGCATCGCGGCCGCCGCGGAGCGGATCGACGCCTTGGACGTGGTGGTCAACAACGCCGGGGTATCGGACGACGCCCTGCCGGCCCAGGACGAGGACGTGAACGCCTTCCGTCGCATCTACGAGACCAATGTGTTCGGCCCGGTCGCGGTCACGAACGCGCTGCTGCCTCTGCTGCGCCGCTCCGCTCACCCCCGGATCGTGAACATCTCCAGTGGCACGGCGTCCCTGGCCTGGGCGGCGGAGCGGATGGCCGGATATCGAGGTGTCTTCGCCTCCTACCGGTCGTCGAAGGCGGCGCTGAACGCGCTGACCGTGTTGTACGCCCAGAGCCTGGCCGAGGACGGCATCAAGGTCAACGCGTTCGCCCCGGGACTGCGCAGGACCGGTCTGAACGCCACCACCGCCACCACCGCCGCTGACGGCGGAGATCCCGCCGAGGCCGCCGCGGCGGTGGTCCGTCTGGCGCTCATCGGCGACGACGGCCCCACTGGAACGTTCGTCAACTGGGACGGAGCGCCGGTGCCCTGGTAGGGGGCATCGGCGAGGCCGGGCTGACCGACACCCGGACCGATGTGTTGTGGCGGCTGAGCCGCGGGGAGGAGGTGACGCCCGCCGCCCGGCCGCCCCCCCCGCAGTGTGATGTCCGAATGCCGCCAGCGCATGATGCCGGCCGCCCCCAGCATGGAGCGTGCAAGGAGAGCTCCATCCTGTCCATGACCTGTCCATGACCTGTCCATGACGGTCAGTGCGACGAGTTCCGGCGGCGGTCATGGCCCCCGACGTCCACCGCCCCAGGGAGGGCACCATGATCGGCACTACCACCCACCTTGAGCCCACGCTCGCCACACGGGTCGACGCGGCGGACTGGGCGGCGCTTACGGACGAGGTCAACACGTACGGCAGTGCGCTCACCGGCCGGTTGCTCACATCGGACGAGTGCGCCGCGATCGTCGCCCTGTACGACGAGACCGAGCGGTTCCGTACCACCGTCGACATGGCCCGCCATCGCTTCGGCTCCGGCCAGTACCGCTACTTCACCCATGAACTCCCCTCCATGGTAGGAGAGTTGAGGGAGGCCTTCTATCCGCGTCTGCTGCCCATCGCTCGCGACTGGGCGGACAGACTCGGCCGGCCGTCGCCCTGGCCGGACACCCTGGAGGAGTGGCTCGGGCGCTGTCATGCGGCCGGCCAGACCAAGTCCGCGCAGATCCTGCTCCGGTACGGCGCCGGGGACTGGAACGCCCTGCACCGCGATGTGTTCGGCGAGGCCGTCTTCCCCCTCCAGGTCGTCATCGGCCTGGACGTGCCCGGAGTCGACTACAGCGGCGGCGAGTTCATCATGACCGAGCAGCGCCCGCGCGCCCAGTCCCGTGGATCGTCCACGACCCTGCCCCAGGGCCACGGGCTGATCTTCACCACCCGCGACCGGCCCGTCGCGTCCAAGCGCGGCTGGTCCGCCGGCCCCATGCGGCACGGGGTGAGCACCGTCCGCTCCGGCCGGCGGCACACCCTCGGCCTCGTCTTCCACGATGCCTCATGACTCGCCACTCATCGAACCCGCCGATCTCGCCCGCCGGTTCCGGCGGCAGAGCCGAGGACCTGTGTCAGTGGCCGCTGGCACTATGCGGTGCAGGGAGGGGAGTGGACCCTTGCCCTGGAGTTCGGTGGCGATCTGGGGACGCGACCGCGCTTCATGGAGGCCCTCTCCGCCGGGACTCGCGCCGTCTCGCATTCGAGCAACGGAGGGAAGCCCATGGACTTCTTCCACTGGACGGCCCGCCCACCGTCCCGCTTCCCGGCTCGTCCTAGGCGAGCAGCAGGGCCATGTCCCAGTCCGTCGTGGTACGGCCTTCCGCGTAGGCGTCGAGGGCGAGGGCCGTGCCGGTGGCGCCCTCCAGGAACGCGGGGACGTCGGTGCCCTGCGGGGCGCCGGTGAGGGGGGCCCGGAACCCGAACCGGTACTCGGGGTGGAACTGGGCGAGAGTACGGGCCGCCATGTCGTCGACGAGGTCGGCCAGACGCTTGTCGCCGATGGACTCGTTGAGCACGGCGAGGAGATGCATCATCCCGCCCCACCCGTGACACACGTTGGGATTGTCGATGCTCCAACTGTCCGGATCGGTGGTCAGGAACGGCAGCAGGGAGCGGTGGGCCAGTCCGCGCCACTCGGCGTGGTCGAGTGCGAGCCCCGCGAGCTGGAGCGCACGGGAGATCCCCGGCGCGCCGTAGCACCAGGAGGGGCGCTGGCGCGGTGACGGGATGCCCGGCCCGGCCACCCAGTCTTCGAGGGTCAGATGCGGAGGCCAGAGCGGTCCGCCCTCGCTCTCGTACGTCCAGTGCTTGAGGAGACCGACCAGTCGTTCGATGGCCTCGCGCTGACCGTCGACGACCGCGCCCTGCTGCCAGGCCAGCGAGAGCAGGGCGAGCGGCCCCGCCACGCCGTGCGAGAGCCCGAGGTTCAGGTGCCCGTCGGGCATCTCGACCTCCTGCCCCAGCTTGGGCGCTGCCCATGTCCACCAGCGGGGGACTCGCCGGCCCCGGTGGCTGATCTCGCCGTGCGCCATACGTGTCAGATAGGCGAGAACGAGCCGTAGCTCCTCCTCGCACTGCTCCCGGCGCGCCAGCAGATAGCGGCCGACTCCGCTCATGCCGCGGACCACCTCGAACTCGCCGTTGGTCGGCGCCGGGACGTCACGGACTTCGGGAAGCGCACGGCGGACCAGGCGGCGCTGATGGTCGTCGAGCCGGCCGAGAGCGGAGCGGTAACCGCCGGTGGCGCGATGGGCGACGAGGACGGCGAAGGCGACGGCGCCCGGACCGGTGTAGATGCCGCCCGGGGCGTGGGCGGTGGCGGACGTGGCCCGCATCGCCCGGACGAGATACGCGTGCGCTCGCGCGGCGTCGGCGGGGCCCGGGGTGCCGCGGCCGGTGAACGCCAGGGACACCCCCGGATAGCCGCTGGAGAGGGCCAGATCCTGCCAGAGGGGCTCACCCAGGGTGATGTGCGAGGAGTCGCCCGGAATGCGGGTGTCGGCGGCGGTGGACTCCGGGTCGGCGAGCCGGTCGAAGACCTGCGCGGCGACCTCCCGGGCTTCGTCCGCGTAACGCGGGGCGGTCATCCGGTCACCTCCCTGTGCCTGTTCCGGTCCGTGCCTCTGTCCCTCTCCCTGCCTCTGTCCATCACGCTGCCCGTGTCCCTGTCCCTGTCCCTGCCCGCGTCCCTGGTCCGGGCGTGGGCCAGGCGGCCCTGATGGTCGCGGGCCACGCCGCGCAGTACGGCGTAGCCGATGTCCTCGCCGGTTCTGTCGATGCCGAAGAGACGGTTGTGCTGCATATGCAGCAGCGCCATAACGGCTTCGGCGTGCTGTTCGGTACCGGGCGCCCGTCCCCCGTCGGACAGCAGCAGCGCACCGTATTTCGCGGTCTCCGGCGTGGTGCTCCACAGGCCCGCGAGCGGGGCGCCCAGTGCGGGGGCCGCGCTCTGGGCGGTACGTCCGGGCACGATCAACGACATGGCCCGCTCCCGGTACTTCCGGTAGGTCGTGTGGGCGGGCCCCTTGGGCAGAGCGCGGCTGATCCAGGCGGACCAGTCCCAGTCGCCGAGTGACTCCAGCAGCAGCGCGTGGTTGACGGCCGCGAGCACGGGGGAGGGCAGCGCGAGAGCGCCGCGCGCCCGCATGCCGAGCTGGGCCAGTGCCGACTGGCTGTCGACGCAGAACATCCGCTCCGCGTGGGCGAGCGCGTCGGGCCCGCCGTAGCGGTCGGTTTCGGGCCGGTAGGTGTCGAGGACCATGCCCTTGATCAGCCCTGCCTCCTGCCAGGCCCGGCTCACCGTGGCGAGCCGGGGCAAGGCCCTGGTCCGCAGGGCTTCCGCCTCGCCGTGCAGGCGGAGGCGGATATGGGGTTCGGGATCGCGGTAGCGGAGGTAGTGCCAGCTGCGCAGGTCGTCCGCGACCTCGCGGACGAGCGTGGGGAGGGCGGCGTGCAGCAACTCGTCGTGGGTGTCCTGAGTCCCGTAGAACTTGGCGTAGAGCCACTCCTCACCCGGCAGGTGCCGCACGGTGTGGTCCGTGGGCCGGGGTGCGGGCACGGGGCGGCGCGGCCGGCGGGCGGTCTCGGTCTCCTGGCCCTGATCCGGCGCGGTGGACCGGGCGAGCGGAATGACCACTTCGGCGCCGTGTCCGC
Organism: Streptomyces sp. NPDC051662; assembly: GCF_040681655.1. NCBI lineage: Bacteria > Bacillati > Actinomycetota > Actinomycetes > Kitasatosporales > Streptomycetaceae > Streptomyces > Streptomyces sp. NPDC051662. The sequence continues at coordinate 81,031 of NZ_JBFAZD010000022.1, forward strand.
CGGACCAGCCCAGTGCGCGTCCGCCGTCCGTGAGATCCTCCATGATCGCCAGAGAGCCACCGCCGCGGACTTCCTGGCGGAACACCTCCCGACGCCAGGGGTCCGTGAGATCCACCCGGTACATACGGTCCCACCTGGCGAGGTTCACCTCGTCGGGTACGCGGTAGCGCTCCCGCCACGCCGCGACCGCCTGCTCCCAGCCGGAAGTGCCCTCCGCCGCGTCGCGCAGGTGCCGGTCGGGCACCCAGCGCCGGGGGAAGATCGTGACACGGCCGTATGTCACACGGGGGAGGTAGGGGAGTCCCTCCAGCCCGCACCAGTTCCAGCCCGTCCATGTCCTGGCTCTGCCGGAGGCGAGTTCCACCAGCAGCCGGGCGACCGGCGGCGCCTCCCGGTCCAGCGCGAGCATATGCGGCACGACGGGCAGGACCTCACGTCCGTCATCCGGCAGTGTCAGCCGTAGTCCGAAAGGCCCCGGTGTGACGAGGAGTTGGCGCCAGTCCAGGGTGCCGGGCGCGTTCCGGTCGGCGTACACGCCCACCGGTATCCGGTGCGGCAGCAGACGCGGGACCTGGGCCATGTTGAGCCCGCGCACCGTGTGCGGTCGGTACACCACCTGGGCCGGCACCGTACCGGTGTCGCCGAGACCGGCCAGGAGCGAGGCCAGTTCGTCTTCCATCCCGACGAGCTCGGCGAATCGTCCGACCGTCGCACCGGCGACCCAGGAACCCGGGTACGGCGGGGACAGGAGCGTGAAGTCGCCGCGGTCGATGGCCTGTTCGCTCTCGGCCAGCAGATGGAAACAGAGTTCGAGCGACCTGGGCGGGGGTGGGGTCGAGCCGGCCGTCCGGCCCGCGGCCAGCCGGTCGACGAGGCCGGGGGTGAGCCGTACCTCGTCGTCACCGCTCAGCAGCGCCTCCTGCACCAGGTCGTGTGTGAGCAGACGGCGTTCCTTGGGCAGCTGCTCCGGTTCCTGGTGCCCCGTGGACTCTCCGTCGGCGCGCTCGCCATAGCCGGGCGGGAAGCCGATGCCCCGGTGCCGGTCGACGAGTTGGCCCAGTGGCACCACCCCGGTGGTGCCGTACGCCTCCAGGAACCGGTCCCAGTAGGTGCGCATATGCGTGTGGGTCTGCCAGTCGCCGGAGATCTCCCACATGGCGGAGGCGTAGCGGGCGGCCTCCTCGGTCACCGCCCGCGAGATCCGCAGGTCGGCGTCCATCCGCAGGTCGACGTGGACGGGCGGCCTGGTAGCGGTGCCCTCGGGGTCGGTCAGCCGCATGAGCCCGCGCCAGGCCGTGCGGCCCTCGCCCGGCTTTGTCGCGGCGTAGGCGTTCAGCGCGGCGCGTATGGAAGCGAGTTCCGCCGCCGCTGCCGGGACGGGGGCGATCGCCGCCGCGATGCGGTCGTACAGCTCGTCGCCGAGGTCCTGTGGAGTGATGGAGGTCAACAGGAACCCATGCCGTACGAGTTGAGACAGCGTGGCATCCACCTGGCCAGGGGTGAGACGGGGGAACGAGACGGACGCCTGCTCCAGGAGCGCGGTGTAGCCGACAGGCCGCGTCGTCCGCTCGCACACCCAGGTCACCAGGGCCGTGTTGCGGACGGAGGCCTCGCTTCCGGTGCCCGGGACGACGAGCCGTTCGCCCCGTGTCCGGCACAGGTCGCTCAGCATCACGTCGACGCCCCGGCGTACTTCGGGCAGTTCGAGCCATTCGCTGACGCGCCGTGTCAGCCAGGCGGCGTCCGGCCGTACCGCCTTCTCGCCGGGGCCGGACAGTGTCACTCGCGTGGTGTCCGACGTCCGGGCGGGTGCGACACCGGCGAAGAGTCCGAAGGGCGTCGGCCTGGTCTCGGCCCGCAGTGTGTACCGGGAGAGGGAGAGCGCCGTACGGCGCAGCCGCTTGGCCCCGAGGTCGGCGCCCGCGTCGAGCCGGTCGAGCGAGTCGGCGAGGCTGCCGCTGGCTACGTGGAGAGCCTCGCGCAACAGCGGGTCGGCGGCGGCTTCGCGCACGTGCGCGGCCGAGTCGCCGAGGGGAGGGCCACCCGGTCCGGTGCGGGGCATCGCCGTGATGCGTACGAACAGGCACTCCTGCGGCGTGTAGTGGTCATCCCGCACGTGTTCCGGCCCCCTCCACGATCCCGATCCCCTCGCTCCCCTCGATCCCGAGAACTGGCAGCACCCACGTGGGGCGGGGCAGGGACCCCGCCCCACGCGGGCTTTGTCAGACCGGGCCCAGGGAGCGCCTAGAAACAACAGATGTTGCAGGGCGACCCGAACGTGCTGGGCGAGGTGGCGCCACCGGACGCGAACGCGGGGCCCTCGCCTTCGGTCTCCGAAATCTGGATGTCGAGGTCCAGCTCGGCGAGGTCGGTGGTGTCTTCCAGCAGAAGGTTGGTGCTCATGAGACTCCTCCCGTTCAGTGGATCGCCGACGTCGGCTGGACGCCGGCGAAGGTGAGGTCCTGTTCGAACCAGACAGGAGCATATGCATCTGCGAAAGCCAAACACCATGCGCAGACAGACAAGTTGACCGAAACGGGCGCTCCCTCACGTCGCAACGGAGACGCTTCCCGCGGTTCCGCTGCCCGCGCGGGGAACGGGCACTCTGATGTGAAGCATGTGCTTCGCGAGCTGCCGGCCGAGCGAAGACTTCACGCCATGATCTACTTCGTACCCGCTGGTGCGACGACACACCTGTTAGGCCGTTACCGCGACCGTCGGCTCCGTCCAGCCGCCGAAGAGCCCGGGGGCGGACGCCTCCGGGGAATCAAGTCCGGGGAATCAAGCGAGGATCTGCAGCAACCGCTCGCCCAGAACCGCGGCGGATGCGGGGTTCTGCCCGGTGACGAGGTTACGGTCCTCCACCATGTACGGTTTCCAGGTCTCGCCGCGGCTGTAGTCGACGCCGACCTTGTCCTTCAGATCGTCCTCCAGCAGCCACGTCGCCCTGGAGGCCAATCCCACACCTTCCTCCTCCTCGTTGGTGAACCCCGTGACCTGCCGGCCCTTGAAGGGCGATTCGCCGTGAATCCTGGTGGCCAGCATCGCGGCGGGGGCGTGACATACGATCGCGAGCGGCCTGCCCGAGGCGAGTTGCGCGGTCAGCAGCCGGCCCGCGTCGGCATCGAGCGCCAGGTCCGCCATCGGGCCGTGCCCGCCCGGCAGATAGACCGCGTCGTAGTCTTCGAGGCGGACGTCCGACAGCTTGAGCGGACGCCGCATCACCTCCGCGTCACGGATGATGGCTTCCAGTTCGAGGGCTCCCTGTTCGCCGCCTGCCATTGACGGGCGCAGACTCATCATGTCGACACTCGGGGTCACGCCGCCGGGTGTCGCGACCACGACCTCATGGCCGGCGTCCGTGATCGCCTTGTACGGGTTCGCGAACTCCTCGGCCCAGTAGCCGGTCGCGTATCTGGTGCCGTCCTTGAGTACCCAGTACGTCGCTCCGCTCACAATGAAAAGCACCTTCGCCATCACACATCTCCTCATAACGAATGTGAGGAAATCACCCGATTCCAGCCTAGACACACGTTCGACCAGGCGCATGCGGACGACCCGGTCGACGACCGGCCTGCCATTCACGGGCGGTCACGGGACCCTGATCCGCAGCTGTCGTGAAGCCGAATCGCCGCGTCGGGCGTCTACGCTGTCACCGTCGCTCGCTACGTTCAACGGCCCGGCGTCCTGGTATGAAGCCGCGAAGCGTTCCCAGGTCCTCAGATCGCTCCGGCCGCTTGCTGAAGGGACAACGCGATGGATCCTGACAACCGGACCCCTGATAACCGGACCAGGGCCGCGATCGAGGAACACTGGCAGGCATCGGAACGTGGGGATACCGAAGCCGAACACGCCATCTACGCCGTGGACGCGATTCTCGACTATCCCCAGTCAGGTGAACGATTCCGGGGCCGGGACACGATTTCGGCGCAACGCGGGGGGCACCCGGCCAGCCGGCACTTCACCGTCCACCGAATTGTCGGCGGCGGGGATCTGTGGGTGAGCGAGTGTGTCATCACGTACGACGGGGTGCCCACCTACTCGGTGAGCATCATGGAATTCGCCGACGGGCATGTGGCGCACGAAACGCAGTACTTCGCGGACACCTTCGGCGCGCCGGAATGGCGGACGGCACTCGCGGAACCGATGCCGGGCAGGAACATCACCAGGGCCTGATGGGTAACGGTGCTGGTGGCCGCGGACCAGGTGGCCACCGTGGCCGCGCCCACCACTGGACGCGGGGCCCGGTGGACCTTGCCTCCACCGTCGGTCCACAGCGTGACGTCCGGGGACGGGGACCGATGAGTTCTCGATGCGGAAAGCGTCTACACGGTTATGACTACTCAGATACTCAGGACCCCCGAGGTCGATCTCGCCTACGACGTCCATGGCCCGCTGCCGACCACCGACGGACGTCCGCCGCTGCTCATGATCGGCCAGCCCATGGACGCCAGCGGCTTCGGTGCGCTGACGTCGTACTTCCCCGAGCGCACCGTCGTCACCTACGACCCGCGCGGCCTCGGCCGCAGCACCCGCAAGGACGGCCGGGTCGACCACGCGCCCGGGATCCAGGCCGCCGATGTGCGCGCCATCATCGAGGCGCTCGGTGTGGGACCGGTCGAGATGTTCGCGAGCAGCGGCGGTGCGGTGACCGCGCTCGCCCTCGTGGCGGCGTTCCCCGAGAGTGTGACCACCCTGGTGGCGCACGAGCCGCCGCTCATTCCGCTGCTCCCCGACGCCGGGGCGGCCGAGCGCGCCCGGGCCGGTGTCCGGGACGCGTACGAGGCGAAAGGGTGGGGCGCCGGGATGGCGGCCTTCATCGTGATGACCTCGTGGCAGGGCGAGTTCACCGACGAGTACCTCGCCCAGCCCGCGCCGGATCCCGCCGCGTTCGGCATGCCGACCGAGGATGACGGCTCCCGTGAGGATCCGCTGCTGTCCGACCGGTCCTGGGCGGTCAGCGGCTACCGGCCCGATGCCGACGCGCTGAACGCGGCGCCGACTCGGGTCGTGATCGCGGTGGGCGAGGAGACCGGAGACACGTTCACCGGACGCACCTCGGTGGCGACAGCCCAATTGCTCGGTCAGCGGGCGACGGTGTTCCCGAGCCACCACGGCGGCTTCCTCGATGGCGAGTTCGGCTATGCCGGACAGCCCGAGGCCTTCGCGCACAGGCTGCGCGAGGTCCTCGACGGCGGCAACTGAGCCGCGGTGGCACGGCCGCTCCGGACGGGCAGCGGAACTGCTGTCCGTCCGGGGGCGGCTGCTCCAGAGGCGGCTACACCGGGGGCGGCTACTCCGGGGCGACTGCTCCGGGAGCGGGGAGAGCCTCGCGAACGAGTACGCGCAGCCGGTTTCGTGAAGGCCAACAGGGTTGAGCTCTCCGGTACATACAGTCCTGCCCCCCGACAGTCCTGCCCCCCGACAGTCCTGCCCCCCCGACAGTCCTGCCCTTCGACACCGGAATCAGGACAACAGGTCAGCCTGAGAATCCGCACGAGGGGTGGGAACGGCGGGCTTGGGTACGGCGACCGCGTGTACCGGAACGCCGCGCCGACCGGCCAGCCGGCACCAGAGGCAGCCGACGTGCCCCTCGCGTGCGGAGCGGTCCCGCACCCTCAAACCCCACTGGTCGGCGGCCCGTACGCCGGGCGGCTTGCCCCAACCCGCGAGGTGCAGGCCCCATGCAACCAGAGCCGCCAACGCCATGATGACCGCCCCCAGCCAGATCCCCGGGCGCCAACCGACGATGCCCACGCCGGCGACCGCGGCCCCGGCTGTGGCTATGGCGCAACCAGTCCATCCCGCGATGGTGTGGCCCTCGTCGTACTGATGTCCGCTCATGTGCCTGCCTCCTCGCGCCCGCCAAGCCGCGGCACGGCCCGGAGCAGGGTCTATGATGTCTTAGCAAGTGAGGAATTTATCTTATGTTCTAAGGGAATTCAATGGAGGGCAAGCCCCGTCCCGCCGCCTCCGTGTCAGACGTGAGCAGTGCGATGGACGACCTCGTCGCGTCGAGAATCGTCGGCCAGCAGGAGTTCGCCCGGAACCTGGGGCTGAGCGTTACGGACCTCATCTGCTTCGCGTACGTTCTGGAGGCCGGGGACTCCCCGGTCACGGCCGGCGATCTGGCCGGGCGTGCGCACGTCACGACGGGGGCGGTGACCGGCATCGTCAACCGCTTGGAGCGCGGCGGATTGGTGACCCGCCAACCGGACCCGACCGACCGGCGCCGGGTTCGCATCACCGCGGTCCCGGCCGCCGCCGAGCGTGTACGGGCCGTCTACGGCCCGTACTACGCGCTCCTCGCAGAGCTCCTCGCGGACTACACGGCCGACGAGATCGCCGTACTGGCCGACTGGTTCACGCGCGCCGGTGCGCTGACGCGGGCTTACCTGGAAGAGTCCTGCTAAGGCCTGTCCGGCCGTGCTCGGCCTCGACAGCATCGTCGTCCACGGACACAACGCGCCGGTTGATGAGGCTGTCGCCTTGTTCGCCCGGGGCGCGTGGCGCTCGCCGCACGAGACTCGGCGGGCTGACGGCGAGTCACTGATGCGGGAACGCGGCGCTCTCGGCGGCCCGTTGGGCCGCGAGTGGTCCGCATGTCGGCGGTAGGTCCACCACTCGATCCTCCATCTGAGGGTGGTACGTTGATCTGGCCATGGAACAACGTTCGAGTACCCGATCGGCGTTCGCCGTGGAGCCGTCTCTCGCGGTCATACGCCCGCGGCCGCACCACGTCACCCCGCACAGGAGGAACACGTGAAACTGGTCATCTTCGGCGCGAACGGCCCGACGGGCCGGCTCACCACCGAACAGGCACTCGCCGAGGGGCACGAGGTCACCGCCGTGACCCGCAGGCCGGACGCCTTCCCGCTGACCGGCGCTCGATTAAGCGTGGTCAGGGCCGACATCCTGAACCCCGACGAGGTGCGGCGCGCGGTCGCCGGTCATGACGCGGTCATCTCGACCGTCGGCATCCCGTACACAAAGGAGCCGGTGACCGTCTATTCGGAGGGCACCGCGAACGTCATCAAGGCGATGCACGACCAGGGCATCAGGCGCCTGGTCTGCGTCAGCTCGATCGGGGCCAACTACAAGGACGCACCCGGCGAGAAGTTCGTCTTCCGCAAGGTGATCGTGCCGATCCTGCTCGCCATGGGCCGTCCCCTCTATGAGGACACGAGCCGCATGGAGGACATCGTGAGCGCCAGCGGGCTGGAGTGGACGGTCATCCGCCCCGCCGGTCTCTTCGACGCCACGACCACCACCGACTACATCGTCAGCGAGGCCCGTCACCCCGGTTGGTTCACCTCGCGCAAGGACCTCGCGGACGTACTGGTGCGTGAGGCGGTCGACGGCCTCCACGTCGGCTCCCGTGTCGAGGTCATCACCACCCAGGGCGTTCCCGGCTACTTCGAGGTCTTCAAGAAGGAAGCGCTGCACATCGGCAAGAAGTGAGCCGCCCGGACCACGACGCCCGACCGGCCCGACCGGCCCGGGTGGTCAAGGGTGACGGGGACGGAGGCGCCGCCGGTCTCCGGTCATCTGCCGGGCAGGGAAGGGCTGTCAGCCGGTGGTGGCGAGCTGGGACTCCAGGCCGTCGAGAACGAAGCGCACGCCCGCGCGGAAGTTGTCCTCCCAGTCCTCGTCGAGCATGTACTCGTACTCCACGAGCGTCGGGTACTTGTCCCGCTGCCCCCGCAACTGCTCCTGCGCCGCGGTGCGTTCGGCCCTGGACCAGTCGAGGCTGGACTGGCTCGCGGCCGACCCCAGGACGTGGTTGTACAGAAGCCAGCAGGCGGCCTGCGTTTGCCGTGCCGTGAAACCCGCCCGTGACAGCGTTGCCTGGAGGGACTCAAGCCACGCGAGGAAGTTCGGCCCGATCGACGGCCGCTGAGGCATGGGGAGCGCCGCGCACCACGGGTGCCGCAGGAGCATGGCCCGGTATCTGGAGAGGAGATCCACGACGCTCTCCTGCCAGTCGCCGTCATGCCCGCCGGGGAGCTGGGCCTCGGCGAAGATCGCGTCGGTCGCGAGGTCGATGACATCGTCTTTGGTGTCGATGTGCCAGTACAGCGTTGTGGCGCCGACGCCGATACGCTCCGCGAGATGACGCATGGTCAGCCGCTCCATGCCCTCATCATCCAGCAGGGCGATCGCCGCCTCGGTGATGCGCTCCCTGGTCAGCGGCGGCTCCTGGCGGGGTGCGGGCGGCCGGCGCAGCCAGACGCTCTGCCCGGAATCCGAGCCCGTGCGACCGTTCCCCCGTGGCTTGCTCACGCTGACTCCCACCAACCTTCCGGTTCCTCGGATGCGGGGTGACTCATCGTAGTGCATTGATCGACACGCTCGATCGATGTGCGAGGGACCCGACCGATGGTCGGTGGGCGGCCAGTGGGCTCCGGCACGGCCGGACGACTACTCCCGTACTCCACAACACAACACAACACGGTGTCCGCTGGTCAGCGACCGCGCCTCAGCCGGTCGAACCAGCGACCAGGACCCCTTCGCCACCGCCGAGGACGCGACGGGAGCGGGCGGCGATCCTCCGTACCCGTACGACCGGCTTCGCCGGGACCTCGCCGCCAGTGATCGTCGGGCGACAGGACCGGGGCCTTGCGTTCCGCCTGAGCGCGGATCTCCACGTACGACTCATGAGCCGTGATACGGAAAGCTTCCTCGTAGGAGGCCAAGGCCGCGCTCATGGCCGCGCCCGCGAGGCCCCGGCGACGGATACGTGAGGCCAGCCACGCGAAGAAGCCCATGACTGCCGCCAGGGCCCCGACCAAGATCAGCAACGGTAGGAACACACCCATAGGCACGAGGCTACTTCGCTCACCCTCGATACCTGCCCGGCGGCCTCCCGCCGCCGGTCACCACGGCCGAGCCGAAGGTGCGGCCCCCGGCGGCCACTTGGCGGTCAGTCGGTGCTCGCCCGGGACGCGCCGAGGTCGGAGCGGTGCTGATCCACGATCCCCGCCACGATCCTCATCAGTCGGTCCCCCGCCCGATCGATGCTTCCGTTCTGCGTGCTGACCTGTGCGCCTTCGAGTACGAAGGTGATCTCGGCCGCGGCCTGCGCGGGGTCGGGCAGCCCGGCCTCGGCGCACATGCCGACCAGTCTGCGGGTCTGGAGCGCCTTGTGCTTCTCGATCACCTGCCGTGCGGGATGGGAGCGGTCGGGCAGCTCGGCGATGGAGTTGATGAACGGGCAGCCCCGGTGCGAGATCGCGGGCAACCCCTCGGCGATGAAGCGGGCCATGGCCAGGATCTGCTCCCTGGGCCGGCCGGGATATTCGGCCTCGACCCGGTCGAAGGCCGCCTGGTAGTCCGCGGCGACGATCCGCAGCCACTCCGCGACCAGCGCGTCCTTGGTCTCGAAGTGCCGGTAGATCGCCATTTTGGTGGTCTCCGCCCGCTCGGCGATCGCCTGGACACCCACCCGTTGGATCCCCTCGCTCTGGAAGAGCTCTTCCGCCGCGTCGAGGATGCGCTCACGAGGCGGCAGTTTCGCCACCCTGCTCGGCCTTCTGACGGTCGATGCCATGACTACTCCGTGACGTCCGGTCGGTTGTGGGGCCCACGACTCCTGCTACGGTACCAGTCCGTTCCATGCGATACCGATGGGTATCATCAGGTACTCAACGGTATCGATACCGTGATTTCTCCTGGGAGTGACTGTGAGAGTTTCCGAGTACGTGAGCTTCGACGCGGTCGGGCTCGCGGAGCTGGTGGCCAAAGGCGAGGTGGCACCCGCCGAACTGGAAGCAGCCGCACGCGAGGCCGCGCGGGCGGTCAATCCGCGGATCAACGCCATCGTGGAGACATGGCCGGCCGACGACGAGCCCAGCCCAGGCAGCACACCGCTGGCCGGGGTCCCTTTCCTGATCAAGGACATCGGAGTCGCCATGGCGGGGAGGCGAGCGGAGCTGGGGAGCCGTCTCGCGGCCGGCAATGTGGCCGGGGCCGACTCCTCCCTGATGCTGCGCTTCCGTCGCGCCGGCCTTGTGACGTTCGGGCGTACCGCGAGTCCGGAGATGGCGTACAGCATCACAACGGAACCAGTGCTGTACGGCGCGACCCGCAACCCGTGGAACGTGGAGCGGAGCGCGGGCGGATCCAGCGGGGGCGCCGGTGCGGCCGTCGCCGCCGGGGTGGTCCCGATCGCACACGGCACCGACGCCGCAGGATCGCTCCGTATCCCCGCCTCCTACAACGGCCTCTTCGGGTTGAAACCCACCCGTGGCCGGGTCTCCATGGGCCCCGGCGTCGACGAAGTCTTCAACGGCCTGGCGGTGCAGGGCAGCGTCAGCCGCACCGTGCGCGACAGCGCGGTACTGCTCGACCAGATCCGTGGCCCGGAACCGGGTGATCCCTACTTCGCCCAGCAGCCGTCCCGGCCGTACGCGGAGGAAGTCACCCGCCACCCCGGCTCGTTGCGGATCGGTGTCCTCACTCGGGCATGGGGCGGACGCCGCACCGCCACACCAGTGGCCGACGCTCTTGCTCGTACCGTGCGTCTGCTCGAATCCCTCGGTCACCGGGTGGCGGAGGTCACGGTGGACCTCGGGGTCGACTGGGACGAGTTCGTCCTGGCCAACGCCCGTCTGTGGACGGCGAATCTCACGGCCTCGATCGACGGGCTGGCCGCCGCCTTCGACAGGCCCATCGACTCCTCGACCCTTGAGCCGGTGAGCCTTGCCGCCTACCACTACGGGCAGCGGGTCAGCGGCGCCCAGTTCGTCACCGCTCTCGCGATCCGGAACCGGGTCGCTCGAAGCCTGGCGCGGTACTTCGACACTCACGACATGCTGCTCACCCCGACCGTGCCGGAGCTTCCCGTGCCCCTGGGCACCTATGCCGAGGGCGCGGAGGCACTCGACGGCCTCGGCTGGATCGGCCGCCTCTTCGACCGCTCGCCGTTCACCGCGGCGTTCAATGTGGCGGGCACACCCGCCATGTCCGTGCCCCTGACAGCCGACGCCGGTACGGGACTCCCGATCGGTATGCAGTTCGCTGCTGGATACGGGCTCGAAGGCCGGCTCTTCCGCCTCGCCGGACAGCTCGAACAGGCAAGCCCGTGGTCGGGCCGAACCCCCACGGTGTGGGCGGGGAACCACACGGGCCACTGAGGAGTGTGTGCCGGACGAGTCGGGGGGAAGGGCTCGGATCTGCCCCAGCGCGTGGCGTCCGCGCCGCTCGTGACGTTCTCCGCCGACGATCCAGAGACCTTCCCCCGGCCCCCGCCGGGCCGGACGCCGAGGCACCCGGTGCCGAGAGGACGCTGCCACCGAGTCCGAGTGCGGATGAATGAACGCAGTCGGGCATCCTCGATCGTCGGGGCCGTGTGTCCGGCGAAGCGCGGCGGACCGACATGCTGTCGGTGCGTGCTGTGCCTGGAATTCGAGCCGGATTCGAACCTCGGGTGCCGCGCGAGGACTTGTGAAACCTGCCGTTGAGACAGAGTCATGTCGTGAGTAGCCGGGTACTCAGACCTTCTGCCCCTCCGTATGATGCGGACCTGGTGTGCGGGGCCGATCCGTGCGGAGGGGCTGTCGATGAATGGCCGAAATGACCGTCCGGCATCATCGGAGTATGTGGGACATCAGGCCGGTTCATCTCCTCGCTCCTGGCCGCTGACAGGTCGAGACGCGGTATTGAGCGAGTTGCTTTCGCAGCTGGAGCACTCCGACCGGCCCTGCCTGCTGATCACGGGTGCGGCAGGTGTGGGCAAGACGCGGCTGGCGCGCGAACTGCTGTCCAGGACCGACGCCTCTCAGGGGCAGGCACTGGCGGCATCGGCTTCCGAGAGCACCGCACAGATCCCGTTCGGGGCCCTGGCACATCTGCTTCCCGCGACATGGCCCAGCGCCAACGGGCGCCCCAACCTGCTGCGGGTCCTCGCCGACGCGCTGCTTGCAGACACGGCTGGTGGACAGCGAATCCTGCTGGTCGACGACGCGCATCTGCTCGACGAGGGCTCGGCCGCGCTGCTGCTGCATCTGGCCGTACGCGGCGGTACGCGGATCGTGCTCACCGCACGCTCCGGTGTGGCGATGCCCGACGCGATCGAGGCTTTGGTGCGGGGTGACTACGCCGTCAGAATCGACCTGCGGCCATTGGAGCCCGATTCCGTCCGACACCTGCTGGAGAGGACGCTGCGTGGTCAGGTGCAGACCACGACCGTGCGTCGGCTCTGGGAGTGCAGCAGCGGCAATGTGCTCTGGTTGCAGCAACTCGTCGACGCCGGACTCGCCTTCGGGGCACTGGCGTTGGTCGAGGAGGTCTGGTGCTGGCAAGGACCGTTCCAACTCAGTACACAACTGGTCGATCTGGTGAGTCAGCGCATCGGACAGCTCTCCGCGGAGGTGCAACGGGCCGCCGGATTACTCGCCTTCGGGGAACCGCTGGGCGTGCCGGTCCTCGAAGATCTCACCAGTGCGGCCGTGATGGAGGAACTCGACCGCCGTAAGCTCATCGTCAGTGAGGGGGACGGTCGGCGCATACACCTCCGGCTGGCTCATCCCCTCTACGGTGAGGTCCTGCGCGGGCAAACGCCCGCACACCGGCGCCGGCAGTACTGCAAGGAGCTGGCCGCGGCGGTCCGGCGGACGGGCCTGCGGCGGCGCGAGGACATCGCCCGCGTCGGCGGCTGGCTTCTGGAAGCCGGTGATCTCAGCGATCCGCGGTTGCTCGTCTCCGCGGCCGATCATGCCATCCTGACGATGGACTTCACCCTGGCGGCGAGATTGGCGCAGGCAGCCTGCGACGCCGGTGGTGGAGCCCCGGCCCGGCGAACACTGGCCGTCACGCTCGGCTACGCCGGGCACGGTGTGCGAGCGGAGCAGGTCCACAGCGACCTGCCGGAGACCGTCAGGTCCAGCCGCGGCCATCTGCAGTCGGTGCAACTGCGCGCCGCCAACATGTACCTCTCGCTCGACCGGCCCGCTGACGCACTGGAACTGCTGCGCCGTACCGAACAGGCGATGACCGATGACGCCGCACGAGCGGAGCTGGCCGCGCTGCAGGCCATCCTGCTCGCGGTGCACGCCGACTGGCCGGCGTACGCGCGGGCAGTCACCCGCGCCCGGGGGTACACACCGTCGAGCCCCCGGGCAGCGCTCCGATTACGGTACGCCGAGTGCGTCTACTACTTCTGTCACGGACAGACCGTCGCAGCACGGCAGTTGGCCGAATCCGCGTTATCGGGAACCTCCGGCGATGACGACATACCGATGGTGCGCGTCGGCCTGACGGGCTGGCTGTGCATCATCCAGGCATTCTCGGGGCGGTTGGGCGAAGCCGAGGCGACCGCCGTCGACCAGTGCCGGCAGGCACAGGACTCCGGTTGGATCGGTCACCTGGGTTCCTGGCAGTTCTTTCTGGGCAGGGTCGCCGCCCGCCAGGGGCGTCTGAGATCCGCTCAACGATGTATGAGGGAAGCCGTTTCCACACTGCGCGACGACAGCACCTGGGGTCAGCAGGCGTTGATCCTCGGCGAATGGGCCACCGTCGAGGCGCTGATGGGCAACGCCGACAAGGCGAAGGCGTTACTCGACCAGGCGCATCTGGCCCGCGTGGAGTCCTACCGCGTACTCCACATCCCGGCCTTCCAGATGGCCCAGCCGTGGATCCTGGCGGCCCAGGGCCGGGGCCGTGACGCCGCGCGTCAGGCGATACGCGCGGCGGGCGACGCCAGGAAGCAGCAAGCCCCGCTCTGGGAGGCGGAGTTGTTGCACCTGCCGATACGCCTGGGCCGGCCGGCGGCCGTATCCGGCCGACTGGCCGAGCTGGCCGCGGCCTCGGACGCCCCGCATATAGGGATCTACGCCGAACACGCCGCCGCGTTCGCCGCCCGGGACGCCTCCGGTGTGGAGCGGGTCTGTACCGCGTTCGAGTCCGCCGGTATGTACCTGCACGCCGCGGAGGCGGCAGCCCACGCGGCGCTCCTGTGGTCGCGCGATTCCGATGGGACACACGCCCAACAGGTCGCCGACCGCTGCCATCAACTCGCACAGCGCTGCGAGGGGGTCACCACACCGGCCGTCCTCGCCTGCTGGACCCCCGAGCTGACCGATCGCGAACGCGACATCGCACGCCTCGCCGCCATGGGCCAGAGCAGCCAACATATCGCCGGGCAACTCGGCATCACCGTACGCACCGTTGACAACCATCTGCACCGGGTCTACCGCAAGACCGGTGTGAGTGGCAGGAGCGAACTGCGGAAGGTTCTCTCCATCGGCCTGCCGGACGCTTCCCAGTAGAGCTGACCCGCCGCCCCGTTCGTCCAGGACGGATGCCCGCATTCGGGCTCGATGGGGGGGCGAGCGCTGCGCGGCGGGCGCGGTTCGCCCGGCGCGCCGCCGCTACGAGACGTGCCTGGGTGTGCCTGGTACTGAAGTGCACAGGCACGGTCTTCCCTGGCACGCCGGGGGCGTACTGTCCGGCCGCTACACCCGCGCCGACCGTACCTCCGAGGGTGTGGCACGGGCGGGCACACCGGCGACCCGAACACACCTGTCGGAACGCGCCTTCGAGGTGCTGGACACTCTCGGCGATATCGCGCGGCGGCAGGACAGCACCGTCCCTTCGGTCGCACTCGCCTGGGTGCTTCAGCAGCCGCTGGTCACCTCGCCCATCATCGGCACCCGCGGCGTCGCCCACCTCGACAGTGCCCTGGCGGCCCTCTCCGTCACGTTCACGCCCGACGAGCTCACAGCCCTCGACCAGCTGACCACCCCCGCAAGCGCGTTCCCCCACCCGTATCTGGCCGGCATGGCGCGGCTCCAGCAAGCAGGCGCCACCATCAACGGCAGGTCCTCCCAGGTCTTCGGCGCGGCGTCCTGACGATGTCTCACATGCGGTCCCGCTGTTCCGAGTTCCCGGTCCGGGCCCCGAGCCGGTCGCCGGTGTCCTCAGCAGACAGAAGGGCCGGGAAGGGCGGTGGCTGTCTCACCACCCCCCGGCGAAGAAGTTGGCGAGAGCCTGGGGCGAGTCCGCCGCACTCGTGGTGTTCGCGAAGGCGATGACGAGCACAACGGCTGTCAGGAGCGCCGAGGCGGTACCGCCGAACTTCATCGCGCGCCTTGAACGTATGTCGGACGATGTCTTCAGCCGCCTCCACAACATGACACTCGCGCCGGCCAAAGCGAGTGCGACCAGGGCGGCCATTGTGGCCAGTACGGCGTGGTAGGTGGCGAATTCGCTGATCATGAGGGTGAGGGCGGGGGAGTGCTGACCGCCGGGATGGACGGCGAGTTGCTGTTGAACCTGGGTGAGGGTCGCGGTGAGTTCGCCGTCCGCACCCTCGCTCGTCAGCATGGGAAGCAGCGAGGCGAACGGAGCCGCCGCGCCCTGCAGATTGGCCACCAGCGCGACAAGGGCGAAGAGCCCGAGTACCCCGACGAGGGCCCCGGGCAGTACGAGGTGGACGTGGCCGGCCTGCGCGCTGATCTGCTGTCGGAAACGCCGCCAGAGGACGACACCGAGCGCCACGGCCACCGCGAGAAGCAGCGCGGAGACGCCTGCCTTGACGAGATGGAAGCGGAACCAGAAGGCGACTGTGGTTTCCAACTGCGCGGGGAAGTCCTGGCTGCCGGAACCCCAGTAGGCGATGAATCCCCGGCTGAAGGAATCGCTGACGTTCGCCGTGTTGACGGAACTCCGGGCCAGCGCGTTGGGCGCGAGGAAGAAGGCGACGAGGAGCGCTCCGGCCAGAGAGGTCAGGAGACCGATCTGCCTCCGTGGCGCGGCGGTCAAGCGGGACAGGGGGAGGAGGCCGTTCATGGAGGGCTTTCGGTTGGTAGGAGGCGGCGCCATTGCGCGGGGCCGGGGGCCGGAATCCCCAGAACGGGAAGCTATCGCGGGGATGATCGGCCGGTCTCTGGAGCCAGCCTCCCTCTACGAGGTGGGGCTAACCCGACCAGAGGGCGCGAGTCCCGACCGGCGCGCGGTGCCTTGCCGTCGGTATCGAGCGCGTCGGCTGCCCCGCGGGAACGAACTGACCGGCACCCAGGAGACGGGAAGGTTGAAGAAGGACGGGCCTGTCCTTTGTTCTGCGTCAAGGGCCCCGACCGTGGCTAGGGCCTGTCCGACGGTTGGAGCATGGGCAGCTTCCGCGCCCTCACCTCTTCGAGTTAGACACTCTCCTCCGGCGAACGGGCGCAGAGTCCCAGCTTTCCCCGGTCCGCCATGGCGATGAGGAGCGGCAGGATTCCGTCCAGCATCATGCTTTTGTACAGGTGCAGGCTCTGTGCTCGTTCGGCGAGAACCCGCTGGACGAAAGCGGTGAACTCCACGGGATCGATCTCCACCATTCCCATGAGGTCGTCTCCGACTCCGGACGGCAGACGGTATTCCTCCGAGAGCGTCTTCACCGTTCCCAGGAAGATATGCGCGACGGAATTGGCCGGGCCCCAGATCGTGTCGTCCCCGATGTCGAAGGTGTAGCTCACGATGGCCAGTTTAGGTGCGTGTCCGTGCCCAGAATGGGTCACCCGGAGTTCCTTGCCCGCCCTGTGCCGGGGCGAGGGAGCCCCAAGATGACGAGGCAGGGTCGGCGTCGTAGCCGATGGCCGTGACATGCCCGGCCAGGGGTGATCGACGTACGCCGTACGACTATCGGCGCCCGGTTCCGCCCGAGCGAGAGCGATGCGGAGGGCTGCGCGACCGACGGGGACTCCGTGAAGCGGGAGAGATCGTCGCAGGTCGCGGCCTGTGATGGCGGCAACGGTGGTGCCGGGAGCGGAAGTTCGCTCCGGGCGCCGCCGCGCGCCCGGGCTCTCCCCGGCCCTCGACGGCTAATTGGAAATAAACCTAACTAGCCCTTGACGGCCAACTGGAAACAAACCTAACTTTCAATCACCACTCCCCGTGGAGCACGCCACGTCCATGGACCCCCCGCCGGATTGTCATGTCCGCCTCATGAAGGGTCAGCCATGCCCTCAACGCTCCTCAAGAGACTGCGTCCCACCGCGATCCTCACCCTGGCCATAGCCCTGTTCCTGGGTCTCGGTGTCACCGCCCAGGCCGGTGCCTCCGCTCCGGCCCCCGGCCAGGACCGCATCACCCCGGCCGCCCGCGCGGCCGACACCCCGGTCAGCATCAACGGCAAGGTCCGCGTCTGCGGCACCAAGCTCTGTAACGCCTCCGGCGTCCCGATCCAACTGCGCGGGATGAGTACCCACGGTACCCAGTGGTACGCGCAGTGCGTGACCGATGGCTCGCTCGACGCCCTCGCCAACGACTGGAACGGCGACATCCTCCGCGTGTCCACCTATGTGCAGGAGGGCGGTTACGAGACCGACCCGGCCAAGTTCACCGACCTCGCGAGCCGGATCGTCGACCAGGCCACCGCGCGTGGTCTGTATGTGATCGTCGACTGGCACCAGCTCACCCCGGGCGACCCCAACGCCAACACCGCCCGGGCCCGCACCTTCTTCACCGAGATGGCTCGCCGTCACAAGGACAAGGTCAACGTCCTGTGGGAGATAGCCAATGAGCCGAACGGCGTCTCCTGGCAGCAGATCAAGAGCTACGCCGAGACCATCATCCCGGTGGTCCGGGCCCAGGACCCCGACGGCGTCGTCCTCGTCGGCACCCGCGCCTGGTCCTCACTCGGTGTCTCCGACGGCGCCAACGAGACCGAGGTGGTCAACAACCCGGTGAACGCCGGGAACATCATGTACACGTTCCACTTCTACGCCGCGTCCCACAAAACGGAGTACCTGAACACGCTCTCCCGGGCAGCGGACCGCATCCCCATGTTCGTCACGGAGTTCGGCACCCAGAACTACGCGGGTGAGGGCGCCAACGACTTCGCGCAGTCGCAGCGTTACATCGACCTGATGGCCCAGAAGAAGATCAGCTGGACCAACTGGAACTACTCGGACGACAACCGCTCCGGCGCTGTCTTCAAGACCGGCACCTGCGCACGCGGCCAGTGGACCGGCACCTCGGTCCTCAAGGAGGCCGGTGTCTGGATCCGTGACCGGATCCGCAGCGGCGGCTTCTAGGCGGTAGGTCCGAAGAAGTAAGCCCGAAGGAGCATCGCCCCGCCCGGGTCCTCCCGGACGGTGGCACAAGGGGCCCTCTCCCAGACCCGGGGGAGGGCCTCGCCCGTTGGCCCTGCCCGCTGCTCTCGTTGCGTTTCGTTCGGGACAAGGGCACGCGGCCGATTGACAGTTACCTGTCAAGGCGGTTCACTTCCCCGAATAGGTACGAATCAGCCCAGGGGGCCTGGTTGGCATGGCGAGGCCGTCGTGTGATCGACGCACGTGCCCGCTCATCGGGTTCCCTGCCACGAGAGTGAGGCGACTTCGATGCCGAACATGCGCGGAGACAACGTTGTCGGCCGCCGGTCGCGACACGGCGTGGAGCGGTGTGCGGCCGTGGGAGCACGCCTGATCAGGCTCCTCCTGGCGACCGTCGTCGCCGCCACGGTACTGGTCCCGGTATCGGCGACCGCCACCGCTTCCACCGCTTCCACTGCCGCCACCGCGGTGTGTGCCCTGTTCTGCGACACACGGGATGCCTCGCTGGCCCGGCAGGAGAGCTTCCCCGCGCCGGACAAGGACCTCAACGGCCGTCGGCTTGAGCTGCATGTGTCGGACGTGGACGACATGGCCTGGGCGAGCATCGACAACGGGGCAACCGGTGACTCGGTGTGGCTGGACCGTTCCTGGGACGGTGGTGTGACCTGGGAACCGCTGCTGGGCAAGGCGAGTATCCCGAGCACATGGACCGGTACCAGAACGCTGATGTTCAACATCACCGACCCGGTGAATCACCGGCGGGGCCTGGTGCGTGCCTGCGGTGACGCCAGTGCTGTCGCCTGTACGAGCTGGGCCTACCCGACCGTGTGCGACACCTTCTGCGACGGCGTCGACACGGGGCAGGCCGCGGGTGACGACCAGCCCGTACCCCCCACTTCCCTGTACGGCCGCACCATCCGACTGCATGTCGACCAGAAAAACTCCATGGCCTGGGGCAGCATCGAAGGCGGCGGCCCCGGCGACGAGACTTGGCTGGACCGCTCCTGGAACGGCGGGGGCGGCTGGCCGGACGGGTCCTCGCTCGGCCGTACCAGCGTGCCGGCCGGCGCGACCGCGTCCCATACCTCGATGTTCGCCACCCGCGACCCCCGAGGTCTCCTCTACGGCGGCGCCGTGCGCGCCTGCGGCCGGGAGGCCACTCATCAGGAGGGCAGTTGCACCGCGTGGGTGCGGCCGGTGCCGTCCAGGTCCCGTGCGGCGGCGGACGCCCTGATGTCGTCCTACGACCCGTACGAGGGCTGGTGGAAGAGCAGTTGGTGGAACTCTGCCGCCACCCTCACATCTCTGATCGACTTCGCCCGGCGCACCGGAACGCATGACTACGACTGGGTCATCGCGCGCACCTTCGACCAGAACAAGGGAACCTTCCCCGCCGGCGCGCGAGGCACGGACCCGATCGAGGGCCACTTCATCAGCCGGGCCATCGACGACGCCGCCTGGTGGGGGATGGCCTGGCTGGCCGCGTACGACTACACCCACGATCCCCGCTACCTGAACGAGGCGGTGACCATCACCAGCTATGTGCACCAGTACTGGGACACCAGCACCTGCGGTGGCGGGGTGTGGTGGGACCGCGAGCGTACGTACAAGAACGCGGTGACCAACGGGCAGTATCTGTGGCTGACCGCGTCACTGCACCAGCGCGTCAGCGGCGACACCGTATGGGGGCAGCGGGCGACGACGGCCGCGGCGTGGTTCCGTTCCAGCGGGCTGATCAATTCCTCGGGGCTGGTGAACGACGGGCTGAACTCCGCCTGCCTCAACAACGGCGGCACGGTGTGGAGTTACAACCAGGGGCTCGCCATCGGCGGCCTGCTTGAGGCGTCGAAGGTGAGCGGAGACGGCTCGCTCTCGGCTGTCGCCCGCGCTCTGGCCGATGCCGCGATGTCCAGCCCGCGACTGACCACGAACGGGGTGCTCACCGAGTCCTGCGATGTCGGCCAGGCGGCCTGTGACGACAATCAGAAGCAGTTCAAGGGCATCTTCACGCGTTTCCTGTACGACCTTCAGCAAGCGACCGGTTCCGCCACCTACCGTTCCTATATCCAGCGCCAGGCGGACTCACTGTGGGCCACCGACCGTGACTCGCTCAACGCGCTCGGCGTGCGGTGGGCCGGCGGCAGTCCGAACCAGACGGACTGGCGTACTCAGGCCAGCGCCCTTGGCGCGCTCACCGCGGCCGAGAGATGACTGACGGTTCGTCAGGTCGTCCCAGGGCATGTGCCCGGTGCGCGCGGCCGATCCGTTGACGACGCCGGTCGGCGCCGCCCACTGCGCCTGCTGAGGGCTTCTACGGTGCGAGCTGATGTGCCCCTCCTTCCGGGCCGGCGGTTCGCACCGGGCCGGCAAGCGGCCTCCCGGTGCCGGGGCCGGCTGCCGTAGACCGGAAGTTCACGGTTCGGTCCGAGAATTCACCTGTGGTCGAAGGGAGTTCACCGGAGCCGCCGGGAGTTCACCGGAGTGCTCTGGCGACTCGGCCACGGGTGACGGAAAGATAACGGGTCTGGACCCAAAGTCGGTACCTGGCACGGGAAGTGAGTACGCGCCCTTCCCGGGTTCGGTCCCGGCCGCGGGCACCCGGCGGACGTACGTCCGCGAGCTCTTCCCCGAGCTCTTCCCCCGCCTTTCCTCATCCCGGAGGAACCCGTGACCTCACCCAAGACCTCACCCAAGACCTCGCCCGTGACCTCGCCCAGGACCTCAGGTGTCTCCCGCCGCTCGGTGCTGATCGGCGCCGCCACCCTGGCCGCCCTCGCGGGGCCGCTCCCCGCGGTCGCCCGTGCTGCCGCCAGGACCCCGAAGGTCCTGGTCATCGGCATCGACGGCACGCTGCTCAGCAGAGTCAAGGACGCCGAGGCACCGAACCTGGACAGGCTCATGGCCACCGGTCTCACCGCGCCGAGCGCCCTCTACGCCAACCCCATGGCTCCCACGATGTCCGGGCCCGGCTGGTCCACGATCATCACCGGCGTCTGGCCCGACAAGCACAAGGTCAAGGACAACAACTTCACCGGGCAGCAGTTCGCCCGGTACCCCGACTTCCTCACCCGGATCGAGACCGCCCGGCCCGCCCTGCGTACCTGCGCCGTCTCGTCCTGGGCGCCGCTCACCGACACCGTCTTCTCGTCGAAGGTCGACACCCGGATCTCCACCCCGGGCGCGGAGTACGACACGGGCACGACGTCACGCGTCGTCACCGAGCTCGGCTCCGGGAATCCGGACGCCGTGTTCGTACAACTCGACAACGTCGACCACGCGGGTCATTCCCACGGTGCCGCCAGCCGGCAGTACCTGGACGCCATTCACGGCGTGGACAGCCAGATCGGCCAGATCCTGGCCGCGGTCAACGGCCGGTCGACGTACGGCTCCGAGGACTGGCTGATCATGGTCACCACGGATCACGGACACACCGACGCGGGCGGCCACGGCGGGTCGAGCCGGCCCGAGCGCGAGACCTTCCTGATCGCCACCGGACCGACGGTCACCGCGGGTTCCACGCGCTATGACATCCGGATGCCCGACGTCGCGGCCAGCGCGCTGGCCCACCTCGGTATCGCCCTCGACCCGGCCTGGGATCTGGACGGGCGGCCCCTCCAGCAGCCAGGGCCCGACGACTTCAACGCGCTCCGGGGCTCGCTCCTCACGCGTACGGACGAGACCGGCATCGGGGCGAGCGTCCTCGGCTACACCCATACGCCGCCCAGCGGCTGGTCCATCGACAACTCCAGGATGGGTACGGGCGGGATGACCGAGTGGCGCGGCTGGTCCTTCACCACCGACGAGTTCTGGACCGCGGCACAGCGCGACCAGCAGCGCGAGTGCCATATCCGGGGGCGGAACGTCTTCGCGGTCGCCGACGGTGACGAGTGGTCGGACAAGGCGGTCTCCGGCACCTTCGACTCCACCCTGATCAGCGGGGCGTACCCGGTCACCGGCGGCGCCACCGCCACACTCACGTACACGACGTTCTACCGGCACGAGGCGCCCCAGAAGGGCGACGTGCTCGTGTCCTACGACGGCGGCGCCCCCGTCTCCGTGCGGACGTACGCCGCCGACGCGGCCTCGCGCGTCGAGAGGATCGCTCTCCGGGTCCCGGCGGGCGCCACCAGTGCGCGCGTCCACTTCCGGTACACCGGCGGCAACAACTGGTTCTGGGCTGTTGGTGAGGTCTCCATCAGCGGGTGAACTCCCAGGGGCCGGGGGAGGGGAGGTCTCCCCACCCCGGCCCCACCGAACAGCACCGGTACACCGGTACATCGATACATCGGCCCGGCAAGCGTGGCGGAGAATGTTTACTTCTGTTGTTCCTCTTGTTCTTTTTTGGTGATGGCCCTACCTTCCAGCTACGACCTCGGATGAATGGCCCCGGACACCCCCGGAGGAACAACATGAGACCTATGCGACCGGGCTTGGCCCGCACCGGTTTCGGCGGGCGCAATGCCATCCGCGCAGCCGTCTGCGCAGCCGCAACCCTCATCGTCGGGGTGTTCAGCGCCCCGATGGGAACGGTCACCGCGCAGTCCGTCGCGCGTCCGCAGAACTCCCCTGTCATCGGAGGTCTTCAGCGCGCGGCCGTCGTGGACAACACCGGCCGCACGGTCATCGACGTCACCGACTTCGGCGGGGACCCTTCGGGCAAGGCCGACTCCGCGGCTGCCGTCAACGCCGCGATCGCCCACGCGAAGACCGTCGGCGGTCCCACCACCATCCACTTCCCGGCCGGTACGTACCACATCTGGCCCGAGCGGACGCCGAAGCGGGAGCTGTACGTCAGCAACACGGTCGGCAGCGATCAGGCGTTCAAGACGAAGAACATCGGCATCCTCGTCGAGGACATGCGGGACGTCGTCGTCGACGGCGGCGGGTCGAGGATCGTCAACCACGGCTTCCAGACCGTCTTCGCGGCGATCCGCTCAAGGAACGTACGCTTCACCAACTTCTCGCAGACCTGGGTCGCCCCCAAAACGGTCGACATCACGGTCGCCGACACGGGAGTCGACTCCGGGCAGGCCTACCGGATCATCGACATCCCCCCGACCTACGACTACGCCGTGGACGGCACCTCGGTGCGCTGGAACGGCGAGCGGAGTCCGGCCACCGGAGAGCCGTACTGGACCGGCACGGACTCCTTCAACTACTCCCAGGTCCACGACCCCGCGACCAACAGGACGTGGCGCACGGCCAATCCGGTCTTCCGGAACGTCGCGCGGATCACCGACCTCGGCGGCGACAGACTGCGGTTCACCTACAACGACGGCACCGCCCCCACCGACCGCGGATACGTCTATCAGATGCGGGAGGACACCAGGGACACACCGGGCGCCCTGTTCTGGGAGTCATCGCGTGTGACGGCCGATCACCTCCGGCTCGGCTACCTGCACGGCTTCGGCATCGTGGGCCAGCTCAGCGAGGACATCAGCATCGACTCGGTCACCTTCAAGGCCGACCGCGACAGCGGCCGTGTCACCTCGGGTTTCGCCGACCACATCCAGATGTCCGGTATCAAGGGCACGGTACGCGTCACCAACAGCCTCTTCGACAACCCGCAGGACGACCCGATCAACATCCACGGCACCTACCTCCAGGTGACCAGCGCCGAGCCGAGAGCGCTGGGGCTGCGCTACATGCACGACCAGACGTCCGGATTTCCCCAGTTCCACCCGGGCGACACGATCGAGCTCGTCGACAAGCGCACCATGCTCGCCGTCCCCGGCGCGACGGCGAAGGTGGTCTCGGTGACCGGACCGACCGGTAGCGGTGTCCCGGCCGGCGCGGACCCGGCCACCTACCTGCGCGAAATGAGCGTGCTCCTCGACCGGGCGCTTCCCGCCGCGGTACTCGCGGCCCCGGGCGACTACGTGGCCGAGAACACCACGTACACGCCCACTGTCGAGATCAGGGGCAATACGTTCCAGGCCGTGCCGACGCGTGGAATCCTCGTGACGACGCGCAGGCCGGTACTGATCGAGAACAACCGCTTCGACGGTATGAGCATGGCCAGCATCTATATCTCGTCCGACGCCCGCGCCTGGTACGAGTCGGGCCCGGTGCGGAACGTCATCATCCGCGGCAATGTCTTCGACCGCCCCGCGAGCCCGGTCATCTTCTTCGACCCCACCAACCAGGACTTCGTCGAAGGGCAGCCGGTGCACCGCAACGTCCTCATCGAGGACAACGACTTCCACCTCACCGGCGGGACCATCATCTCCGGCCGCGGCGTCGGCGATCTGACCTTCCGCGACAACCGCGTCGAGCGCTACGCCCACCTACGGCTCACCGGACCCTCGCGGGCCCTGCGCGTGGGGGACACGACGACCGTGACCACGGACGCGCCGCCCGCGAGCCATACGTCCCCGCTGTTCACCTTCGACGGCGCGGATGACATCACCCTGGCGAACAACACCTACGGCGAGGGCTTCAACAAGCGGGTCAACACGGCCGATATGGACGCCTCCGAGGTCACGGTCACCGGTGACGGCCTGGCCCTCAACGAGGACAACATCTCGTCCGCGCCGGTCGCCGTCAGTTTTTCGAGCTCCCACTCGAACGTGGCCACGGTCGACAGCGCGGGTGTGGTCAGGGCGGTGAGCGACGGTACGGCGACGATCACGGCCCGCGCCGTCATCGGCGGCGTCCAGGTGACCTCCAACCCGGTGCGGGTCTCCGTCACGCGGTGACTCCCGCGGGGGTCAGCCGGTGGTGGCCGGGGCGTCGAAGTAATGGCCCTTGTCGAGATCTTCGAGAAGGCCGGGCTGGGTCGGCTGCCAGTCCAGCAGTTCGCGGGTCAGGCTGCTGGACGCCGGGCTGTCATGGCCGAGGAAGGCGCTCAGCCAGGTGAAGTGCTCGGCCGCGGCCTGGGGGGCCACGGAGGTTACCGGTACGTCGAGGTGGCGGCCGATCACCTCGGCGATGTCGCGGATCGCGACGCCCTCCTCCGCGACACCGTGCAGCACCGATCCGGCGGGGGCCTTCTCGACGGCCTGACGGAACAGCCGTGCGGCGTCGAGGCGGTGGACGGCCGGCCAGCGGTTGGCGCCGTCGCCGAGGTAACCGGAGACGCCTTTGGCGCGGGCGATGGCGACGAGGGTCGCCATGAAGCCCTGGTCTCCTTCGCCGTGGCAGGTCGGAGACAGTCGCACCACGGATGAGCGCACGCCGCGCGGCGCGAGTGCGAGCACCGCCCGGGCGGTGGCCGCTCGCAGCGAGATCGGCGAGCCGTCGAGGGTGGGCATGTCCCGCTCGGTCGCCACACGTCCGGGCGTGACGCCGCCCGTGCCGGAGGCGACGACGAGGGGGCGGTCGGTGCCGGCGAGCGCGTCGCCGAAGGCGTCGACGGCGCGGCGGTCGGCCTCGGCGGCGCCCCGGAAGTCGCCGGTGAAGGCGATGTCGTGCTTGAAGGCGAGGTGGATCACCCCGTCCGACGCGGCGGCCGCCTCCCGCAGGACCCCGAGGTCGTCGACGGTGCCACGGACGACCTCCGCCCTGGCCGCGGTGAGCGCGGCGGCGGAGGCGTCGGAGCGGGCGAGCCCGACGACCTGGTGCCCCGCGTCGATGAGTTCCGGAACGACGGCGGAGCCGATCCAGCCGGACGCGCCGGTCATGAAGATACGCATGGGAAGAGCCCCAAACTGTTGATGTCAGTCGCTGTCATCGACGGTACACCTGATGTCATCCGCTGTCATCGCGTAGGATCCCCGTATGGGTAGATGGGAGCCGAACGCGCGGGGGCGCCTGGCGGAAGCGGCGTTGGGGCTCTACACCGAGCGTGGCTTCGAGCAGACCACCGTGGCGGAGATCGCCAGAAGCGCGGGGCTCACGGAGCGGACCTTCTTCCGGCACTACGCGGACAAGCGCGAGGTGCTGTTCGCCGGCTCCGGCGAGTTGCAGGAGCTGTTCGTGCGGGCGGTGGCCGACGCTCCGGAGTCCGCGGCGCCGATCGACGCGCTGGCGCTGGGCCTTGACGCCGTCTCCGAGGTGTTCGTCGACCGGCGTGAGTTCGCGCGGAAGCGCCAGGCCGTCATCGTGGCGAACGCGGAGCTCATGGAGCGCGAGTTGATCAAGCTCGCCTCGATATCGGCCGCGCTCGCGGACACCCTGCGCCGACGCGGCGTCGCGGAGCCGGCCGCGAGCCTGACCGCGGAGACGGGGGTCGCCGTCTTCAAGGTGGGCTTCGAACGCTGGATCCTGGCGGCCGAGAAACGTGGGATGGCGCGGGTGATGCGGGAATCGCTGGACGAGCTCAAGGCCGTGATCGCGGGCGGCTAGGACGACCTCCCGGGCTCGCGGCGGGCTCCGTCCGTCAGGCGAACCTCATCCGAGCGCTCTGGGGGCGGGCAGGACCGTTTCTGTCTCAACGGGCTCCCACCGCGTGCCGTTCAGACGTCCGAATGCCTGATCGCCGAAGTGGAAGGCGAAGCCGGTCGTGCCTGGCTGTGCGAGTTCCCTGGCGATACGCTCGCGCGCCGTGATGACCGCGGCGACGTCGGAGTCGGGGCGCGACCCCCAGTGCGGATGCGCGATCTGCGCCGGGATGTGGAAGACATCGCCGAAGACCACGGCCCGCTCGTCTCCAGCGGTGATCACATACGAGGTGTGGCCGGGAGAATGCCCCGGCGTCACCAGGGCGTGCACGCCGGTGAAGATCTCCTCCCCGTGTGAGATCAGGGCGTGCGCGTTCTTCATCGGCTCGATGGTCTCCCGAGCCGGCGCACCGGGAACTGTCTCGCCACGGCCGTGCGGAGCCCACTCCTCGGCGGCGACGAGATACCGGGCATTGGGGAAGAACTTCCGCGGTGTGAAGGCCCAACCGGTGTGGTCGACGTGCAGGTGGGTGAAGGCGACGGTCTCGATGTCGTGCGGGGCGACACCCAGCGCGGCAAGGGTTTCCGGGAGCGCGCCGGAGTTCGTGTGTCCGACAGGCTCACCGGAGACCCGGGTCGGCCCGGACACCGGGCCGAGGCCGGCGTCGATGAGCAGACGGCGGCCGTCGCGCTCCACGAGCAGTCCTCCCGCTGACATGGCGACGAAGCCGTGCTCGTCGAGCGTTTCCGGATGCTCCTGCCAGTATTCCGCGGGTACCGCGGGGAGGAAGCTCTCCGGCAGCATGCCCATGGCCCCGTCGACGACGTAGGTGAGGCGGGCGTCGCCCAGCGTGATTGAGCGGACGGCGGACTGTTCGTTGAGCGCACCCATGATGTCGTGCCCGCTCCCTCGGTATGCGGTGGTACGAGGCTGGTGCCGTCGGCCAGTTGCTGTCCGTCGCACGTCGCCATGGACATCATGCGGGAACACGGCTTCCCCGGGAACCTGTTCGACAGCGTCAGGGGAAAGGTCCGCGGCGAAGGACGCCGGCGCGGATCTTCGCCACCCGACACGCCCTAGCCGTGGGCGCCGCGGACCTCGGCGACCTCGAAGCACGCAGTCGGCGCGCGCCGAGCGGAGGAGCGCCGGATCAGGCGGCGAAGACCTGGGAGTCGTCGGCGAACGCCTTGAACTCCAGTGCGTTGCCGGCCGGGTCGAGGAGGAACATCGTCCACTGCTCGCCCGGCAGGCCCTCGAAGCGGACATAGGGCTCGATGACGAACTCCGTGCCCGCCGCGCGCAACCGCTCGGCCAGTTGCTGGAAAGCGGGAATCGTGAGGATCAGACCGAAGTGCGGCACCGGGACGTCGTGGCCGTCGACCGGGTTGTGTACGCGCTGGGCGCGCTTCGGTGAGAGATGGGTGACCACCTGGTGGCCGTGCAGATTCCAGTCCACCCAGGTGTCCGTGCTGCGGCCCTGCTCCAGGCCCAGTACGCCGCCGTAGAAGCGGCGCGCGGCGGTCAGGTCGTCGACCGGCATGGCCAGATGGAACCGCGGGATGGGGGAGTCGAGAACGGTCATGGCACAGCCCTTCTGCGGATGTGGACCCGAACGCACTGGCATTGTCCTCATGCTGACATCCTCACGCTGAGATGACGACGATGAACCGTCCGCCGTGATGGACGTCGGCCACGGCCCGTACGCGAAGCACCGCGCGTGGCACCGCGGGACGACGGTGACGACGCCGTCGCCCGAGGATGTCGCCGAACTCGACTGCCCGCGCGGCGCGTTGGAAGACCTCGCGGTCCGGCGGGTGAGCGCCCGCGCCTCGGCTTCGGACCTACTCGTCTCGGCCGGACAGGCCCTACGTCTGCTCGGTGGTCTGCTGGGCGGACGCGTGTGCGCCGGCGCTGACCAGTCCTGTCTCGTAGGCGACGATGACGGCCTGGACACGATCACGGAGTCCGAGTTTGGCGAGGATACGGGCGACGTGCGTCTTGACGGTCGCCTCGGCCAGGTGGAGACGGGTGGCGAGTTCGGCGTTGCTCAAGCCTCGGGCCAGCAGGCCGAGGACCTCCAGTTCGCGCGGGGTGAGTGAGGCGAGGCTGCGGTGGAGGGCCGCGGTGTCGCTGCCGCGCTGGGTGAACCGCTGCACGATGCGGCGCGTGATGGCGGGTGCGAGGAGAGCGTCGCCGGTACGCACCGTACGGACCGCCGCGGTCAGATGCTCGGGGGTGACGTCCTTGAGAAGGAAGCCGCTGGC
Organism: Streptomyces sp. NPDC051662; assembly: GCF_040681655.1. Taxonomy (NCBI): domain Bacteria; kingdom Bacillati; phylum Actinomycetota; class Actinomycetes; order Kitasatosporales; family Streptomycetaceae; genus Streptomyces; species Streptomyces sp. NPDC051662. The sequence continues at coordinate 109,652 of NZ_JBFAZD010000022.1, forward strand.
TCCGGCGGACAGCGCCGCGTAGACATACCGGTCGAGGTCGAACGTCGTCAGAATGATGACGCGAGGTTCGCCCGGGGCTCCGGTGAGGATGCGGCGAGTGGCCTCCAAACCATCCATCTCGGGCATCCGGACGTCCATCAGGACCACGTCGGGCCGGCTGCGGCGGACCGCTTCGACGGCTTCGGCCCCATTGGCCGCCTCGGCGACGACGTCCACGCCGTCGGCGCTGAGGATCATCCGGAATCCGGTACGGACCAGTGTCTGGTCGTCGGCGAGAAGCACACGCAGCGGCTCGGTCACGGTGCCTCCAGGGGGATCAGCGCTTCCACACGGTAGCCGCCGGTCACGCGCCGGGCGGTGTTCAGGGTTCCGTCGTGGACGGCGAGACGCTCGCGCAGGCCGATCAGGCCCCGGCCGTTTCCGGTGGGCGCGCCCGCGCCCGGTTGTCCACCGGTGTCGGTGACTTCCACCCGGAGCCGTTCCGGGCCGTAGTCGACGGTCACGGCGGCGGTGGCGCCGCACGCGTGCTTCACGGTGTTGGTCAGGGCTTCCTGGACCACGCGGTAGGCGGCGAGTTCGAGGCCGGGCGGGAGAGGGCGGGGCGGGCCGGTCACGGTCAGGTCGACGGACAGTCCGGTGTCCCGGACACGCCCGACCAGCTTCTCCAGCTGGTCCAGGCCGGGTTGCGGGGCCAACTCCGCCTCCGTGGCGGCCAGGTCAGCGCTTCCGTCCGTCCCCTCGCCCTCGTCGGACATGGTGAGCAGCCCCATGACGTGGCGCAACTCGGTCATGGCGGCCCGCCCGCCCGCCTCGACGGCGAGCAGCGCCTCGCCGGCCTGCTCGGGGGAGGTCTTCATGATCTTGCGGGCGGCGCCCGCCTGGATGATCATCACGCTGACGTTGTGCGTGACGACGTCGTGCAGTTCGCGGGCGATCCTGGCCCGCTCATGCTCGACGGCCCGGCGCAGCGCCTCGGTCTGTTCGCGTTCCAGGGCGGCGAGCCGGGTGCGGCCCTCGTCGGTTCGGAGTTTCCACGTACGCAGCCCGACAGCGGCCACGGCCATCGGGACCAGGATCAGCAGGGCGATGTATTCGTTGGGGACGATCGGGGTCACCGAGTTCCCCGAGGTGCCGACCAGGACGACCGACAACGGCAGCGCGACCAGGGTCGCCACCCGGTACGGGCTGTACACGGCGGCGCTGTAGACGGTGATGACGAACGCGTAGAAGGTCAGCCGCAGGACGCTCTGCGGTGTCGCCAGTGTCGCGGCCGTCACGACGCACAGCACGGCGAGCGGGTAGCGGCGGCGCAGCGCCAGGGCACCCGAGGCGATGACCGCGAGGGTCACCATGAAGGCCAGGCCGCCGGGGCCGGCCGGGCGTGGCACGACGTGCTCCACGCCGGGTGCGATCTCGCGCACCACGACGTTGTCGGCGTTGTCGATGCCGTAGTAGACGGTGGTGATGCCGAGTGCCAGTGCCACCAGCACGTCGAACCGCCAGGCGCGCCGGGTGGGCCGCAGCGGTGGAGCGCTCGGAAGCCCCGCGTCGCGGACCGCCCGGCGGGCGGCTTCCCGCAGCCGCTCCAGCGTCGTACGTACGTCCATCACCGGTTCATTGTCGCCGCCGCGCGGACCCGCGGAGTCCGTCCCGGTGGCCATTCCCACCGCGCCGGATACATCACCCGCGTACATCGCGGGGATGACGTTTCCGGGGCTCATCCCCACGCGGTACCGCAAGGGGTTCGGGCGGGCGACGCGTGCGGGCCGGGCCCGCTCCTAGCGTTCAGGCAGCCAACCGCCCCTATGCGAGGAGCCCTCATGACCCTGCCGGTGATCGAACTGCGCGAGGTGAGCCGCCGGTACGACGACGGCCCGCCCGCTCTGCACGAGGCGTCGCTGACCGTGCGGCCGGGCGAGGCCGTCGCGATCCTCGGCCCTTCCGGCAGCGGCAAGTCCACACTGCTCAATCTGATCGCGGGCCTGGACAGGCCCGACACGGGGACCGTCACCGTGGACGGGGTACGGGTGGACAAGCTGGGCGAAGCCGGATCGGCGCTCTACCGACGGTCGAAGATCGGCATGGTTTTCCAGTTCTTCAACCTGACCGCCACCGGCACCCGTGTCGGCGACACCGTCACGCTGAACGGCCTGGGCGAGCCGGTCACGGTCCGGATCGTCGGTGAGGTCCTCGACCCCCCGTAACGGCGGCATGCAGGTCTTCACCGACTCCTCGACCCTCACGGCCGCGCATCCTGACCTGACGGAAACGAGCCATCACGTCGCGGTCACGTCGGGCACCGATGTGACCGGCTATGTCGACGCGCTGAACAGGGACCTGGCACCGCTGGGGGCCACCGCTCGGGCCGGCGGGCTCAACGCCGGCGGCGACATGGTCGTCACACTCAACGTGCTGTCAGCGATCCTCACGCTGATGCTCGTCGGCGTCGCCGCGCTCGGTGTGCTGAACGGCGTGCTGCTCGACACCCGCGAGCGCGTCCGGGAGATCGGCGTCCACAAGGCGCTCGGTATGACCCCCCGGCAGACCGACGCGATGGTCCTCACCTCGGTCGTCGTGACGGGACTGGCCGCGGGCGCTCTGGGCGTGCCGCTCGGCGTGGCCCTGCACGGCTGGGTCCTCCCCGCGATGGGCGACAGTGTGGGGCTCCGCCTCCCCGGTTCCGTCATCGCCGTCTACCACGGGGCCGAACTGCTTTCGCTCACACTCGGCGGCCTGCTCATCGCCACCCTGGGTGCGCTCCTGCCCGCGGGCTGGGCCGCCAGGGCCCGTACCGCCACGGCCCTGCGTACTGAATAGGAGGTCGGGTCCGGCCCGGTCGTTCAGCGGGCCGTCGCGATGAGACGTCGCAGTGCGGCGTGCGCGGGTGGGCCCCAGGTGGGCTTGCCGCCGGGGCGGCCGTGGACGCCGGCATCTCCGACGAGAATGCCGACGAGGGCGCGCTGCACGGCCCAGCCGCGGGCGCGACGCAAGGCCGCGGCGTCCGGGGCCGGCTGGTAGGCGGCGTGGAAGTGGTCGGTGGCGCCGTCCGGCAGCAGGATCCACGCGGCGGCGAGATCGTAGGCCGGATCGCCCGCGCAGAGATCGCCGAAGTCGATCACGCCGCAGAAGGTGCCGTCCGCGGTGAGGATATTGGCCGGATGGAGATCGCCATGGAGCCACAGTGCCGGGCCCACCCGGTCGGGCGCGGCGGTCGCGTCCTCCCAGATCGCGCGGACGGCGCTCGGGTCGGGGATCAGTCCCAACTCGGTGGCCGAGGCGAGCTGCTGGGCGAACTGCTCGGCTCCGTCGGCCAGCGTCCCCCCGCGGCCGCGACCGGTGGGCGCCCCGTCGGGGGCGGGTCGATGAAGAGCCGTGAGGAAGGTGGCCAGGGCATCGGCCGCCTCCTCGGCGCGTGTGACGGGAGCGCGGTCGGCGGGGGTGCCCGGTACCCAGGTGGTGACGATCCAGGGGCGCGGAAACCGTTCGGAGGGCTCACCGAGGCGCTGCGGGACGGGGACCGGCAAGGGAAGGTGCGGGGCGAGGGCGGGCAGCCAGGCGTGCTCCTTGCGCAGTAGCGCGTCCGCGGACTCCGTCGCCCAGGGCAACCGGACGGCGAGGTCGTCGCCGAGCCGCCACAGCTGGTTGTCCCAGCCGCGTGCGCCGAGCCGCACAGGGTGGTCGGCCAGATCGGGGTGCTGGTCGCGCAGCAGATCTCGGACCAGTTCCGCGGTGATCTCGATGTCGGTGAGAGTCATGCGGAGCAACAGTAGTCGGGCAGCGGCCCGCCCCTGCCTGATGTCCCCGCTCTCCCCGAACCCTCCGATGTCGGCTCGATTCGGCCCGGTGATAGGCTGTTCGGCGTTCGTATCGGATCCAGATCGAGGAAGTGGGGAGGTGGGGTTGATGACCGCGCTCAAGGCCGCGACGCGCTCCGCCCGGACCGTCCTCACGTCCCGGGCCTGACCCTCATCCGGATTCGCCCCGCTGGGAGCGTGAGCTCGCGGGGCAGCACCCATACGAACCAACCATGAAACGGATCTCCATCCATCATGAGCATCAACTGGATCACGCGTGCTGAGACCAGCGCCGACATCCCCACCCTTCGCGAGATCAACCTCGCCGCGTTTGACACTCCGTCGGAGGCCGACCTCGTCGAGGCCCTGCGCGCCGACCCCTCGTGGATCGACGGCCTGTCCATCGTCGCCACCGACCCCGACGGCAAGCTCATCGGCCACGCGCTGCTGACCCGCTGCCACATCGACGACACCCCGGCGCTGTGTCTGGGGCCTGTCGCCGTCCGGCCCGAGTACCAGCGGACCGGCGCCGGCTCCGCGGCGATCCGCGCCTCACTGGAGGCCGCCAAGCGGTCGGGCGAACACTTCGTCACTGTCCTCGGACACCCGACGTACTACCCGCGGTTCGGCTTCACTCGCGCTTCCACGTACGGCATCGGACTCAGCATCGACGTCCCGGACGAGGCCATGATGGCCCTCGCCCTCGACGCCGGCCACCCGCTGCCCAGCGGAACCGTGCACTACGCCGCGCCGTTCGGTATCTAGCCGTTCGACCCAGCCGTTCGATCTGGACGAAACCGCTGTGCCGGGGCTCCGTCGGCGAGCCCCGGTACGGCGGGCGGCTTCACGACCGCTCGATACGTACGTCGACTCCGACCACGAGAAGAGCGGCTTCCTCGGCGTGGACGATGCCCTCGGGACCCGCGTTCGAGTTGCGTGGGGCGTGTCCCCCTGGAACATGGCGAGAGGAGCGAACTCCCGACGTCGGCCGCATGATCCTCGCGCCATGGGCCCCGCCCAGCGGTGCCGGCCGGTGAGCCGCGCTCCCTCACCATCCGTTCGCGCGACCCCACAGGAGACCGTCATGGCCGAGCTGCCCCCTCCGCCCGCCCCCGTCCTCGAACCCGCCGCGAAGGAGCTCACCGAGGCTACATCGCCGCATCCGAGGATCTACGAGGTCCCACCGGCGCAGGGCAGGGACATCCTCGCCGGGCTCCAGACCGGTAAAGGCGTCGACAAGCCGGAGATCGACGAGGAGTGGGTGACGGTCGACGCGGGCGAGTACGGCAGGGTCCGCACCCGGATCGTCCGCCCCAAGGGCGCGGTCGGCGATCTTCCCGTCATCCTCTACATCCATGGGGCGGGCTGGGTTTTCGGCGACGAGAACACCCACGACCGTCTCGTACGGGAACTCGCCACCGGAGCGAACGCCGCCGCGGTCTTCCCCGTCTACGACCGGGCACCCGAGGCGACATACCCGACGCAGATCGAGCAGAACTGGGCCGTCGGCGAGTGGGTCGTGAAGCACGGTGCCGCGCATGGTCTCGACGCCTCCCGTATCGCGGTCAGCGGTGACTCGGTGGGCGGCAACATGGCCGCGGTGTTCGCCCTCATGGCCAAGGAACGCGGTGACGTGGGCGTGAAGGCGCAGGTGCTGCTGTACCCCGTCACCAACGCCGCCTTCGACACGGCCTCGTACCTCCAGTTCGCGGACGGGTACTACCTGACGCGGGACGGCATGATCTGGTTCTGGGACCAGTACACGACCGACCCGAAACAGCGGGCCGAGCCCTACGCCTCCCCGCTGCGGGCGAGCGCCGGTCAGCTCAAGGGCCTGCCTCCGGCCCTCGTCATCACCGATGAGGCGGATGTCCTGCGCGACGAGGGCGAGGCCTACGCGGCGAAGCTCCGCGGGGCCGGTGTCGATGTGACGGCGGTGCGCGTGGAGGGCATGGTCCACGACTTCCTGATGCTCGACAGCCTCCGGGACTGCCACGCCACCAAGGTGGCCCGTGAACTCGCCATCAGCGCTCTGAAGAAGGCGCTGGCCTGACCGGCCGGCCTTGATCACTCAGCCGGGCGTCGGCTCGGCCGGACGTCGGCTCACCCGTCCTGCGGCGGCAAGCTCGGCAGGAGTTGTTCCAGCGTGACGGGGAAGTGCCGGACGCGCACACCCGTCGCGTTGAACACCGCGTTGGCGACCGCCGCGCCCGCGCCGCAGATGCCCAGTTCGCCGACACCCTTGGCGCCGAGGGGGTTGGCCCTGTCGTCGGAGCCTTCGAGGATGACGGCGTCGACCTCGGGGACATCGGCGTGGACGGGCACCACGTACTGCGCGAGATCCCGGTTGACGAACGCGCCGGAGCGTACGTCCACGACCACCGCTTCCTCCAGGGCCATCCCCAGCCCCCAGATCATCCCGCCCATGAGCTGCGAGTGTGCCGTCTTGGCGTTGAGGACGCGGCCCACCGAGAAGACGCCCAGCATCCGCCGGAGCCGGATCTCGGCCGTGTCGGCGTCGACGCCGACTTCCGCGAACTGCGCTCCGTAGGTGTTGATCGAGTAGGCCGCGTAGTTCGGGTCCTCCCGCGCGGGCGGCGTCACACCCTCCGCCTCCACACCCGGCTCCGTGCCACGATCCGGGCCCCCGCCCCCCGGCCGGACACGCGCCACGATCTCGTCCAGCCCCTCCGACACACCATCGATACGCACCCTGCCGTCCGCGAACACCGCGGCCGAAGGCTCCCGGCCGTACAGCGGGGAACGCTCGTCGCCGCACGCCGCGGTCAGCAGCTTCTCGCGCAGGGCCGCGCACGCGTGGTGGACCGCGGTGCTCGAATTGCCCGCGCCCCACGAGCCCCCCGACCCACCGCTGACAGGGAACTCGGAACGCCCCAGCTCCACCCGTACCCGTTCGGGCGGCAGGCCCAGCCCGTCGGCGGCGACCTGGGTCAGGGCCGTGTACGTCCCCGTGCCCAGGTCTGTCATGTCCGACCGGACGACAGCGCCGCCGTCCGCCGTCACCCGGACCCGAATCCTCGTCGCCGCCTGCGGATGCGGACGGATCGCGGCGGCGACGCCGTAGCCGACCAGCCACCGCCCCTCCCGTAGAGTCGCGGGCTTCGCCGCGCGGTGCTTCCAGCCGAAGCGGCGCTCCCCCTCACGCAGACAGTCCACGAGATGGCGTTCGCTGAACGGCACGCCCCGCTCGGGATCCAGCTCCGGCTCGTTACGGATACGCAGCTCGACCGGGTCCATCGACAGCTCATGCGCCAGTTCGTCCATCGCCGACTCGACGGCCAGCAGCCCCGGGCCGTGACCAGGGGCACGTACGTCCTCCCCGCGCGGCAGATCGAGCGATGTCAGCCGGTGGCTCGTCGCCCGGTTCGGGGCCGCGTAGAGGCTGCGCGTCGTGGCGGCGATCTGCTCCGCGTACTCCACGTCGGGGTTGGTATGGATCGTGATGTCGTGGGCGATCGCGACCAGTCGGCCGTCCCGCCCCGAGCCGAGGCGGACATGCTGGTGCGACGCGGGGCGCACCCCGACGAGGGGGAAGGTCTGCTGCCGGGTCAGCGCGATCTTGACCGGCTGGTCCAGCGCGCGGGCGGCGATCGCCGCCAGGATCGTCTCGTAGTGGACTCGCAGCTTGGAACCAAACCCCCCACCGACATACGGGCAGGCGATCTGGATCCGTGCTTCGTCCATCAGGAGCGTGGTGGCGATGGACGTACGCGCCGAATCGACGATCTGGGTACTGGTGTGGACGATCAGGTCCTCGCCGTGCGGCACGACGAGACACGCGTGCGGCTCCATGGGCTGGGCGGACTGGCACGACGTCGTGTACTGCTGATCGATCGTGACCTCGGCGGCGGCGAACCCGTGCTCGATATCCCCCACCGCCGTGTCGGGCGCGAGGCCGATCTTCATCTTGTGCGGCGGGTGGGCCTGCTCCAGTCGTGTGGCGAGCTCGTAGTGTCCCCGCTCAACGGCGTACGAGACGTCGACAAGACCGGCCGCCGCCCGGGCCTGCTCGAAGGTGGTCGCCACGACGAGCGCCACGGGCTCACCGTGGAAGTGGATCTCGGGGCCGGTCAGGGCGGGAAAGGCGCGTGGAAACTCCAGGAACGTGGAGTCGTTCCAGGTGCCTTGCGGCGGGGCGTTGTGATGGGTCATCACCATACGTACACCGGGGAGGCGTTCGGCGCGTGCGGTGTCGATGCGCGTGATACGGCCCTTGCCGATGGCCGCGCCGACGATGTACCCGTAGAGCGTCGGTCCGGCTCCCCGTTGCCGCTGCGCGTTCCACTCCTCGTATACGTAGGGGGCGCGGCCGGTGACCTTCAGCGGGCCGTCGACGCGATCGAGCGGCCGGCCGGTCAGCGCGGCGTCCCGCACGCCGGTCTTCTCCGTCCCGGCGTCATCCACCATGGCTCTCTCCACCATGGCCTCCCCACCTCACCCGGGTCGCCCGGTCCAGCGTGCGGCAGAGCGTGCGTCGGGCCAGCTCGATCTTGAAGTCGTTGGCGCCCCGCCCCACCGCGTTCCGCATCGCCGCCTCGGCCGCGGCGCGGTAGGTCGCCATCGTGGCGGGACGGTCCCGCAGTGCCGCCTCCGCCTCGACCGACCGCCAGGGCTTGTGCGCCACGCCACCGAACGCCACCCGGGCGCCTGTGACCGTTCCCCGGTCGGCGCCTGTGGCCGTTCCCTCGTCCGACAAGTCACCGTCCGTGGAGCCGCCCGCCGTTGAGACGACCACCGCCACGGAAACCAGCGCGAACTCGTACGACGCCCGGTCCCGGACCTTCCGGTAGAGCTGCCCACCCGGCGGGGGCGGGGGCAGTTCGACGCCCGTGATCAACTCGCCGGGCCGCAGGACCGTCTCCCTGTGCGGGGTGTCTCCCGGCAGCCGGTAGAAGTCCCCGATCTCCACAGCGCGCGTCGACCCGTCGGCGTCGAGGAGCTCGATCCGCGCTTCCAGCGCCGTCATCGCCACGGCCATGTCCGAGGGGTGGGTCGCGATACAGGCGTCGCTGGCGCCGAGGATCGCGTGCGTACGGTTGAAGCCGCCGATCGCACCGCAACCGGAGCCGGGATCACGCTTGTTGCAGCCCGCGTCCGCGTAATAGAAGTACGGGCAGCGCGTGCGCTGCAAGAGGTTGCCGCCGACGGACGCCTTGTTGCGCAACTGGCCCGAGGCTCCGGCGACCAGCGCCTGGGACAGGACCGGGTAGCGGGTCCGTACCCGGGGGTCGGCGGCCACATCGGAGTTCGCGGCCTGCGCGCCGATCCACAGTCCTCCGTCCGGCAGTTCTTCGACACTCCCCAGGGGCAGCCGGCTGATGTCCACGAGATGGTCAGGCCGCTCGATCTCCAGCTTCATCAGATCGAGCAGATTGGTGCCACCGCTGATGAACTTCGCGCCGGGACGGGACACCGCCGCCACCGCGGCCCGCGCGTCCGTCACACGCTCGTAGGTGAAGGGCCTCATCGCGGGCCTCCCCGCGGTTTTCCCCGGCCGCGCGGGGATCCCTGGCCGCGCGGGGATCCCCGGCCGCCCTGCGCGTGCGCGACCTCGCGCGCGTGCGCGACGTCGCGGATGGCCGAGGCGATGTTCGGGTAGGCGGCGCACCGGCAGATATTGCCGCTCATCCGTTCGCGGATCTCCTCGTCGGTCAGCTCGACCCGCGAGGAGGAGACATCGGCGGTGGCATGGCTGGGCCAGCCGGCCTCCACCTCACGGAGCATGCCGACCGCCGAACAGATCTGACCCGGGGTGCAGTAGCCGCACTGGAAGCCGTCCCGCGCGATGAAGGCCGCCTGCATGGGGCTGAGTTCGCCCGGATTCCCCAGGCCCTCGATCGTCACGATCTCGTCGCCCTCGTGCATCACGGCGAGCGTCAGACAGGAGTTGACGCGTCGCCCGTTGATCAGCACCGTACAGGCGCCGCACTGGCCGTGGTCACAGCCCTTCTTGGTGCCGCCCAGACGCAGATGTTCGCGGAGCGCGTCGAGCAGCGACGTACGCGGATCCACGTCGAGGTGCCACGAACGGCCGCTGACGGTCAAGGTGATGGCCGAGAGGGGCACGTCCCGGTCCCGCTCGTGTGGCGCGTGGTCCCGCGTCTCCCGGTCCTGGGGCTCGCGCATCGGGGGCTCGCTCATCGCACTCTCCTGACGCTCTGTCAGACGCGGAGCCGGTGCGGTACGAGAGGCTCGCCTCACGTTCGACATGACGTACAGCCTCCACCGTAACCCCGTCGCGGTGGACCCGAAACTTGACGGATCAGGCGCTACGGGCCGCGATGGGGCTTCAGGCGTGTGGTGTCCGGCTGTCGGCCCTGACCGTGTCCGTGCTCCAGCTCGCGAGGATGCGCAGAGCCTCCGCCGACGCGGAACCCGGCTCCGCGTGGTACACGCACAGGTACTGTTCGTGGTCGTCCGGGAGATGCATCGTCTCGTACGCGAGAGTGAGGTCACCGACCAGCGGATGCCGCATCCGCTTCACGCCGTGACCCTTCTCCTTCACATCGTGCGTGGCCCACAGCCGCCTGAACTCCTCGCTCTTGACGGAGAGCTCACCCACGAGCGCCGACAGCTCCGGGTCCTGGGGGTGCTGGCCCGCGTACAGCCGCAGATAGCTGACCATGTCGGACGCCTTGGAGTCCCACTCAAGGAACAGCTCGCGGTAGTCGGGGGAGAGGAAGGTCAGCCGTGCCCAGTTGCGCTCCTCCGGCGGCAGCTTGCCCCAGTCGCCGAACAGCGCCGCCGCCATGTGGTTCCAGGCAAGGATCTCCGAGCGCGCCCCGCCGACATACGCGGGTACGCCCTCCATCGACTCCAGCAGCTGCCGCAGCGCCACCCGCACCAGCTGTCGCTTGGGCGCCCGGTACTTCCTCCGCTGCTGTTTCGGCTTGGCGAGATGGGTGAGGTGCGCATGCTCGGCGTCGGTCAGACGCAGGGCGCGCGCGATCGAGTCGAGTACCTCCGCCGACACATTGCGCCCATTGCCCTGCTCCAGGCGTGTGTAGTACGCCACCGAGACTCCGGCCAGCTGTGCCAGCTCCTCTCGTCGCAGCCCCGGCACCCGCCTGTGCCGCCCGTGCGAGGGGATTCCCACGTCCTCCGGCTTGAGCCGGGCCCGCCGGGTGCGCAGGAACTCGCTGAGCTCGGCCCGGCCGTCGAGAACGTCGGGGCGGGCTGCCTGTCCGTCGTCCGCGGAGAGGGGTGCGTCCGCGGAGGGGGGTGTGCTCGCGGAGGGGGTGTCGTCCATGTCCTCAAGTATTCCCCTTCGTACGACCAGGAGCCTGACCCCGCCAGTAGTAGGACCACTGGACGTACGCAAAGCGGTGACCTGGGTGAACGCGCTGCGAGGAGGCACTCTCGAACCATGACCACGACTGTTGCCGCATATGCCGCTCCCAGCGCCAAGGCACCGCTGGAGCGCACCACTATTGAGCGCCGCACGGTCGGTGAGTTCGACGTTCTGATCGACATCGAGTTCGCCGGCATCTGCCACTCCGACATCCACCAGGCACGCGAGGGCTGGGGTGAGGCCATCTTCCCGATGGTGCCCGGTCACGAGATCGCCGGTGTTGTCGCCGAGGTCGGCTCCGGCGTGACGAAGTTCAAGGCCGGCGACCGGGTCGGCGTCGGCTGCATGGTCGACTCCTGCCGCGAGTGCGAGAACTGCCGGGCCGGGCAGGAGCAGCACTGCCTGCGCGGGAATGTCGGCACGTACAACGCCATCGGCCACGACGGCGAGCCCACCTACGGCGGCTACTCGCAGAAGGTCGTCGTCGACGAGAACTTCACCGTCCGCATCCCGGACGGGCTGTCTCTGGATGTGGCCGCGCCGCTGCTCTGCGCCGGCATCACCACATACTCCCCGCTCAAGCGCTGGGGAGCGGCCCCCGGCAAGAAGGTCGCCGTGATCGGCCTGGGCGGCCTCGGCCACATGGCCGTCAAGATCGCGCACGCCCTCGGTGCCGAGGTCACGGTCCTCTCCCAGTCGCTGCGCAAGAAGGACGACGGCCTGAAGCTGGGCGCCGACCACTACTACGCCACCAGCGATCCGGCCACCTTCGAGAACCTGGCCGGCGCCTTCGACATCATCGTCTCCACGGTGTCGGCGCCCCTGGACTTCGGCGCGTACCTGAGCCTGCTGAAGACCGGCGGCGCCCTGGTGAACGTCGGCGCGCCCGAGGAGCCCGTCGCCCTGAACCTGTTCTCCCTGATCGGCGGCAACAAGACTCTCGCCGGTTCGGCGATCGGCGGTATCGCCGAGACCCAGGAGATGCTCGACTTCTGCGCCGAGCACGGCCTCGGTGCCGAGATCGAGCTGATCGAGGCGAGCCAGATCAACGAGGCGTACGAGCGTGTGCTCGCCTCGGACGTGCGCTACCGCTTCGTGATCGACACGGCGACGATCTGAGCCACGCGGGACCTCGCCGAGCGAGCAGCCCCACCGAGCGAGCAGCCTCGCCGAGCGAGCAGCCTCGCCGAGCGAGCAGCCTCGCCGAGCGAGCCGGCCTCATCCGGCGAGTAATCGACGCCCTCCCCGGGCTCCGGCAGGATCACTCAGATCCACCGGATCCCGGGGAGGGCTCTCCCATGACAGCGAGGACCCGCAAGCAGATTGATGCAGACCTGCCAAGCGAAACGCTCGTCTTCGTGGGGAGAACCACTCGCGAGAGTGAACTTCGGCTCTGATCAAGGTAGTTCGCCTCATAGTGTGACGGGCGGGAGGCACGGAACGGGGATGCCGACCGTACCGTCGCCCCCACAGGAGTCTCACCATGGAGCCGCTCTTCCGCCTCGCCCTGCTGCGGCCCGCGATCGCGCAGGACCCCGACAACCCGAGTGTCGAACTGGCCCAACAGACCGACTTCCAGCAGGCGTTGGCCGCCGCGTCGAGCACGCCGGACCCCCGGACCGAACTGCGACGGGTAGCGGGCGGTTACGTCGCGGGCCCGCTGTTCATCGCCGGACCCGAGCAGACTCCGCTGGCCAAGGAGACGGCCAAGTTCGTGGCCACGCTGGATCGGCTGCCCGCACCGGCCCGGGCGGCCGGAGCGGCACCCGCCGCCCGCTCGGGCGCCGCCCCGCCCTTCCCGCCCTCACTGCGGGACACGCTGATCGCCGCCGTCCGGGACGCGTTCGGCGCCGTACCGGCGGACGTCGTGCAGAGCGCCGCGTACAAGACCGCCGTCGCCCGGCTCCGGGACAGCGTGCTGGCCATCAAATACCTGCCCGCCGAGCACACCCGCGCACTGGAGGAACTCGTCCGCCAGCTGCGCCATCTGGAGATCGTCGCCCGCCTGGTGACACACACCGCGTTCCCCTCCGGCGCACCGGAGTTGCGGCGGGCCCGCAGACGCCCCCTGCGGCTGCCGAACGAGACGGGCCTCGAACCCGTGACATCCACCGTCGAGGCCGAGCGCGAGCGGCGGGCGAAGGAGGCCGAGGCGGCCAGGGTGAGACGCGAGCGCGCCGAACAACTGCTCGCGGTCTACCAGCAGTTGCGTACGGCGATCGGCGAGCTCACCGGTCTGGGCGGCGAGCACTTCAGCATCTCCCGGCAGAACGGGTCCGGGCAGGTGCTGCCGCCCGCCGAATACACCCCGCATGCCGAACTGGCCCGGCAGATCAGCTTCCACAGCCGCCTCTCGGAGGCCAACCTGCGGGCCCTGGCCGGAGGTACCGGAACAGGCGGCGGAACCAGTGGCGGAACCGATGGCGGAACCAGTGGCGGCACCGCCCCCGGCGCCGCGGCCGAGGAACCCACGCCGGAGCTCCCCGTAGCCGGCGCCGCGGAACTCGCCGGGCAGGTCTTCGGGGCCAGACCGGATCTGCTCGCCGGCAGCCCCGGCTTCGTCCCGGCGATCCTGAACGAACTGGGTTTCCGGCTCGGGCCGGACGCGGTGGGGCAGTTGTCGGAGGCCACCCGTGCCCTGCTGACGGCGCGCGGCATCATCGTGTCGGCCCAGCCACTGGACCGGATCGTCGCCTTCCTCCAGAGCGAGGTCGACCGGACGGCCGCGGAGCTGGAGAAACTGTTCGGCAAACCCGTCAAGCGCAGTGTGCGGCGGATCGGCGACACACTGGTCACCACCTCCACCCCGCTGCCGTCCGTCTGGAACGCGATCACCATCGGGGACCTGGACCCGATCGAGGAGATCCCGCTGGAGGCGGGCCGTATCCCGACCACCCGGGGCAGTGTGAAGCCGTCCGGCGTCGCCGACCTCCTCGTGGTCCGCCAGCAGCTGATCGGCTACGAGGGCGCCGATATCGCCCACATCGAGAACGTACTCAAGGGCGAGACCAAACTGCGCGAGCACACCCGACGGGAGGAGACCGAACAGACCACCGTGACCGAGACGGAGACGATCACCTCCGAGGAACGCGAGCTTGAGTCGACCGACCGCTTCGAGATGAGCCGGGAGTCGAGCGCCGTCATCAAGGAGGACGCGGCGCTGAAGGCCGGACTCACGGTCACCGGCAAGTACGGTCCCACGGTGGAGTTCTCGGCCTCCGCGGAAGGCTCCGCCTCCCGGTCGAAGGAGGAGGCGACGAAGTCGGCGTCCACCTTCTCCCAGGACGTCACCCAGCGCAGCGCCAGTAAGATCTCCGAGCGGGTGCTGCAGCGCACCACCCTGCGGATCACCACCGAGGTCACCGAGAAGAACACCCACACGCTCGACAACAGCCCCGGCATCGAGCACATCTCCGGCGTCTACCAGTGGGTGAACAAGGTCTACCGGGCGCAGATGTTCAACTACGGGCTGCGCACCATGTTCGACTTCATGATCCCGGAACCCGCCGCGTTCCTCATCCACACCCTCCAGTCGTCCCACGCGGGGGCCGTCCAGGTGGAGAAACCGCCGGCCTTCACCCTCCAGTCCCACCAGATCGACGTGACCAACTACCACTACTGGGTGCAGCTCTACCAGGCGACGGACGTCACGCCGCCGCCCGAGATGTATCTGACCAAGTCCTTCGACTTCAAGGCGGGCGGCGGGGACAGCAAGACCAACTACAACCACTCCGGTCAGGTCACCATCGACGAGGGCTACCAGGCGTTCCAGGGGTCCGTCGCCCACCTCTGCAACATCTGGGAGGGCCAGTACTCCCTGGACGTCGCCGTGGGCCGCAGGACCCACCGGTTCGGCCCGGACAGCGACTGGGTGTGGATCACCATGCTGGACGAGGAGCAGGGCTCGATCCCCGTCGCCGTCGACACCTTCCGCCTCTCGCAGGTGGCGGTCGCCGTCGAGATCAAGTGCCGGCGCACCGAGCGCGCGATGGACAAGTGGCGTGCGGACACCCACGCCAAGCTGACCACCGCCTACCGCGCCCGCCTCGCGGACTACGAGGAGAAGGTCGCCGCGCTGACCCTGGAGGCCGGGGTCGCCATCGAGGGCCGCAACCCACTGGCCAACCAGGAGCTGATCGCCCAGGAACTGCGCAGGAACTGTGTCAGCATCCTGACCAAACAGCACTTCGACCTCTTCGACGCGATGCACGAACGCACCGGCAAGGCCCCGCAGATGGACTTCGACGAGGCCGCGGCGGAGGGCGCCTACATCCGCTTCTTCGAGCAGGCCTTCGAATGGGAGCACCTGACGTGGGTCGCGTATCCGTACTTCTGGGGCCGCAAGAGCCAATGGGACGAGCGTCTCGCCTACGACGACCCCGACCCGCTGTTCAACCAGTTCCTCAAGGCCGGGTACTGCCGGGTCGCGGTCCCCGCCCGCCTCGGTTTCGAAGGCGCCATCGACCACTTCATGAACTTCGGCGAGTTGTGGAACGGCGGCCCCCTCCCGACCGTCTCCAGTCCTCTCTTCCTGCCGATCGCCGACGAGATCGCCGAACGCCTCGACCGCCCCGGCGACGAGATCCCCCAGGGCGAGCAGTGGACCGTACGCGTCCCCACCAACCTGGTACGGCTCCGCGCCGACGACGACCTGCCCCGCTGGGTGCGGAACGCCGACGGCGAGTGGGTCGAGGCCTGAGCCGATGAAGCACTTCGTCCTGGTGGCCGGATATGAACAGCCGCCCAAGAACCTGCCGTTCCGGGCGTACTGCGAGAACCGGGTCAGGCAGCATGTCGCGGCCAACAAGGCCAAGGAGGATCTGGTCTTCCAGATCTTCGATGTGGGCAGCGGGGAAGTCGTCGTCCGTACGTTCACCTACCCGGGAGGCACGCGGACCGAGTCGGTCGCCGCGGTCCGCTCCTACGAGCGGGTCACCCGCGCCCACTACGACGGGAACGCCTTCAAGGACGGCCAGGACGGCGTGATGTCGGTCGTGGACGTCTACGCGGCGGTACAGACGATCGGCATCCGCGCCCCCGGCACCCTGATGGAGCTGAGCTTCCTCTCCCACGGCTTCGCCGGCGGCCCGGTCCTGGTGAACAGCTTCGACGACGAACAGGCGGAGCGGCTCAACTCCGCCGGAGTCAAGACCCTCTTCCTCCGTCTGGGCAACCGGCGTGACCCCGACGACAAGGACCCGCGGGTGAAGGACTTCCACGAGGTGAACATGCGGCCCGCCGAGTTCGCCGCCTTCCGGGCGGCCTACCATCCCGACGGCTTCAACTGGAGCTGGGGATGCGCCTTCGAGCACGAAGTCAACGAGATCCTGCACAAACTGGAGCACCATCCCGACTACCGCTCCGCGGGGTTGCCCGACAGTAAGGTCCTGGTCTTCCGCAACCTCACCCGGGCGAACGTCGACAACCTCAGCGCGATGCTGGGCACCACCTTCCCCGACCACCGGAAGGTGGAGATCACCTTCGGCGAGCTGAAGCTCTACTTCCGTAGACAGATCCTGTCCTCCTACAGCCACGTACTGGCGGTCGCGTCCGGGCGGAGGACCTTCGGCGGTCTGATCGGCACCTACGCGGAGCCCGACGGCGCTCCTCGCCCGCTGATGCGCGTCAACGGCCGCTTCAGCAGGCACTTCACCTTCTACAAGAACTACTTCGGCTTCGCCCTCGATCCGGAGCGAAGGGGGTACGGCGCCTACGATCCGGCGTTCACCTGACCAGCCGTTTGAATCCGCTGATGAGCGGGGCCCACTTCACCTAGCATGCTCCGCATGCCCGACGAGATCACGCATGCGAAGCGCGACGACCGGCCCCCGGAATCCCGCCGGACGCGCTTGAGCAGGACCTTCGACGAGGACGCGGAACTGTACGACCGGGCCAGGCCGGGCTATCCGCCGGAGCTGTACGACGATCTGGCGGATCTCGCGGGCGCCCGCCCCGGTAGCCGCGTACTGGAGGTGGGCTGCGGGACCGGCCAGGCGACGGTGCCTCTGGCCGAGCGGGGCTGTCGGATCACCGCCGTCGAGGCGGGAGCGCGTATGGCGGCGGTCGCCCGCCGCAACCTGGCCGAGGCCCGGGCCGACGCGGTGGAGGTGGTGACGGCGGACTTCGAGAGGTGGCCGCTGCCGGAGGAGCCGTTCGACGTGGTGGTCGCGGCGACCGCGTTCCACTGGATCGACCCGACCGTGCGGATGGCGAAGGCCGCCGAGGCGTTGCGTCCCGGCGGGGCGCTCGCCGTGGTGCGGACCCAGCATGTGGCGGGCGGAACCGAGGAGTTCTTCGTGGAGGTCCAGCGCTGCTACGAGCGCTTCGATCCCGACACACCGCCCGGGCTACGGCCGCCCGCGGCCGCCGGCATCGATGGCTCGGACCACGCGCGGGAGGTCTCGCGAAGCGGTCGGTTCGGCCCCACGGTCTTCCGCCGCTACGAGCAGGACCTCACGTACACCACGTCGGACTATCTGGATCTGCTGCGGACCTACTCCGGCCACCGAGCTCTTCCGGAAGCCGCCATGAACGGACTGCTGGGATGCGTTGCCCACCTCATCGACGGGCGATACGGCGGCCGGGTGACCAAGCGCAATCTCATCGAGCTGGCAGTGTCACGCGTGCCGTGACGGGTGCGCGGCGCCGCACTCTCGGCGCGCACGAGGCGGCAGGTCAGAGAGCGGTCCGCGAGGACCGGCGGGGGATCCGGAGGGTGAAGACCGTCGAACCCGGGCGGCTGACAAGCTCGGTGGTGCCGTGGTGCGCCTCTATCAGTGACCGCGCGACCGCGAGTCCCAGTCCGCTGCCGCCGCGATCGCGGGTGCGGGCCTTGTCCACGCGGTAGAAGCGGTCGAAGACCCGCTCCTGGTCGGTGGCCGGAATTCCGGGACCGGAGTCGGCGATCCGGACCACCGCGACGTCCGGACAGGCGGACAGCTCCAGCGACACCCGCGTGCGTGCGGGGGTGTGCACGGCCGCGTTGGTCAGCAGATTGTCCAGGACCTGTCGGATACGGAGAGGATCGAGACGCATGCGCACCGGTTCGCCGTCGCCTCGCACGGACAGCGGATGCTCCGGTCGGACCGTACGGAACGCGTCCGCCGCCTGGGCCAGCAGCTCCGCGAGGCTGAGGGCATCGAATGGGCCGCGTCGAGGGACGGCTGCGAGGTGTTCGCGGTGGACGAGGGGCAGCGGGTCTTCCGTACGGCTGGGTTCCCTGTCGCCGGGTGACCGCTGCGCGGGAAGGCCTGCACGCCGACACCTACTCGGGCCTGATGATGCCCATCGCCTGCTCCACCGTCTCGTTGCTCAGACTCGGCGTCGCCAGTGGGGGGTTGTCGGGGCGCCGGCGAAGGCCGTTGAGGAGAATCTCAAGGTATCGGCGCCAGATGTCCGGCTGCCGGCCCCGGGTGAACTGGGCGGCGGCGTACAGCATGTGCTGGATGACGGGGATGTCGGAAGGAGTCACCTCCGGACGGAGATCCCCGCTTTCCTGGGCCCGGCGGATCAAGGCTTCGAGGAAGGGCAGCATGCCGCCGCGTGCTGTCTCGATGGGCTCGGACGTGTGCTCGCCCAGCATGAGCACTTCATGCAGACCACGATTCTCGGCGAGATCGGCCGACATCTCCATGAGGAAGTCGACCAGCCCCTGCCAAGGGTCCGGGTGGGCGAGGGCGTTCTCGGCCATCTCCTGGCGCATCCGGAGGTCCTGTTCGAACAGGGCACGGATGAGGGCTTCCTTGGTGGGGAAGCGGCGATAGACGGTTCCCACGCCCACTCCGGCGTGGCGGGCCACGCCGTCGAGCGTAACCCCCAGCCCCTGCTGACCGAAGACCTCGCGTGCCGCGTGGAGAATACGTTCGCGGTTGAGGGCGGCGTCCCGCCGTAGCGGGCGGGCGCCCTCAACCGGATCGCTCTGCCGGGATCTCTCCGTCATACGGCACAGCGTAGCCCTGTTGATCAGGCCGGTTCTCGGTGTCCCTGACCGCGCGTGATCAGCCATACGCAGCCGGGACGCGGCGAGCGTGCGTGCCGGGCGTCGCCGGGCAGGCGGGACTTCGAAGACACGCGCTAGGCTGCTGTGTGTGCTGGCGACGCGTCTCGACACTGGTCGGATCCGGGCGGCTCGCCGGGTGATCGACCCGGTTTTCCTCGACACTCCGCTGTACCGCTGCGAGGCCCTGGAGCCCGGCCTCGGGTGCACGGTGAGCATCAAGCTGGAAACGGCGAACCCGGTGCGCAGCTTCAAGGCCCGTGGCACCGAGGTGGTCGCGAGCCTGCTGGCCGGCGGTGGCTCGCGAGACGTGGTGTGTGCCAGCGCGGGCAACCTCGGTCAGGCCCTCGCGTGGTCCGGCCGCGGCCGGGGGCTTGAGGTGACCGTCGTGGCGTCCCGCTTCGCGCCCGCGGTCAAGCTCGACCGTATCCGCGCGTTGGGCGCTCGGCTGGAGCTGGTGGACGGCGACCACGAGATGGCTCGCGAGCGGGCGGCGGCCATCGCGCGGTACGACGGCATCCGGCTGGTCGAGGACAGCCTGGACATCGAGACCTGCGAGGGCGCGGCGACCATCGGCCTGGAACTCGTCGGCACCGTACCGTCGTTCGACACTGTGCTGATCGCTCTCGGCGGCGGAGCGCTGGCCACCGGTGTGGGTCACGTGCTGAAGGAATCGGCACCCGACGTCGAGGTGGTCTGCGTCCAGCCGCTGGGCGCACCGGCGATGACGCACTCGTGGCGCGGGCGGCGCGTCGTCACCACCGACTCCACCAACACCATCGCTGACGGCGTCGCCGGCCGGCGTCCCATCCCGGCCGTCCTGGACGACCTCCTCCTGGTCGCTGACGACGCGGTCCTGGTCCAGGAGGCATCCATCATCGCCGGTATGCGGCTGCTCCTC
The DNA here is from genome assembly GCF_040681655.1 of Streptomyces sp. NPDC051662. NCBI lineage: Bacteria > Bacillati > Actinomycetota > Actinomycetes > Kitasatosporales > Streptomycetaceae > Streptomyces > Streptomyces sp. NPDC051662. Next base: position 129,655 of record NZ_JBFAZD010000022.1, read on the forward strand.
GACCATGCCGGTGTCGTCGTCGAACCATCGGCCGCGCTCGGTATCGCTGCGGTCCTCGAAGACCGTGACCGCTTCGCAGGCCGGCACGTGGTCACCATTGTGTGCGGCAGCAACGTCGACCTGGACGCCTATCACCGCTGGCTCGGCGCGGCCCCCATCCAGAAGTCCTGACAGTTGTTCGGCGAAGCCACTCGTTGATGACTCGCGACGGGCCTCCGAACGGCGGAGGGCGGACCGCGGAGGGCGACGGGACGGATCCACATCCCGTCGCCCCTTCGTTGTTCCCGGCGGTCGCCCGCCGTCCCGCTTCGCCGAGGATCAGCCGCGGTAGGGGTTGCGCAGGTACGTCAGGCTCAGATCGCCCGTGTTGCCGAAGTACCGGGAGATCAGGTACGCGGGGTCCGTCACCATCGCGCCCGCCTGGAGGTCGCTGCCGTCGTTCGTGTCGTCCCACATCCAGGGAGCGCGCGCCGAGTTGTCCTTGCCGTTGTCACCCCGGAACACGCCCCACGCGGCGTATGTCTCCGCGTTGGCGCGACGGCCCCAGAGGCTGTCGGCGGCGGTCAGGTCGACCAGGCCGTACCGCGCGTCGCGGTCGTTGCCGCCGGTCGGGACTGAGCCCCCGGTGCGGCTCGGCTTGTAGACGATTCCGTCGCCGCCGGGGAACTCGCCGCCGTTCCAGGCGTAGGCACCGTGACCGCGCGCCTCCTGGAAGCTCGTCGGGTGCGCCGCACCGTCGAAGTCCTGCATGACCACGGTGCCGTCGATGTTCTCGCGGCCGTTGGTGAAGGGGCTGCCGGGCGGGGTGTACGAGTAGATGTTGTCGTGCGCGAGCGTCACGACGGCCTGAAGGGTGCCGTACTGACTGCCGTCCTTGCGTACGACCTCCACCTGGCCCTCCATGTCGTTCTCGTGCGAGAAGAGGTTCAGCGGGTAGTCCTTCCAGTCCCGGGGGTGGAAGAACCCGTAGGTGAGGTACCAGTGCGTCGCGGTCTCCACCACCGAGTAGTACACGGTGCCGGTCAGCCGGGCGGTGTTGGCGTCGAGGTTGTCCCAGTTGTTGAGGGTGTTCCAGTCGCCGTCGTAGTTCACCGGCGCCAGGTAGTCGGCGGTGTAGTAGTTCGCCGAGCTGTCCTGGTAGTGCACGGGAGCCCAGCGGTAGGCGAGGTCGGCGTCGCTGGGGGCGGCCTGTGCGGGCGGGGCGAGGAGAAGAGTGGCGCTACCCACGAACGCGGCCAGCAGGGTGGCCAGAACGGGTCTCAGACGGGGCACGGTGGTCCTTCGGTAGGAGGTCGTGGAGATTGACGACTTCCCATGGTCGGGACCGGCGGGCCCGGCGAAAAGCCTGGTCAATGAATGTTCAACGGCGGGACGCGATTGTTCATCCAGGGGCTTCGGAGCCTGCGCAAGTTTCCCTCAATCCAGGCGGGTTACGCGCTGAGGCGGGCAGCACCGCCCTCCGGCCGCTACGAGTGGCCGCCGAGCCGTGCGCGCTGGGCCAGCGCCAGCAGACTCAGTCCGAACATCAGGACGCCCAGGGGGAGATGGACCGACGGGACGTGCGCGATGCCGAGCACGACCTGGACCGAGGCGAGTACGAGGAAACCCGAGGCGTGCCAGACAGGCCGGGGCGAGCCGCCGCCCGGCTTCCACGCCAGCACCGCCGCGAGCAGATACAGCATCGACGCCCCGTACATCACACGGGCTCCGGCGCTGTGCAGCGTCTCTCCGTAGGACGAGGTCACCAGCAGTCCGGCCGAGACCGCCTGGAGGAAGATGGTCAGGGTCTGCAGAGCGATCGCGATCCGCAGGAACGAGGAGCCGCGCCGCGCGGTCGCCGTCGCTGTCTCCTGAGTGGCCATGTCACAATCCCCTTGTCCGCCTTTGGGCAGTAGATCGATAAGGTCTCACCAGCCCGACGACGCGGGCCTGCGAAAGGTAAGGCGGGGGGCGGCCGGAAGCATGGGCACTGTCGGGACCGGCACAGATGACATAGCCGCCGAGCAACGCCAACTGATCAATGTCGCTTACCGGTTGCTCGGTTCGGTGACCGAGGCCGAGGACGCCGTACAGGATGCCTACGCACGCTGGTACGCGCTGCCGCGGAGCCGGCGGGCGGAGATCCTGTCCCCCGGAGCCTGGCTGACGACGGTGACCGGCCGCATCTGTCTGGACGTGCTCGGCTCGGCGCGGGCCCGCCGTGAACGCTATGTCGGCGCCTGGCTGCCCGAGCCGCTGCCCGACCGCACCGAGTGGGACCGGGCGGGCGGCGCCGGCGCCACCGGCCCGGTGGACCCCGCCGACCAGATCGTCCTGGACGAGTCGGTGACCATGGCCTTCCTCGTCGTCCTGGAGTCGATGACGCCCGCCGAGCGGGTGGCGTTCGTCCTGCACGATGTCTTCCGGTACCCGTTCGCCGAGATCGCCGGCGTTCTCGGCCGGACCCCCGCGGCCTGCAAGCAGTTGGCGTCCTCAGCCCGGCGGCGGGTGGGCGTCGCGCGCGCACCGGTGACGGCGGCCGGTCAGGCCGACGTGGTGAGACACGTCAAAGAGGCATGGGAGACCAAGGACATCGCAGCCCTCGTCGGTCTCCTCGACCCGGCCGCCGTGATGACCGCCGATGGCGGCGGTTTGGTCGGCACGGTCCTGCGCCCGGTCGAGAGTGGCGCCCGCATCGCCCAGTACATGGTCGCCCTTGCCGACAGGGCTCCGGGGCTCGAACTCCTGGAGCGGTCGGTCAACGGTGTGCCCGGCCTGGTGGCCCTTCGTGCCGGCGTCGTCATGACCGTAGCCGCGTTCGACATCTCCGACGGGTGCGTCACCCGGATCTGGGCGGTCCGCAACCCGGAGAAGCTGCGTCCGTGGGCGCGGGAGCGCTGACGCTCTCAGGGACGAGCGCCTATGGCGTGCCGGGAAGCCGGACCGTGACGAGGAGACCGCCGGCGGGGCGGGGGACGAGGTCGAGGGTTCCGTCGTGGGCGCGGACGATGCTGTGCACGATGGCCAGGCCGAGGCCGACACCGGCGTGCTCGTCGGTGCGTACGCGTTCCGTTCCGCGTCGGAAGGGTTCGGTGAGGGTCGGTACCAGCTCCGCTGGGAGCCGATCGCCCGTGTTCTCTATCCGCAGCACGCTCGTCGCGCCGTGCGCCTCGGTGTGGACCGTCACGGTGCCGCCGGCAGGGAGGTTGTGGACGATCGCGTTCTGGACGAGGTTCGTCACCATGCGCAGCAGAAGCTCCGCGGAGCCGCTGGTGCGGGCCGCCCCACCGGTGACGTCGAGCGTGATCCCGCGCTGTTCGGCGAGGGGAAGCAGCGTTTCGGCGGCTTCTTCGGCGCTGAGGGAGAGGTCGACGCTCTCGCGGGTGAGGTTTCCGCGGTCGCCGCGGCTGAGCAGCAGGAGGGCCTCGGTGAGGTCGATCGCCCGCGTATTGACCACGTGCAGGCGTTCGATGAGTTCGCCCCGGTCCCGCGTGGGGTCCTTGCGGGCGACGTCGAGGAGCGTCCGCGAGATCGCCAGCGGGGTGCGCAGTTCGTGGGAGGCGTTCGCGGCGAATCTCCGCTGCTCGGCGACGTGGGACTCAAGTTGTCGGAGCATCGAGTCGAACGCGTCGGAGAGTTCGCGGAACTCGTCCTGGCGGCCCTTCATATGGATGCGATGGGACAGCGACCCGTTACCGGCCATCCGTGCCGCTTCCGTGATCTGTGTGAGCGGTGCGAGCATCCGGCCGGCGAGGAACCATCCCCCCAGGAGGCCGAAGACGAGCAGGCAGACCAGGCTTGTGGCCGCGGCGGGGGCGAAGGTGCGCACAAGAAGGTAGCGGTTGGGCGAGATCCCGAGAAGGCCCTTGGGGTTGTCGGGTACATAGCGCAGCAGGAACAGCCACACCACGGCCAGCAGGAGAGTGCCGGCGACGGCGAGGAACCCGGCGTAGCTGAGAGTGAGCTTCAGCCGGGCGCTGAGCCCTGGGCGTCTACGCATGCGTACGGCCGGAGTCGGTGCTCTCCCCGCCGGGGGCGATGGTGTCCGTACCGGTGTCGATCCGGTAGCCGACGCCGGGCACCGTGGCGATGATCCATGGTTCGCCGAGCCGTTTGCGCAGGGCGGAGACGGTGATGCGCACGGCGTTGGTGAGGGGGTTGGCGTTCTCGTCCCAGGCCCGTTCCAGCAGCTCCTCGGCGCTGATGACCCCACCCTCGGCGGCGACGAGGACCTCCAGCACGGCGAACTGTTTGCGGGTGAGCGCGACGTAGCGTCCGTCGCGGAAGACCTCCCGGCGGAAGGGGTCGAGCCGCAGGCCCGCGATCTCGCGGACCGGGGGCCTGGCGTGCGCGCGTCTGCGGTCGAGCGCCCTCAGCCGCATGACGAGCTCCCGCAGCTCGAACGGTTTGGTGAGGTAGTCGTCGGCGCCGAGCCCGAACCCGGAGGCCTTGTCGTCGATCCGGTCGGCGGCGGTGAGCATGAGGATCGGGATGCCACTGCCGGAGGCGACGATGCGTCGGGCGACCTCGTCGCCGGAGGGGCCGGGGATATCGCGGTCGAGGACCGCGAGGTCGTAGGAGTTGACACCGAGCAGTTCCAGGGCGGAGTCGCCGTCGCCCGCGATGTCGGCGGCGATCGCCTCCAGCCGCAGACCATCCCGGACGGCTTCGGCCAAGTAGGGCTCGTCCTCCACGATCAGTACGCGCATGCCCGAAGCCTAAGCAGCACAACGTATCGCCTGCGTATGCAAAGACGTGTGCGCACCGGACTCGCGAGTCAGCCTGCCGGTGCCGGCGCGGGGAGAGGCCGGTCCGACGGCACATCCGCCGTAGTGCGCCACCAACGGCGCGACGCCAGCGCGGCCAGCACGGCGCCGGTGGCGTTGACCAGAACGTCGTCCACGGAGGACACCCGGTCCAGCCGCAGGACGTACTGCGCGGTTTCGACCAGGACCGAGCAGCCCGCCCCGAGCGCCAGGATCCGCGGCACGGACGCCGGCGCCGCGAACCGCATCGGGGCGAAGAACCCCAGCGCCGCGAAGATCAGCAGGTTGCCGACGATCCCGGCCGGCCCCATCGTGAGCAGGTCCCGCAGCGGTACGAGACTCACCCGGCCGGGGACGGTGCCTGCCCCGGCGCCGGGCATCATGGTCATCCACAGGAACGGCACCGTCCCGTAGACCATGCCCACCTCGGCCAGCGACATCCGCCACGCCGATGTGACACCGGCGGCACGCCGACGGCGCGCCAGAGCCCACACCACCAGCGCGGTCAACGGCAACGCGACCAACGTCATGAGCATCACACCGTTGAACGTATCGAAGCAGCCGTGCCACCGACCGGTCACGCACATCGGAGCGGACATCATGAGCGGCCGACGCATGACGAACAGGGCGCTCGCCACGCCGAGTAGTGCCAGGGTGAGGAGCACGATCCCGCGCGTGCGGCGGGGCGGTGCCGACAGGGTTGTGTTGTGGTTCATGCCCCCATCGCAGCCGGAGGGCCGTTGCGGTCGCGTATGCGATTTTCGATATGCCCGCGATACACGGACAGCTCCGGCATCAAGGAACGGCCGGCACGTGGTCCGGAGAGAGAGCCCGCACGGGGCCGTGTTCGCGGTCGCCAATGTTTTTGCCGAGGAAAGGCCGGCCATCAGGGAAGCGGCCTTGGCGTCGGCGTTCACATGGTCCAGATCATGAAACCCATGGCTTTGTTAATTGCTCAAGAAGTCGCCCAAGAAGTTGGTCACGCTGGGTCGCTATTAGTTCAGTGGTAAAACATCACTTTGCCGGAAGGGCTGAATCCTTCGACGTGGTGGCCGGATTCGGACCCCCCTTGGAGTGTGATGTACGCCACACAATTGACCCCTTGGGAAGGGGCGAAGTGGGTTATTCAGTGCGCTAGTTAGGCGGAATGGATCATTCGACTGGCGAGATGTCGATGCTCGCGCATTGCCCTGCAATTGCCAGTACTTGACCTTCATCTGTCGATTTCCATACCCTCCGCATCGTGTTCTTGCCGCTGACCGCGGTGCGTCAGTACTTCACACCTAATTGATGGGGGATCGTATGTACGACGTCATCGTTGTGGGCGGACGCTGCGCCGGATCACCGGTCGCGATGCTGCTCGCGAGACAGGGGCACCGCGTCCTCGTGGTGGATCGGGCCTCATTCCCCAGCGACGCGGTGTCGACCCACTACATCCACCAAGCAGGACTGTTGCGGCTCCAGGGATGGGGTCTGCTCGACGAGGTCATCGCGGCGAAGACTCCGGCGCTCCGGAAGATGAACTACTCCTACCGAGGCATAGAACTCAACGGGTTCGCCGACCCGGTGGACGGCGTCGACGCCGTCTACTGCCCCCGCCGCAACGTGCTGGACGAGATCCTCGTCAACGCCTCCCGCCGCGCCGGCGCCGAGGTGATCGAAGGGTTCACTGTCTCCGATCTGGTCTTCACCGACGGCCGTGTGACGGGCATCCGAGGGCGCGAAGGGGACGGCCCGGAGCGGGAGTTCCGTGCCACCGTCGTCATCGGCGCCGACGGGTTCCACTCCACGGTCGCCAAGAAGGTCGGCGCGGAGCTGTACAACGTACGCCCCGCCGCGGGCTTCATCTACTACTCGTACTTCACCGGTCTCGACTGGGGCCTGCACCACAAGACCGGCTTCAACGAGCGGTGGTTCGGCACCTGGCCGACGAACGGCGACGTGAACATGCTCGCCGTCATCTGCACCAAGCGCCAGCTCAAGGAGTTCCGCCAGGACGTCGAGGCCTGCTTCCAGCGCGTGTTCGACGACGTCGCGCCGGAGATGGGCGCGCAGCTGCGCGAGCAGGGCAGGCGTGAAGAGCCCTTCAAGCCCATGCGCTACCCGGACAACTACTATCGCCGCTCCTACGGCCCCGGTTGGGCGCTGGTCGGCGATGCCGGCTACCACAAGGACCCCTACACCGGGTGGGGCATCTCCGACGCCTTCATCCACGGCGAACTCCTCGCCGAGCGTGTCCACCAGGGCCTGGCGGGCGAGCGGCCGATGGAAGAGGCCCTGGCCGAGTACAACAAGCTGCGCGACGAGGAGAGCGCGGGCGTCTACGACTTCACGACGACGCTCGGCGAACTCACCGAACTCCCGCCGTTCTTCGAGGCGACGATGTCCGCGATGAGCGCGACGCAGGAGTGGACCGACAAGATGCTCGGCCTGATCGGCGGAGTCGTCCCGGACTACGAGGTCTACGCGCCGGACGCCCTTGAGCGGCTCTACGACTCCGCGGGCGTGCCTGAGAACAAACGGATCTATGACCCGGCCGGATAACGGCCGGCGGTTCGCCGCACCTGCCCCGAGCGGGGGCACACCCGGCTGGGCGCCGTGAGTTGAGCGTGCCGTCACCGGCCCTCACACCGACGCTTCGCGCACCCCTCACCCAGCGAGTCGTGCGCGCTCCGCTGGATCGTCTCCGAGTTCCCTTCGAAGGCGATCGGCTCGCCCCGCCTGTATCCCTACGGCAGCCGCCCACGTGTCGGCCGGCCCGCGCGTCTCACCCCGGGCCGGCCCGGCAGCACTTCTCAGCCAGCACTGATCATGCAGTCCCACCATTCCCGGGGCTCCGTGCGGCCTTTCGCGGGCCCCGACGCCATCGGTAGTCCCGCACTGCATTCCAGGCGCTTGACCCTCTGAGGGAGACCAGCAGATGACGCGTGCGTCCAGCATGTTCGATCTCATCAGTGACCAGGGCGATGAAAGGCCATACTTCGAGACGGGTGGCATCGGCAGGTCGCACGAGTTCTACACCGGCGAGGAGCAGTACCGCCGGGAGATGTCCCGGATCTATGGCCGACGCTGGCTCCCGGTCGACCACGTCTCCCGGCTGAAGGACAAGGGCGCCTACGCCACGCTGAACATCGGCACCGGATCCATTCTGCTCATCCACGGGGACGACGGGATCCAGGCGTACCACAACTACTGCCGGCACCGGGGCTACAAGCTCGTGGAGGAGGCCACCGGCAAGCGGCAGAGTCTGGTGTGCCTCTACCACTGCTGGGTGTACGACCGGAACGGCAAGCTCAAGAGCCTCAACGGCACCTATCTGGACCACTTCTTCGAGAAGGAGAAGAACGGTCTGCTGCCGGTGAGGACCGAGATCCGGTTCGGGGTCGTGTTCATCGCCCTGTCCGACGACGCCCCCGATCTCGACGCCTCACTCGGTGAGTTCGGTGAGTTCGCGCGCGTCTATGAGCTCGCCGACCTGGAGTGTGTCGAGGCGAAGGACTACCCGGTCGCCTCGAACTGGAAGCTCGTCGCGCACAACGTCAACGAGAGCCTGCACTTCCCCACGGCCCACAAGGACCTGCACCGCATCACCGACTTCGACGACGCGGGCACCTATGACCTCAAGGGCGACATCGTCGGGGCGTGGCAGTCGATCCGTAACGCCTACAACTCCGTCTCCATGACGGGACGCAGCGACCGGACGCCGATGGGGCTGGTCCCCGAAGCGGACCGGAAGAAGATCAACTGGATCACGATCCTGCCCAATCTGCTGTTCGGGTTCACGGCCGACTACGTGATGATGCAGTGGGTCTGGCCCGAGAGCCCCGGCACGTGTTTCGTCCGGCACTTCTGGCTCTTCCACCCCTCCGAGACCGCCAAGAGCGACTTCTCCCACGAAGCGGTGTTCGCGCTGTGGGACAAGGCGAACTACGAGGACTGGGAGATGTGCGAGCGGACGCACCGCGGCCTGTCGAACCCGCTCTGGACGCCCGGGCAGCTCTCGCTCGACGAGGAGGTCGTCTCGCAGATCGACTCCTGGGTCGCCGCCGAGACGGCGGAGAGCCCGGAGCGCCCGGAGCGCCCGGACACCGCCGTGAGCGCCGACAACAGCGCGCACACCTCCGAGACCGGGAAGGTCACGAGGTGAGCATGGCAGCCAACTGCTTCATCATCGGCGGCACCCGGGTCCTCACCCAGTGCGCCGCACAACTCCTCGACGCGGGCGTGCGGATCGAGGGGATCTTCAGCGACGACCCGGCCGTAGCGGCCTGGGCGGACGTGCGCGCGATCCCCGTGCTCGACCCGGGCGCCGATCTGTCGGCGACGCTCTCGGCGCAGCCGTTCGACTATCTCTTCAGCATGGTCAACTTCCGGATCCTGCCCGCTGAGATCCTCGACCTGCCGACAACGGCCGCCATCAACTTCCACGATGGACCGCTGCCCCGCTACTCCGGTAGCCACGTTCCCGCCTGGGCGCTGTACGAGGGCGCGTCCCGGCACGCGGCGACCTGGCATCGGATGACGGAGGCCGTGGACGCGGGCAGCGTGCTGCTGGAGCGCTGGTTCCCGGTACGCGACCACTCCACCGCCCTGTCGCTGACATACGAGACGGCCGAGGTGGGCGTAGAGCTCTTCGCCGAGCTCGTACCGCACGTGGTGGCGCGAACCCTGCCCGAGCCGGTCGACACGAGCGACCGCGAGCGGCGCTTCTACCGACGGTCCGCCCGGATGGCCTCCGGCGGCCTCATCCACGCCGGCACCTCCGCCGTCGAGGCCGTTCGGATCTCCAAGGCCCTGGACTACGGCTCCTTCCCCAACCCGCTCGGCGTACCGACCCTCGTCACCGAGCAGGGCGCGGTCTTCACCCGGCAGGTCAGGCTGATCCCGCGCGAGGACCCCCGTACCGAGACCACCGTGCTGTCGGTGACCACATCGGCCATCACTCTGGCCGCCCCGGACGCCGACCTCGTGCTGAGTGACTGCACCGCCGTCGACGGGAGCGCGCTGAGTGGCCAGGCCGCCGCGCAGCGGCTCGGCATCACCCCGGGCTCGCCGCTGCCCGCCGTCTCCGCGGAGCGGCTGGCGGACATCGCCGCCGCCCAGAAGGCACTGCGGGTACACGAACCGTGGTGGCGCGCACGGCTGGAGGAACTGCGCCCCGCCCCGCTGCCCGCCGATGACTTCTCCGCCGCCGGGGCCCACTACGGCCGCTACGAACTGGCCCTTATCCCCGCCTCGCGGGAGGAGGCCGTCGCGGTCGTCCGCGCCTTCCTCACCGTCGTCGCCGAGCGCACCGGCGAGCGGACCTTCGACTTCGCCTGGTCGCCGGCCGCCGCGCGGGTCCTCGCGGAGCGGACCCACGGCATCGCCGCCGCGCGATTCCCCGTACGGTTCGACGGCGACACCTCCCCGTCGCTGCGAGACAAGCTGGACGAGGTGGCCGCCCGCCAGGGCTACGCGGGCGACCTCGAACTCCGGCTCGGCCTGGCCGGCCGCCCGCTCGGCTCCGACGAGCCGAGCTTCACCCGCGTCATGGTGCTGGACCGCGACGCGGGGGAAGAGGCGTCCGCCGAACCGCACACCGAGATCGCACTGCTGTGTCTGCGGGACGGCCCGCCCACCGTCTTCGTACGCGAGACCGCGATGGGCGAGGACGAGGCGCTGGAGTTCACCGAGCAGGTCGAGGACCTGGTCCTGACGGCCCTGCTCCACGGCGAGGAGCCCCACACCGACCCCCAACCCCGGCTTCACACCGATCCGCAGCCCGCGACACCGCCCGAGGCACGGTCCCCGGAGCCGCTCACGGTACGGCCGGACGACACCGCCACCACGTCGGCGACCGGGACGGTACTGGACCTGTTCGCGGCCACGGTGGCCGACCGGCCCGGGGCCACCGCTGTCCGCAGCGGCACCCGCACGCTGGACTATGCCCGCCTGGACGCCTGGGCGGACGCCATCGCCGCCCGCCTGCACGACCAGGGCATCGAGTCCGGTGCGGTGGTCGGCGTACTGATGGAGCGGGACCTCCCGCTGCTTCCCGCCATGCTCGGAATCCTGCGGGCCGGGGCGGCCTTCCTGCCCCTGGACCCGGGATACCCCGTGGAGCGGCTGCGGCGGTACGTGGAGGTCTCGCGGTGCGACCTGATCCTCACCGATTCCCGTACGCATCCCCTCGGCATGTCACTCGGCGACGCGCGTAGCGTGCCCGAGCCGGACGGCTCCGCGCAGGCGGTGCCGCCCCAGGTCAACGCCTCCGACCTGGCCTATCTCCTCTTCACCAGCGGATCGACCGGCAGCCCGAAGGGCGTGGAGGTCGAGCACGGGGCGCTGGCGAACTTCCTCACCGGGATCGGTGAACGCCTCGGCGTCTCGTCCGACGACACCCTGCTCGCACACACCACCGTGGCCTTCGACATCTCCCTGCTGGAGCTGTTCCTCGGCCTGACGGTCGGCGCCACGGTGGTCCTGGCCTCTCGTGAGGCCGCGGGCGACCCGTCCCGACTGGCCGAGCTCTCCGGTGTTGTGACCGTGGCTCAGGCGACACCGAGTCTGTGGCGCCTGCTGCTGGGCACCGGCTGGACTCCGCACGCGGAGCTCACGGTGCTCTCCGGCGGCGAGGCCCTGCCGCCGGCCACCGCCGAGCGTCTGCACGGACCGGCCCGTGCCCTGTGGAACCTGTACGGTCCGACCGAGGCGACGATCTGGGCCTCCACCCACGAGGTCACCTCGGTGGGCTCCTTCCTGCCGCTGGGCGAACCCCTGCCGAACATGGAACTCCATGTGCTGAACGGGGAGTTGGAGCAGTGCGCGGCGGGAGCGACCGGCGAGCTGTATCTCTCGGGCGGCGGACTCGCCCGTGGTTACGCGGGCCGGCCGGATCTGACGGAGGAAGTCTTCACCGTCCACCCGGTGACCGGTGCCCGGCTCTACCGGACCGGCGATGAGGTACGTCTGCACGCGGACGGCGCGATCGAGTGGCTCGGGCGCGGCGACGCCCAGGTGAAGGTGCGCGGCAATCGCATCGAGCCCGCGGAGATCGAGCGGGTGCTGGAGAGGTTCGAGGGCGTCACCGCCGCCGTGGTCGCCGCGGCGCGGTTCGAGGGACGCGGCGAACCGAGGCTGACCGCCTACCTGGTGGGCGACGGTACGCCGACCAAGTCCCGGCTCGACGCGTTCGTCGGTGGCACCCTGCCCGGTTACATGGTGCCCGACGCCTATGTCGCCCTCGACGCCTTGCCGTTGACCGACAACGGCAAGGTGGCGCGGGCCAAACTGCCGCTGCCGACGAGGGACACCATCATCCGCTCGGCCCCCGGGGCCGCCGCGACACCGGTGGAGTCCGTGGAGTCCGTGGAGTCTGTGGAGCCCTCCGAGCCGGCGGTCGCCGGTGTGACGGTGGAGGCGCTCGCGGAGTCGATCGCGGGGGTGTTCGCGACCACGCTGGACCACTCCGGTTTCGATGTGGACGCCAACTTCTTCGACCTGGGCGGCGATTCGGTCAACGTCACGTTCGCGGCGGCACGGCTCGGCCATGAGCTGGGTACGACCGTCACCGCCCCGTCGATCTTCGCCTCCGGTACCCCGGTGAAGCTGGCCCGGTTGCTGGGCGCGGAGGGTGTGGTACGGCTGCTCGACCCGGCGACCGAGGACGCCAACACCGTACGGGCGTCGACCGATCCCGAGCCGGTGGCGGCCGTCTCCGCCGTATCGACCCCTGCCGTATCGACCTCCGCTGAGTCCGCCCGGTCGGCCGACGACGGCGCCCTGGCCGTCATCGGCATGGCGTGCCGGTTCCCCGGCGCCGCCACCCCGGACGAGTTCTGGCAGAACCTCGTCGGCGGGGTGTCCAGTGTCCGGCCCGCCCCGGACGGCAAGCGCGGCTGGGCCCACCTGTGGTCCGACGGCGCCGCCGACGATGTGCCGATGGCCTGGGTGGACGGTGTCGAGTACTTCGACGCCGCCCGCTTCGGACTCAACGACCGCGAGGCCCGCCGCATGGACCCCCTGCAGCGGACCATGCTCAGTGTGACGGCCGAGGCACTGGAGAGCTGCGGCCACGACCACACCTCCCTCGGCGCCGCCACCGGTGTCTTCATCGGCGCCATCGCGAGCGACTTCCCGGAGATCGTGGCGCGGAGCATCGGGTACCGCGACCCGCACGTGGCGACGGGCACGGCCGCCTCCATGGTCGCCAACCGGCTGTCGCACGTCTTCGACTGGTCGGGGCCGAGCTTCACCATCGACACCGCCTGCTCGTCCTCCCTCGTCGCCCTGCACCAGGCGGCCATGCATCTGCGGGCGGGTGACATCCACGCCGCCGTGGTCGGGGCCGCGAATCTCGTGCTCACCCCGACCAAGACCCGCTCCTTCGCCCGCAACGGGATGCTGTCCCCGCAGGGCGTGTGCCGCACCTTCGACGACGCCGCCGACGGCTATGTACGAGGGGAGGGCACCGGCGCCGTCATCCTCAAACGGCTCGCCGACGCCGAACGCGACGGCGACCCCGTCCTCGCCGTGATCCGGGGCACCGCCGTCAACCACACCGGGGGCAGCGCCGGTTTCCTCACGGCACCCAGCAGACCGGCCCAGGAAGCGGTGCTGCGCAAGGCGCTCGCCGACTCCGGGCGTACGGCGGCCGACATCGGCTATATCGAGGCGCACGGCACCGGAACACAACTGGGCGACCTCGTCGAACTCGAAGCCCTGCACGCGGTCCTGGGCGAGCCGGCCGGCCGGCGGCCCGTCGCGCTGGGCTCGGTGAAGACCAACATCGGTCATCTGGAGCCCGCCGCGGGCATCGCCGGACTGATCAAGACGATCCTGGCGCTCCAAGCGGGCCACATCCCGCCGTCGTTGAACTTCAACACCCCGAACACATCCTTCGACTTCGACGGTTCCCCCCTGTTCGTGGCCGACCGGCTGCTGCCGTGGGGCAGCGGCCCGCGCGTCGCGGGACTCAGCAGCTTCGGCTTCGGTGGCGCGAACGCCCACGCGGTGATCGAGGCGGGACCCGTCGGCGCACCGGACGGTACGGAGCCCGGTCCACGGCTGCTGATCCTCTCCGCGGGATCGGACGAGGCGCTGCGCACCCTGGCCCAGCGGCTCGTGCTGATGCTGCGCTCCGCGTACTGCCCGTCCCTGGACGAGCTGAGTGAGGCGAGCCGACGGCGGCCCGCCGCGGCACACCGGCTGGCCTGCGTCGCCGACAGCGTTGAGCAGTTGGAGGACAAGCTGCGGCTGTTCCTGGCCGGGGTCACGGACATTCGCTCCCTCCAGGTGGGGGTGGCGTCCGAGACCGGTGCTACGGAACCGGTCGGCGACGGCGCGAGCCGGGAGACTCTCGCCGAGGCCGCCCGCGCGTTCGTCGTCGGCGCGGCCCTGCCCGCCGGGCGGCGGCGCCGGGCGGGTGTACGGTTCCCGACCGCGCCGCACGCGGAGAAGTACCTCTGGCTGGAACCCGCCGAGCGGCCGGACGCGCCCGTACGCGACGGCGGGTCCGGCCGTACGAAGAACACCTGGACGGAACACCCGGAGGCCGCGGAACACGTGGTGCTCGGCAGGCCGACTCTGCCCGGCGCCGGGTATCCCGGCAAGGTGGCCGAGCTCATCGGCCGGGACCGGTTCGGTCTGCGGGACCTCACCTTCCGGGCGGCCGTCGAGGCCCCCAACACCCTCACGGGCGAACGCGACAACACCGCGGTCGCCTTCCGCGACGGCACCGGCGCCCTCGTCTGCACCGCCGAGGTGACCGGGCCCGAGCAGGCGACACTCACCCCTCCGGCCACCGCCGACGGCCTCACCACCGTCGCCCTCGACGCCATGTACGACGCGTTCGAACGCGCCGGACTCAGCTACGGCGCCGGCTTCCGGACCGTGTCCACGCTGTCCGTGGCGCCCGGGCAGGCGGTGGGTGTGCTGCGCGCCGACGCGCGGAGCGCCGACGCGGTGGACGCCCGGCTCCTCGACGGTGCCTTCCAGATCGCGCTCGCCGCGTGCGGCGCCCGGGGACTGTATGTGCCGTTCACCATCGAGCGGCTCACCGTACTCGGCCGGCTGCCCGCCACCGCCCGGGTGTACGCCCGGCGGGACCGGGACGCCGGGCCCGACTCCGGTCTGCTGACCGCGAGCCTGGTGGTCCTCGACGGCGACGAACCCGTACTGGAAGCCCGCGGGATCACCTGGAAACGGCTCTCCCCGGCGCCGTCGTCGGAGGGCACCGGAGACGACACGCGGAACGGTCACCGTGTCGCGACGGCTTCATCACCGGCACCGCCAACGGCACCGATCCCGGCGCGTATGTCCAACGGCGCCCGTCCCGTACCGGCCCCCGGCCGCCCGGCGGCCGGAGATCTCGACGCGGCCCTGGCCCAGTGGCTGGCAGCCGCCCTGGAGATGGACGTCGACGAGCTGGAGACGGACCGGCCGCTGCAGGAGCAGGGGCTCGATTCGATGCTCGCGGTCTCGCTGGCCCAGGACATCCGGGCCAAGCTGGACGTGGACATACCCGTGACGCTGGTCCTGGAGGTCGGCACGGTCGATCGCCTGGCCGCCGAGCTGAGGGAGGGGTACGGGGTCACCGCGGCGCCCGCCGACACGGGGTCCCCGGCCGCGGGCGGTGCTCCGCGGGCCGCCGAGCCCGAGGAACACCCGGCGCCCGCCTCGGCCCTGGAGCCCGCCCCGACCACGGAGGCCGCCCCGGCCCCGGCGTCCGCCCCGACCCCGGAGGCCGACCCGGCCCCGGCGCCCGCCCCGGCCCGGGTCCAGGCCCAGGCGTCGGTGGTCGAGCCGCCTGTCGCCCCGGTGCGCGATGACGAGGATCTGCACGACATCGCCGTCATCGGCTTCGACGGGGTGTTTCCGAACGCGGCGAACACCGACGAGCTGTGGCGGGTACTGCTGGAGGGCGTGGACTGCCTGAGCGAGGTGCCCGCATCCCGCTGGGACATCGATTCGTACTACGGCACGGAGGGCAAGCCCGGCACCGTCTACCTCAGGCGCGCCGGCTTCGTCGAAGGGCTGACCGACTTCGACGCCGGGTTCTTCCGGCTGTCGCCCGCCGAGGCGGAGTGGATCGACCCCCAGCAGCGTCATCTCGTCCAGTCCGCCTGGCGGGCCTTGGAGGACGCCGGTCTCGCGGGTGACACCCAGCGGTCCACCGGTGTGTTCGTGGGCGCCAGCTACCAGCACTACCGCGACATGGTCGTCGGGGACGTCGTACAGACGGCGGCGGGCCTGGGAAATCACAACGCCATCCTGGCCAACCGGGTGAGTTTCTTTCTGGATCTGCACGGGCCGAGCATGACGATCGACACGTTGTGTTCGTCGTCGCTGGTCGCTCTGCATACGGCGGTGCGGAGTATCCGCGACGGCGAGTGCGAGCAGGCCATCGTCGCCGGCGTGCATCTGGCGATGTCACCGCAGTACTTCCAACTGGGCGCACGACTGAGGTCGTTCTCTCCCTCCCATGCTCTGCGGCCGTTTGATGCGGGTGCAGATGGGTTTGTGCCGGGGGAGGGGGTGGTGACGGTGGTGGTGAAGCCGTTGGGTGCGGCGTTGCGTGATGGTGATCGGGTTCGTGGGGTGATCAAGGGGAGTGCGGTCAACCATGGTGGTCGTACGAGTGGGTTGACGGTGCCGAGTAGTGCGGCGCAGCAGGAGGTGATTGTGGCTGCGTTGGGTGATGCGGGTGTGTCGGTGGAGTCGATTGGGTTGGTGGAGGCTCATGGGACGGGGACGGGTTTGGGTGATCCGATTGAGGTGGAGGGGTTGTCGCGTGCGTGGCG
>NZ_JBFAZD010000023.1:0-144036 GCF_040681655.1 Streptomyces sp. NPDC051662
GCGAAGCGGAATCGGCGCAGCCGACGCGACGAAGGAGCGCCCTTGACGCCCAACCCGCAACCGCGAAACTGAAACCTAGGGGCGGCCCCCACCCGGATCCACACGTCCCGGCCCACCCCGACTACCCCCGTCCCTCACCCGCACCCGACCTCACAGCGTGCGCTTCTCCTCCGGCGGCGGGTAGCCGAAGATCCTCTCGAACAAGACGGCCTCATCCGGTTCCTGGAACGCGCTGAGCAGCGCACGGTGGAGTCGCCGGTACGCGAGGCGCTGCCTCCGCCGTTCCACCAGCCGCGCCACGGCGCCGGACCAGTTGCGCCACCTTCGCCTCACAGCCCACCACCCCCGCCGACAGGAGGCGCCGCCGGCGGCGGCTCGTAGTCCGGGCACATCGGATTGCCGCACTCGCACGGCGGCCACGAGAGCGCCGACGCCGGGGCCAGGTCCGCGCCTTCCGCGCCGGGAACGCCCTTCCGTACGACGAGGACGCCATCCGTCCCGAGCGTGGCGATCAACAAAGACAGGCGCCGCCGCGCCTCGCTCCCCTTCATGCGACCAACCGCCTGAGCCCGCAATCCACTTGCTCCAGCAGTGCGGGTGTCGGTTCGATGAAGTCGCGTGGCACCCACCCCGGCACCAACCGCCAGAAGCCCCCCGCCTCCACCGTCGCGGCCAACTCGTCCGAGTCGTCCGACCTCGTATCGGTGGCTTGTTCGGTCATGAGAGATGTACCTTCCGTTATCGCGCGCTTGCTTTGCGTGTTCAAGCTTCGGCGCGTACAAGCGCGTTCACCAGGCATCAGCCCATGACACCGAGTTCGTCATAACGGAGGGATACGCAGATGACGGCAGAAACCGATGGTCCTGACCCCACCTCGTCACTCCTGGCCTTCTTCGGAAGCGAATTGAAGCGAATTCGCACTGCGGCGGACGTATCCCAGGACGAAGCCGCAGTAAGGGCGCACACGACGCAATCCATGATCAGCAAGGTGGAGTCAGCCAAGCGAGTGCCATCAGAGGACTTGGCTTGTGACCTGGACGCAGCGTTCGGCACGGACGGCCATTTCGGACGCCTGTACCCGCTCGTCATCACCTACGCATACCCGTCGTGGTTCTTGCCCTTTGTCGAGCTCGAACGGGATGCCACGGACATGCGCGTCTTTGAGAGTCAGATCGTCCCGGGACTGTTGCAGACCGAGGACTACGCCCGTGCGATGCTCAGCGCCGTACGACCGGACAACCTTGACGACTTGGTTGCCGCTCGCATGACTCGCCAAGCGCTATTCGAACGGGATATGCCACCGAGGATGTGGTTCATCATGGACGAGAACACGTTACGCCGACCGATCGGCGGGGCTTCCGTCATGCGGCAGCAGCTTGAACGACTCCTCGAACACGGGCAGGATCCACGCTCGGTAATCCAGGTTGTGCCGAGCTCGGTTGCGGCTCATGCCGGGCTGGCCGGACCCTTCACGGTCTTGAGCTTCACCGAAGGTCCAGACGTGCTCTATGTGGATGGCTTCTCGCAAGGCCGAATTGCTCTGGATTCACACGAGGTTGCTGCCGCCTCGCACGCTTATGATCTGCTGAGGGCCGACGCTCTGTCGCCCAAGAAGTCCGCCGATCTGATCGGTACGCATCTGAAAGGACTGACGTAATGGCCAGTGCGCCCATGCTGTCCGTCGAGTGGCGGCGCAGCAGCTACAGCACCAACGGTGGCAACTGCGTGGAAATAGGCGACGGCATCGCCAACACCGTCCCCGTACGTGACTCCAAGAACCCCACCGGCCCCACCCTCCTCGCGTCCCACACCTCCTGGACCGCCTTCCTCACCCTCGCCAAAGCCACCACCGTCTGACCCGTCCGCCAGGACCGGAGCCGTCACCCGAAGCCGACCCGCTCCATCCACGCGTCAACCGCGTCGAGGGCGTGGTGCGCGTTCGTCGTACGGATCAGGACGGGCAGGGCCGGTAGAAACCGCGCCGAATCCGTGGGGCACGCGTTACGCGTACGGCGGCGGCAGTGGTACGCCGAAGCGGCGGTGCAGCGCCAGTACGTCGTGGACGTCGTCGGCGTCGATCTCGTACCCCGTGTGCGACCGCACCTGATACTCGGGCGTGCAGCAGGCGACGCGTCGGCCCAGGACCGTGCCCGAGCCCGTCAACGCGTCGACCGGGTAGGCGAGTCCGTTCGGGCCGTGGACCAGCACCCCGTCGGCGTCCGTCAGGGTGGTGGCCGGGTCGAAGCTGTGCACGTCGACCTCGCGGCCCGCGTCGTCGACCAGGACGTAGTTGTACGGTCCGTCGTCGCGCATCAGCCGGAAGCCGTGGGCCCGCAGGGCGCGGTCGTAGCGGTCCAGGTCGTCGGTGCGCACGACGATGTCCAGGTCGTTGTGGGGCCGGGTCTGTTCCCCGAGCAGCGCGTCGACTCCCCAGCCGCCGTCCAGCCAGACCCTGATGCCCGCGCGATCGAGCAGGTCCAGGACGGCCAGTACATCCTCCGCACTCATCATGGTGCGCCACTCTCCCCGACGCACCGCCGCCCGGCACCCGGTTTTCCGTGTGCTCCCGCGCGCGCACTGACGGCGGCGCCCTGCGAAGAGGCGTGCGAATGACCCGCTCCTTCACATTAGGCTCGGTCGGTGTGAAGGACGAGAAGGACCAGAAGGTCCCGGCCGCCAAGGCCAAGGCCCCGAAATCCCCGATCCCCAAGAGCGAGCAGACCCGTACGCTCATCCTCGAAACCGCTCTCCGGCTCTTCCAGGAGCGCGGTTTCGACAAGACGACGATGCGGGCGATCGCCACGGAGGCCGGGGTCTCGGTCGGGAACGCGTACTACTACTTCTCGTCCAAGGAACATCTGGTCCAGGGCTTCTACGACCGGATCGGCGCCGAACACCGGCTGGCGGCGCGGGCCGTGCTCGACCGGGAGAGCGATCTGGAGGCGCGCATGGCCGGCGTGCTGACGGTCTGGATCGATGTCGCGGCCCCGTACCACGAGTTCGCCGCGCAGTTCTTCAAGAACGCCGCCGATCCCGAGAGCCCGCTGAGCCCGTTCTCCCCCGAATCGGAACACGCGCGCGACGCGGCCGTCGCCGTCCACCGTGAGGTGCTGGCCGGTTCCAGGGCGAAGGTCCCGGACGAACTGGCCGAACTGCTACCGGAGTTGATGTGGCTGGCCCAGATGGGACTGGTCCTGTACTGGGTCTTCGACCGCTCCGAGGACAGCGAGCGCTCACGCCGGCTCGCGGAGCGCGGCGCCCGGCTGACCAGCAGAGGCATCGCGCTCTCGCGGTTCCGGGCGCTGCGGCCCCTCGTACGGGAGGTGCACGAGCTGTTCGGGGACTTCCTGCCGGGGATGGCCGAGGTGGCCGCGACGCGCGCCTCCCGGAAGCCGACGACCGGCCGGAGCTGACCGCCGCGTCAGCGCCGTCGGTCCCAGCCCGCCGTCAGCCCCAGCCCGGCATCAGCCCCAGCCCGCCGACGGCCCGGATCGCCCCGCGCTCCCCGCCACCGGCCCGCACCGCCCGCCCTCAGAGCCAGCCCAGCTGCCACAGCCGCCAGATCCCGGTCCCGTCCGACAGATACTGCGCGCCCGTGACATCACCGCTGCTCAGTACGTAGTCCTTCTTCTGCCACAGCGGCACCAACGGCACATCCTCGGCCACCACCTTCTGGATGGACCTGAAGTCCTGCGAGGCCCGGCCGCGTTCGCCGTACTGCTGCGTGGACTCGATCAGCCGGTCGACGCGGTCGCTCACGTACCCCGTGCGCAGCGTGGAGTCCCGGCCGACGAGCGGCTGGATGAAGTTGTCCGGGTCCGGGAAGTCCGGGAGCCAGCCGACGGTGTACGCGTCGTACTGTCCGCTGGTGTAGCCCTTCTGGAAGGCCGTCCACTCGCGCTCCACGATCTTCACCTTGAACAGCCCGGTGGACTCAAGCTGCTTGCGCAGCTCCGTCGCCTCCGGCGCGGCCGAGCCGCCGTCCGAGTGCGCGAGCGTGAACGTCACCGGGGTCTCCACGCCCGCGTCCGACAGTAGTTCCCTGGCCCGCTTCACGTCCGGCTCCGGATAGGTGTCGAAGAACGGCGTGGTGTGCGAGGTGATGCCCTGCGGGATGGGCGAGTAGAGCGGATCGACCGTCGAGGCATAGACATGGGAGGCGATCCTGGACCGGTCGACGATCGCGGCGACCGCCTGACGCACCGCCTTGTCGGCCATCGCCGATCCCTCGCGCACATTGAAGACGAGGTTGCGGATCTCGGCGCTGTCGGCCTCGTTCATCCGGATGTCGTCCTCGCTCGCGTCCAGCCCGGCGATCAGCGACGGCGGCAGTTGGCGATGGGTGACATCGACCTTACGGGCCTCCCAGGCGGCGGCCAGCTCGGCGGACTTCTTGAAGTAGGTGATGTCCACCGGCCCGTCGACCGCCGCGATCGCGCCCCGGTACCGGGGGTTGGGCTCCAGACGTGCCGAGGAGCCGGGGGCGTACGCCTTGAGGACGTACGGCCCCGATCCGTCGGTCTCCGGGTCCGTGCGCAGCCCGTTCGCCGGGTAGCGGGTGTGGTCGACGATCGCACCGGCTCCGGTGGCGACCTTCAGCGGGAACGTCGCGTCACGGGAGTCGAGATGGAAGGTGACCGTCAGACCGTCCGCCTCGACCGACTTGAGCGTGGCGAAGAGGGACTGTGGACCGACGTCCGACTTGATGGCGAGCACGCGGTCGAAGGAGTACTTGACGTCCTCCGCCGTGATCTTGTTGCCGTTGGAGAACTGGAGATCGTCCCGCAACTCGCAGCGATAGGTCTGGAGTTCGTTCCCGACGAAGCCGCAGGTACGAGCGGCGTCCGGAACCGGCGTGACCGAACTGGGTTTGAACGTCAGCAATGACTGGTAGATGTTGCTGAACAGCGCCCAGGATCCGGCGTCGTACGCGCCGGCCGGATCGAGCGAGGTGACCACGTCGGTCGTACCGACGGTGATCGCTTTCTGGTCGGTGTCGCGGGACGGAAGCAGCTGCCAGCCGCCCACCCCCGCAATCACCAGCACAAGAGATGTGATGAGTATCCGCAGACGGATCGGCCGCATGTGCAGTGCCCCTCTATCACGCCCACCCCTGACCGTGATGGCGCTCACCCAACCACACGGCATCCGTCGGCGGAAGAGAAATCCCGGGTCGCACAGGCAACGGTCGTGTTAAGCGTGCCGGGACAGGCCCCAGGGCCTGTCCCGGACGGGCTTCAGGCCGCCCGCGAGGCCAGTTCCACGATGGTGATGTCGGAGGGGGCACCGACCCTGACCGGCGGGCCCCAGGCGCCCGCGCCGCGCGACACATACAGCTGGGTGTCGCCGTACCGCTCCAGACCGGCCACGGTCGGATTGGCCAGACCCGCGAGAAGGTTGCCCGGCCACAGCTGGCCGCCGTGGGTGTGTCCGGAGAGCTGGAGGTCGACGCCGTAGCGCACGGCGTCGTCGATGACGACGGGCTGGTGGGCGAGGAGTACGGACGCCCTGGCCCGGTCACGGTCGTCGAGCGCCTTCGCGAAGTCGGGGCCCGCGCCCTCGCTCTCGCCCGCGACGTCGTTGACCCCGGCGAGATCGAAGCCGGGGATCTCCACGCGCTCGTTCTCCAGCGGCCGGAGGCCGAGTTCACGGACGTGGTCGACCCAGGCGTCGGCGCCCGAGAAGTACTCGTGGTTGCCGGTCACGAAGAACGAGCCGTGCCGGGCCTTGAGACCGGACAGGGGCTCGGCCGCCGGTCCCAGGTCCTTGACGCTGCCGTCCACCAGGTCACCGACGACGGCGATCAGATCGGGCTGGGTGGAGTTGATGGTGTCCACGATGCGCTGGGTGTGGGCGCGGCCCAGGATCGGTCCGAGGTGGATATCGCTGACGACGGCGATACGGAAGCCATGGGCGCCGCGCGGCAGCTTGGCGAGCGGGACGGTGACGCGCTTGACGCGGGGGCCGCGCAGGACGCCGTACGTGCCGTATCCGACGGTCGCGAGCGCGGCGGTGGCAGCCGCGCCGCCGACGACACGGGAGACGAACAGGCGACGGGAGGGTGCGGGGGTGGCGGGTGGTGCCAGGGGGGCGGTGGCCGGCGGTTCCGACAGGTCCGAACCGCCGTCGGATATGCCCGTACCAGGACCTGTGCCAGGACCCGTACCAGGACCTGTGCCAGGACCCGTACCAGGACCTGTGCCAGGACCCGTACCGGCTCCCGGCCCCGTGCCCTTGTCCGCGCCGGCGCCCACCGGCGTACGTACGACGGTCTCCGCCTCCGCCTCCGCCGGGACCTCAGCCCCGGCCGACGCGTCCCGGCGCTCCAGCAGCCGCCGCAGCAGCGGCCGTACGGCCTCTCCCACCAGCAGCGCGAGCAGCAGGTAGAGCAGCGCCGCCAGCCACAGATAGCCCGGCCAGGCCAGCACCTGCTGCGCCAGGAACGGCATCCCCGAGCGCCCCGAGACCACGGCGCCGACCGACAGTAACGGCAGCACCACCGCGGCGACGGTGCCCAGCCTGCGGGCGAGGCCGCCGGGGCTGGTCGTGTCGCGCACAAGGCGCCGCCAGAGGTACCAGTGCGCCCCTGCCACCAGCGATACGGCGGCGAGCGCCCCCAGAACGATCACGACGACCACGAACAGGCCCCTTATCCCAGTTTTTCACGGTGCTCGCGCTGTTCGTGCCGGAGCGCGCGCACACTACGGAACCCGATGACGCCAACGGCCGTCCCCAGAAGAAAGGACACGATGGCGAGCGTCAGGTGCACCCAGAAGTACCCCGTCGGATCACCGGCGTCGTCGAACGCGAGTCCGCCGCCGTCCTGCCACAGGTTCTTGACGAAAGTGATCCAGATGAACCAGCTCCACACCCCGAACGCGAGCAGGAACCAGGACACGGGGCGGTTGAGCTTCATGGATTCAGTATCACCGGCGCCTGCCGCCCGACGGCAGCCGGGTCCGGAGAGCGGGCGGCCGGATCGGCGCGAGGTACGGTCAGCTCATCCGCACACGCCGGGAATGGGGCCGATCAGCCCACCCGGGTCGGCACCGTGGTGCGGGGCATGTACGTTTTCGATCGTGTCCGCTCTGAAAAAGACCGCCTTGACGGTCATCGCCGCCGCATTGCTTCCCGTGATGACCGCCGCACCCGCGTCGGCCGACGGCAAGGTCGACGGGCCCGACAACAACAACCAGCCGAAGCCGCCCGTCTCCATGTCCACGGTCGGCGGGGCCAAGCTCGGCCGGGCGGGTACGCAGGTGAACCTCGGCGCCGGTGCGCCGGTCCTGCCCAAGCAGCTGAGCGGCCGGTCCTGGATCGTCGCGGACGCCGAGTCGGGCGCGGTACTGGCCTCGCACAACGCCCACTGGCGGCTCCCGCCGGCCTCCACCCTCAAGATGCTCTTCGCGGACACGGTGCTGCCCAAGCTGCCCAAGGACGAGGTGTACAAGGTGGCGCCCACCGATCTCGCGGGGGTGGGCGCGGGCAGCAGCCTGGTCGGAGTGAAGGAGAACCTCAAGTACTCCGTCCACGATCTATGGCTGGGGGTCTTCCTGCGCTCCGGCAACGACGCCGTCCATGTGCTCTCCGAGATGAACGGCGGGGTCAAGAAGACCGTCAAGGACATGCAGAAGCACGCCGAAGAGCTCCAGGCACTGGACACACAGGTCGTCACGCCCGACGGCTACGACGAGAAGAACCAGGTCTCCAGCGCGTACGACCTCACCCTGATCGCCCGCTCCGGACTCCAGAAGAAGGACTTCCGCGAGTACTGCGCGACCGTGACGGCCAAGTTCCCCGGCGACGTGAAGGAGACGAAGGAGGGCGAGAAGGTCGAGAAGGACAAGAACGGCGACCCCAAGCGCGACTCGTTCGAGATCCAGAACACCAACCGGCTGCTGACCGGCGCCCCCGGCGTCCCCACGTACAAGGGCATCGCCGGCGTGAAGAACGGCAACACCACCCACGCGGGCGCGACCTTCACCGGCGTCGCCGAGCGCGACGGCCGGGTGCTGCTGGTCACCGTCATGAACCCGTCCTCCACGGAGGGCCAGGCGGTCTACCAGGAGGCGGCACGGCTGCTGGACTGGGGCTTCACGGCGGCCGGGAAGGTGACCCCGGTCGGTGAGCTGGTACCGCCCAAGTCCGCCCGTATGAACGCCTCTCCGAGCCCCAGCGCCGTGGGGGCGGATTCGGCCGGGGCCGGTAAGGCCACCGAGCCCGCCAAGTTCGCGGCCACGAACGGCGAGGGCACGGGCGGCGTCGGGACGGCTCTCGCCGTCGCGGGCGGCGTGCTGGTGGTCATGGGCGGCGCGGTGTTCCTGGTCAACCGGCGCTGGCCGCTGCCCGACCTGGTCCGTCGCCGCTCGCGCGAGTAGACCCGGCGGCGCGGTTGCCGTTGCCGTAGCCGTTGTCCCGCCTCCGCTCGCTCTCCGGCCCGGTATCCGCCTCGTCCGTCGTGCTTCGGGTCGCCGTCCAGGCGGCGCAGAACAGCAGCAGCTTCGCCGTGAAGTTGATCCACAGCAGCAGCGCCACCGGCACCCCGAACGCGCCGTACATGCTCTTCGCCGCCACGCCCCGCATATAGCCGCCGAGCAGCAGCTTGAGCAGTTCGAAGCCGACGGCGCCGATGAGCGCGGCGACGACGAGCCGGCGGCGCGGCGGATGGACGCGGGGCAGCAGCGTCAGTACGTAGAGCAGCAGCAGGAAGTCGGCGAGGATCGCCACGGCGAGGGCGGCCACCTGGAGCAGTACGCCGCCCGCGCCGTTCTCGGGGATACCCAGCCGGTCGGCGGTCCAGCCGACGGCGGTCGAGCCGAAGCCCGAGGCTCCCAGTGAGGCCAGCCCGACCGCCCCCAGACCCACGAGCGCCACCGCGTCCTTGCCCTTGAGCAGGAACGGATTGCCCTCTTCCGTATCGTCCAGCTCCCAGACGGCGCGCAGACACTCCCGCATGGAGCCGACCCAGCCGATCCCGGTGAGGAGCAGCACCGCGCCGGCCACCACCCCGACCGTGCCCGCGTTGGCCACCAGGCCGCTGATGTCCAGCTGTTGGGAGATGCCGGGGACCTGCCGCGCGATGCTGTCCTGCAACCGGTCCAGCTGGCCCTGGCTGAGCAGCGCGGCGCCGATCGCGGCGCCCACGGTGATCAGCGGGAAGAGCGCGATGAAGCTGATGAACGTGATGGCGGCGGCCAGCCGTGTCCAGTGGACGCGGTCGAGCGTTTCGTACGAGCGCCAGGCGTGCGTCCGCATCAGCCTGGCCACGAACGGGCCGACCAGGGGCAGTTTCTTCAGCCAGTCCATGAACGACGTGTACCCCCTGATCGGAAAACAAGCGCGAGCGTCGCTGCAAAGGCCGCAAAGAATGCAGTATGGGGCGATACGGTCATTTCACCTCGGACCTGTCGCGCCGCCTGTCGCTGTACCCGTGCCCGTACCCGCGCCTGTCCCCGTACCCGTAACCGCCTGTTCGCACTGCTGCCCCTGCCCCCCTGAGGAGCGATTCACGATGAAGGACGCCTTCGGCACCCCGCAGTCCCTGCTCATCCTCGGCGGTACGTCGGAGATCGGACTCGCCACCGCGCGCCGGCTGATCGCCCGCCGTGCCCGTACGGTCTGGCTGGCGGGCCGCCCCTCCCCCGCCCTGGACACCGCCGCCGACCGGCTCCGGGCCCTGGGCGCGGACGTCCGTACCGTCGCCTTCGACGCCCTGGACCCGGGCTCCCACGGGGAAGTGCTCGGCAAGGTCTTCGCGGAGGGGGACATCGACCTGGCGCTGCTCGCCTTCGGGGTCCTCGGCGACCAGGCGCACGACGAGGCGGACCCGCTCGCGGCGGTCCGGGTGGCGCAGACCAACTACACCGGCGCGGTCTCGGCGGGCCTGGTGTGCGCGGGCGCGATGCAGACGCAGGGGCACGGTTCGCTGGTGGTGCTGTCATCGGTGGCCGGCGAGCGGGCCCGTCGCGCGGACTTCATCTACGGGTCGAGCAAAGCGGGCCTGGACGCGTTCGCGCAGGGGCTGGGGGACGCCATGTACGGCACGGGGGTGCAGGTCATGATCGTACGGCCGGGCCTCGTGGAGCCGAGGACGGCGGCTGCCCCGCGGACGCCACTGGCCACCACCCCGGAGGCGGTCGCGACGGCCATCGAGCTGGGGCTGCGACGACGCTCGGAGACCGTGTGGGTGCCGGGGGCGCTACGGGTGGTGATGGCGGCGGTGCGCCATCTGCCGCGCCCGCTGTTCCGCAGGCTGCCGGTCTGAGCCGGCGGGGGCGGGCAGCGAGGGGCCGGGCGGGGCGGGACTCAGCGCAGGGAGGTCGGCCGGTCGGCGGGGGTGCTCGTGCTCTGTGGGGGCACCCCCGAGATCTCCGCGCCACCGCCGAACGCGTACTCCTGCAGCTTGCGCCATACGGCGTCCGCGCCCTGCTCGTACAGCGCGAAGGAGGTGCAGCTCCAGGCCGCGCCGTACTCGGACAGCTCCTCGTAGGCCCGGTCCATCGCCTCCTCGGCGATGCCGTGCGCCACCGTCACATGGGGGTGGTACGGGAACTGGAGCTCGCGAACGAGCGGTCCCGACGAGTCCCTGACGCGCTTCTGCAGCCAGGTGCAGGCCGACGCGCCCTCGACCACCTGGATGAAGACCACCGGCGAGAGCGGGCGGAACGTACCGGTGCCGGACAGCCGCATCGGGAACGGCCTGCCGGCGGACGCGACCGCGGCGAGATGCGCCTCGATCGCGGGCAGCGCCGACGCGTCGACCTCGGTGGGTGGCAGCAGCGTGACATGCGTGGGAATGCCGTGCGCGGCGGGATCACCGAAGCCCGCACGCCGGTCCTGGATCAGGCTGCCGTACGGCTCCGGGACCGCGATCGAAACGCCGAGCGTTACGGTCCCCACATCGATCTCCTCAGTCCCGTGGTCCATGTGTCGATGGTCTGTGTCTTCGCCGCCGCTCGCCAGTGTGACGGTCGCACCGCCCGGCCCGCCAGCGGCGACCGGAGCGGTGCGACGCGGTGGCGTTCCGGGCCGGCGCACCCCACTGACCTCCGGTGTCTTCGC
This sequence comes from Streptomyces sp. NPDC051662, assembly GCF_040681655.1. Classification (NCBI taxonomy): domain Bacteria; kingdom Bacillati; phylum Actinomycetota; class Actinomycetes; order Kitasatosporales; family Streptomycetaceae; genus Streptomyces; species Streptomyces sp. NPDC051662. Next base: position 11,062 of record NZ_JBFAZD010000023.1, read on the forward strand.
TCCGGGCCGCCCTCTGCGCCGGTGCGCCGCCGGTGCTCCTCGGTGCCGCGCGAGTACTCCGTCGGTGCGCGGCCCGTACTCCGTCAGTGCTTGGCGGGGAGGAAGCCGACTCTGTCGTAGGTCTGCGCCAGGGTCTCGGCCGCGACCGCTCGGGCCTTCTCCGCGCCCTCGGCCAGGATCGAGTCCAGCGTCTCCGGATCGTCCAGATACTCCTGGGTGCGCGTCCTGAACGGGGTGACGAACTCGACCATCGCGTCCGCCAGGTCCGTCTTCAGCGCACCGTAGCCCTTACCAGTGTATTTCTCCTCCAGCTCCGCGACAGAGGTGTCCGTGAGCGTGGAGTAGATCGTGAGCAGATTGCTCACCCCGGGCTTGGTCTCCATGTCGAACCGGATCTCCGTGCCGGTGTCGGTGACCGCGCTCTTGATCTTCTTCGCGGTGGCCTTCGGCTCGTCGAGCAGATTGATCAGGCCCTTGGGGGTGGACGCGGACTTGCTCATCTTGATCGTCGGGTCCTGGAGGTCGTAGATCTTCGCGACCTCCTTGACGATGTGCGGCGCCGGGACCGTGAACGTCCGGCCGAAGCGGCTGTTGAAGCGCTCGGCGAGATCGCGGGTCAGCTCGACGTGCTGCCGCTGGTCCTCACCGACCGGGACGGCGTTCGCCTGGTACAGCAGGATGTCGGCGACCTGGAGGATCGGGTACGTGAAGAGCCCGACCGTGGCGCGGTCCGCGCCCTGCTTCGCGGACTTGTCCTTGAACTGCGTCATCCGGGAGGCCTCACCGAAGCCGGTGATGCAGTTCATGACCCAGGCGAGCTGTGCGTGCTCGGGCACATGACTCTGGATGAAGAGCGTGCAGCGCCGCGGGTCGAGACCGGCGGCGAGCAGCTGGGCCGCGGCGAGACGGGTATTGGCGCGCAGCTCGGCGGGGTCCTGGGGAACGGTGATCGCGTGCAGGTCGACGACCATGTAGAAGGCGTCGTGGGTTTCTTGCAGCGCGACGTACTGGCGCACCGCGCCGAGGTAGTTCCCGAGGTGGAAAGAGCCTGCGGTGGGCTGGATTCCGGAGAGCGCGCGGGGACGATCAGAGGCCATGTTCACCATTCTCTCAGGTATGACCGACAGGTCGGGAACGGAGAGGGGGCGTGGGCGGGACGGGAGACGGCGCGGGGGACGGCGCGGGGAGGAGACGGGCGCGGGGCCCACGGTCTCCCGGCGTCCGGACTCTGTTCAGCCAGGGCATGCCGAGGGCAAGGTTTCCTCGTCCACACTGCGAGCGACGATAGAAAGTGGGGCCACGTCCCGCCCGTACCGCACAGCTTGTCCCGCACGGCTTGTCCCGTACACCCCGCACAGCTTGTCCTGACCGATCGGAGAAACCCGTGTCGACAACGGAGAGTGCCATCGCCTCGGCGGAGGCCCACAGCGCGCACAACTACCATCCGCTGCCCATCGTGGTCGCCTCGGCGGACGGCGCCTGGATGACCGATGTCGAGGGGCGGCGCTTCCTCGACATGCTCGCCGGGTACTCGGCGCTCAATTTCGGCCATGGCAACAGAAGGCTCATCGACGCCGCGAAGGCGCAGCTGGAGAGGGTGACGCTCACCTCGCGCGCGTTCCACCACGACCGGTTCGCCGACTTCTGTACGCAGCTCGCCGAGCTGTGCGGCATGGAGATGGTGTTGCCCATGAACACCGGCGCCGAGGCGGTGGAGACCGCCGTGAAGACCGCCAGGAAGTGGGGCTACCGGGTCAAGGGCGTGCCGGACGGCATGGCGAAGATCGTCGTGGCGGCCAATAACTTCCACGGCCGTACGACCACGATCATCAGCTTCTCGACGGACGCGGAGGCACGGGCGGACTTCGGCCCGTACACGCCCGGCTTCGAGATCGTTCCGTACGGGGATCTCACCGCGCTGGACGCGGCGATGACCGAGAACACCGTGGCCGTGCTCATGGAGCCGATCCAGGGCGAGGCCGGGGTCCTGGTGCCGCCGGCGGGCTATCTCGCCGGGGTGCGGGAGCTGACCCGGCAGCGGAACGTGCTCTTCATCGCGGACGAGATCCAGTCGGGCCTGGGCCGGACGGGGAAGACCTTCGCCTGTGAGCACGAGGGCGTGGTGCCCGACATGTATGTCCTCGGCAAGGCGCTGGGCGGCGGGGTGGTGCCGGTGTCGGCGGTGGTGTCCTCGGCCGACGTCCTCGGCGTGTACCGGCCCGGCGAGCACGGCTCGACCTTCGGCGGCAATCCGCTCGCCTGCGCGGTGGCGCTGGAGGTCATCGCGATGCTGCGGTCGGGCGAGTTCCAGCAGCGCGCGGCGGAGCTGGGTGACCATCTCCACCACGAACTGGGCCTGCTGACGGGCGGCGGAGCCGTGGAGGCGGTACGCGGCCGGGGGCTGTGGGCGGGGGTGGACATCGTGCCGTCCCACGGGACGGGCCGGGAGATCTCGGAGCGGCTGATGGACCGGGGCGTGCTGGTGAAGGACACGCACGGCTCCACGATCCGGATCGCCCCGCCGCTGGTGATCAGCAAGGAGGACCTGGACTGGGGCCTGGACCAGCTCAGGGCGGTGCTGGCCGACTAGGTCCTGTCCGGTACGTGGTGTCCGCCCGGGGGCGTTCCCCGGGCGGACGACGTCACGTGGGACGTACTCGTCTAGAGGATCACGTGTGGCAGGAAGCGGGCGTACTCGTCGGTGATCAGGCCCGAGGACTCGCGGATGCCGAGGCCCGCCGCCTCGTCCTCGACCACCCACGCGCCGAGCACCACGCGGTTGCCGTCGAAGTCGGGCAGCGGCGCCAACTCCTGGTAGCAGCAGGGCTCGTCGCGTAGCACCGGGGGCGCCCCCGGCTCGTGGATCGTGACACCGGCGCCTTCCCTGCCGAGGAGGGGCTTGGCCACATAGCCGCGGGAGGCGGCCAGTTCGCGGGGGCCGTCGAGATACGAGGGCAGCAGGTTGGGGTGGCCGGGGTGGAGTTCCCAGAGGATCGCCAGGAGCGCCTTGTTGGAGAGGAGCATCTTCCAGGCGGGTTCGATCCAGCAGGTGGTGCCCGTACCGCCGCCGTTGTCCAGGGTGTCCTGGACGTACGGACCGAAGCGGTCGGTGGCCAGCCACTCCCAGGGGTAGAGCTTGAAGCAGCTGCGGATGAAGCGCAGCCGGTCGTCCACGAAACGGCCCGACAGCCGGTCCCAGCCGATCTGTTCGACGGAGAGCGCTTCCGTCGCCAGGCCGGCCTGCTCGGCGGTCTCGCGCAGATACGCGACCGTCATCAGATCCTCGCCCAGTTCGTCGCCGTCGGAGTGCGCGAAGTGCACCGGGCCGGGCGGGAGGAGGCCGGACTGCCGTTTCCAGGCGGCGACCAGCCGTTCGTGCAGGGAGTTCCACTGGTCGGCATGGGGGAACCGGTCCTCCATCCAGAACCACTGGGCGCTCGCGGCCTCGACCAGTGAGGTGGGGGTGTCGGCGTTGTACTCCAGCATCTTGGCCGGACCCGTGCCGTCGTAGTGCAGATCGAACCGACCGTAGATGGAGGGCAGTTCGGCGCGACGCCGCCAGGACTCGGCTATCAGGGCGGCGAGCCGGGGGTCGGTGATGCCGAGATCGGCGAAGCGGTCGTGTTCGACGATATGCGCGGCGGCGCCCAGACAGAGGGCGTGCAGCTCTTCGACGACCTCTTCGAGCGCCTCGATCTCGGGCAGCGTGAAGGAGTAGTAGGCGCTCTCGTCCCAGTACGGCCGCAGCGAGTCGTCCGGGTAGCGGGTGAGCGGGTAGATGACGCCCTGCTCCTCGACAATCCGCTGCCAGTCGGGGCGGGGCCGTATGGTGTGACGTTTCATCAACGGATCAGCGGTCGGCCGGCCAGGACCACTCAGCCCCCGCCGGAGCCGGAGGAACAGCCGAAACCGCCCCGGTCGACGGCCGCCTTGTCGAAGCTGCCGCCGTCGACCTTGCCCTTGCTGCTCGATCCCCCGTAGTAGTACGAGCCGCTGCCGCCGCTCTTGCACTCGGAGCTGGGCAGGGTCTGCCGGGTCGTCCGGTCGGCGCACCGCTTGTCCGGATCCGAGCCGCAGGACGTGATCGTGACGGCGAGGACCCCCATGCTTCCGAGCACGACCGTGCTCGACCTCAGCCTCCGTGGACGCGTAGCGGTCATATCCCGCCCCTTCCCCCGTTGTTGTGAAAACACCATAAGCGGCCCGACTGAACCGAGCCATGGTCGGGCCCGGGCCGCTATCGGCCGGCCGCGCGGCGGATCTCGCCCTCCGCCGGGAGCAGATCCGTGATCATCTCCCAGATCCGCTTCGCGTCGGTCCTCGTCAGCCGTACCGCGCTCGCCGGGCCGACCTGCCCCGGGGCGACCGGCTCCGCGGGCAGTTCGCGGTGCCAGTACCCCAGGGGGCCGCAGTCCCAGACGCCGAAGCCGCGGACCGCCACGCCGTCCTGGCCGCCGTCGCGGCCCCGCCAGGCCGCGGTCATGCGCCAGCTCGACCGTAGTTCGCCGATCATGTCGGCGAACAGCGCGAGCGCCGGTTCTTCCAGGGTGCCGGTCGACTCCAGGGCGGCGCGGATGTGCTCCCGCTCCGCTCCGCCGGACGCGGCGGCGGGGACGTCCGCCACGCTCCCGACGCCCGCTTCGAGCGCTGCCACGGTCGTCTCGACGACGGCGAGCCCCGCGTCGCGCACGGCGGCGGACTGCTGGAGGTTCACCATGTTCGCCATCGCCCAGACCAGCGTCTTCGGCTCGACCGTCGCGTACTCGGCCTCACGCTCTCCTGGCCAGGACTGGTGGGCGACCACATGGTCCTCCCCGATGATCAGCCCGTGGTTCAGGGTTCCCTGACGGCCCGTGGCCTCCAGCGAGATGACCACGACCGGGTTGACGAGCGTCTTCATCACAGGCAGCAGCAGAACGGACAGCTCACCGCCCCGGCCGAGCAGACCGCACTGCCGCAGTTCGTCCCCGGCCGCGGTGTACTCGTCGGGCACGGGCCGGCCGGTCGCCAGTTCGGTGAGGACGATGACGTGCTCGTCGGCCAGCCGGAATCGGGGCCGGGTGATGTCGTACGAAGGCATGGGCAGAACACTCGCTTTGCTACTGGTCGGATGGGTCGTCGGCTGCCGTGCTCCGGCCGGAACCGCTCAGGACTGGCTCTCCGCGAAGAGCCGGGTGGACCGCGAGAGGGCGGCCCGTACAGCACCGCCCCTGGTCAGCGGGGCCCGGTCCACCCCGGCGAAGAGCGTGACGAGCGCGATGTCCGCGGCGACGGCCCGGCCGGTCACCGACACCACCAGCTTCTTGCTCGCGCCGATCCCGGACTGCTTGGCCGAGACGGAGACACCCGGGTCCTCGTTGTCGGCCTCCCTCAGCAGTACGTACTGCTTCCGGTTGACCGCCCACAGCCGGTAGTGGTCCCCGCCGTACTTGAAGTGCAGGGCACGTGCCTTGTGCGTCAGCCCGAAGCGGTTGCGCCGCAGGTACACCATCGCGTCACCGACCCTGAGGGTGGAGCGGTTGAGCGTCGGCAGGTCCGCCGCCTCGGTGTGGATGCCGCGGGTCTCGAACGTCGCGGTGGGGATGAGGGTGCCGCGTACCTCGGAGACCACGCTGCCCGGGGTGGTCTTCCTGGGCAGCGGGCAGGTCAGCACGATCTCGCCGAACTCCGGTGAGGCGCCCCGGTAGCCGGCGCGCCGCTCGTGCGTGCGGCCCTCCTTCCAGAACTCCAGCGTGATCGGGGCGGTGGCGGTATGCATCGGTCTCCTTCAGCTCCTTCAGTCGAACGGGTTGAGGGCGCTGCCCAGCTTCTTCGCCCCGCCGGCGATACCGTCTCCGATGTCCGACGCCTTGTCGCCGACCCAGTCCCCGGCCTTGTCGAGGCCCTTGCCGATGGCCTCGTGGTTGTCCCAGATCAGGGCGCCCGCGTAGGCGGCACCGGTACCGACGGCCAGGCCGAGCGTAACGGGGTTGGGAGCCACGGTCAGAGCCGTCATCGAGGCACTGAACGCGGTCCCGGTGAGGTCGGTCGCGAACTTCGACGGATTCGCCTTGATCATGTCGGTGTCGTACGTCGCGAGGTTGGCGACGCCGTACGCCGTCGACGCGACACCGCCCACCACGCCGGCTCCGCGCAGCCAGCCGGCCGCCTTCGCGGCGTTCGCCAGACCGCCCTGTGACGCCACCCTGGCGAGGTTGGCCTCGGAGGCCGTGGGCATGAAGAAGGCGCCGTTGCGCATATAGCCGCCGAACATGGCGGCCTCGTCGGAGCCGGTCAACGCCGAGACCGCGCCGGCCGGGATACGGCTGAGCAGACTGCCGGGCGGCGCACCCGCGAGACGGGTGTTGATCGTGCGGCTGATGAGGGTGCCCGGGGCGTGGGGGATGTCGCCCTTCAACACCTTGACCAGCTTGTAGGAGTACAGGCCGGCCGCGGTGAGCGAACCGGCGAACGCGCCGACCGTGATCGCCCCGTTCGACACCTGCGACACCAGCTTCGCCAGCTCGGGGTTGCCGGTGAGACGGGTCATGCCGTCGCGCTGGAGGCGCTTGATGTAGTCGTCGAGGGTCTCGTTGTCGCGCTTTTCGAGCCACGCGAGATCGAGGCGGTCCTGCTTCTGCTTGTCGTCGGACTTCGCCACCGCGCCGGCGTCGCCGTTGAAGCCGGTACCGGGCGTTCCGTCGTTCTTGTTGCCCTGGCCGTCCTTGACCACGGCCTCCAGGTCCTTCTTCAGGTCCCCGTCGGCGTCGTCGACCGCCTTGACGCAGGACTTGATGTACTCCGTCCAGGACTGCACGCTCTCCCGGATGCTCTTGGCGTAGTCGGGGTCGTGACGGGTCGCGGCGCGCTCGGCCTCGGTGAGCGCGGCGTAGTCGAACTCGACGTTGCCCTGCTCCGAGACCTTCATACCGGCCTTGATCGCGTCGGCGCGGGCGTTCTCCAACTGCTTCTTCAGGTCGGTGAACTGCTGGTGCGCGTTGCGCAGCAGGGTGGCGGTCGCCTTCGCCTGGGTCTGCGCGGCCGTGTACTCGTAGCGGGTCGCGGCGAAGTTGGTGTGCGCGCGGACGGAGCTGTCGCCGAGCCAGGTGCCGTCCATGGTGATCTTCTGGACGCTGTCGCGGTAGCGCTTCTCGACCTTGTGGAACTCCTCGGCCATCTCCTGCCACTTGTCGGCGGCGGCGTTCAGTCCACCGAAGTCGGTGGTCATGACCTCGTGATACGTCAGCATGCTGGTGTTCCCCCGGGAGACGACGTGGGCGCGTCACGCGGTCCGGAGATCGGGACGCGGCGCGACGGTACGTGTCGGTACTCTTCGTTACGTTTCGGTACGTCAGTACGTTTCGTACGTCGGTACGTGTCGGTATGTCGGTACGTGTCGGTATGTCGGTACGTGTCGGTATGTCGGTACGTGTCGGTATGTCGGTACGTGTCGGTATGTCGACGTCGGTCAGTACGCGTCGAAACTCGACGGGATACCGCTGAGGGTGCCGCGGCGGTCGACATCGGTCCCCGTCAAGATGGTGACCGTCGCCCGCAGGGCGCCCTTCTCCGTGTTCAGCCGTCCCACGAGAGTCTTCACCTGGCTCTCCCAGGTGGTCTGCACCGTCTTCAGCCCGGCGGCGGTGGCCCAACCGGAGAAGGCGCTGATCGCGGTGGTCATCGACGCGTCGGCCCAGTCCCCGGCCTTCTTGGTGTTCGGCTGGAGTTCCGTCTCGATGGTGTTCGCTGCCGCGCGCTTCTGGGCCGGCGTCGACGCGAGATCGGGGGCGCCGCCGCCCGGCGCCGATGCGGGCGGGCGGTCCTCGTCCGGGAGTCTGTTGAGCCGCATGGAGGTGGTCGGCCCACCTTGCGAAGGAGCCAAGCCCTGCTCGAATCCCATGTCCGTAAACCCCCGTTTTCGGTACCACGATCGCGATTTCGCAGTGGGATTGTATAACTACAATCGGCCGCTACCGAGGGCTGGTTCGCCGACGCCGTCCGCCCCGGGGGCGGGACCCCGGGGCGGACGACGCTGCCTTATGACGCGCTCCAGCTCCCGCCCCCTCCGTAGGGACGGGTGATCGCTTCCAGTGCGTGACCGGCGGGATCCAGAAAGTACACGCCGCGCCCGCCGTCGTTGTGGTTGATCTCGCCGGGACGCTCGCGGTGCGGATCGGCGTAGTACGTGAGCCCGGCGTCCTGGATCCGCTGAAAGATCCCGTCGAACTCCGCCTCGGTGACCAGGAAGGCGTAGTGCTGTGCGGCGATCGGCTCTTCCGGAGTCGTCGCGAAGTCGAGGGTGACGCCGTTGCTCAGTTCCACGGGGATGAACGGGCCCCACTCGTCCCCGACCTCAAGGCCGAGGATCCGCGCGACGAACTCGGCGGATTCCCGTTTGTTCTTGGAATGGACGATGGTGTGATTCAGCTGGACTGGCACTGTGGAATGCCTCCGTAAGGGCCAACTCACCGGCACCTCCATGCCTCACCCGGACGGTGACCGACACGCGATGCCGTAGTGACCAGCGTAGGCCGGGCCCCGGGGGCTGTCTCGCCCGTTACTCCCTACGGACCCGCGCCAGCGGTACGGCACGACGCCCGGGCCCCGGCCCCGGCGCGGCTCACGGCTTCGGGGATACGTCACGCGAGCGCTCAAGAAGCTGCCGAGCGACTGAGTTCGAGCGATAGGGCGCGAGCAAGGATGGGATCTTGGCGACCTGTCCATCGATTCGCCCGGAATGGATCGCCGGATAAGCGTCCAGCACCTTATTCCAGGTGGCGCAAGCCGCCTCCAGGTATCCCACTTCGAGTTGCCGTTCGGCCAGTATCGCACCGAATTTCACTTCCGACCTCTTACTGTCGGTGGAATCCCGCAGACGAAAATGGTCGTGAAGGGATTCAACGCTGCCTTTCACGTCACCCAAAGCATGTCTGACTTCCGATGTGGCATACGCCAATGTTGACGAACTGAATCCGCCGAACGTCCCGAATTGACTCTCCGCCTGATTCACCGCGCGTTCTGCCTCGCGGAGGCTGTTCAGCGCGTTGGTCTTCTCGCCTGCCAGCGCGTACGAGTGTGCCTGTTGTCCGGCGAGAAATGCACGCATGCGGGGGCTGGACTCGGGTGATGCCTCCGCGGCAGCGTTCGCGAGCCGTACCGCCGGCGCGCCGTGGCCCAGATTTGCGGCTTGCACTGACATGCCTCGTAGGACATGGCAATAGGTCATGTGGTCGCCACTTGCGCCCGCCAACTCCAAGCTCTTCACGTAATACTCTTGCGCCCGACCATGCGCCCCCTCATCCACTGCCATCCATCCAGTCAGGTAACAGAGAAAGGAAGCGGCAGACATCATCGATTCGCGGATTTCATCCGATGCGCTTGCTTTCAAGTATGGGGCAACCGTGTTGACCAGAAAAGCGGCAGCCATAGGACGCGCATAGCGCCCGCCGAATTCGTCGTCAAGGTCCGATAATCGGTCGGTCATCGCCGTTACCGCCTGAACTTCCGACTTTCCGATACGTCGCTGTGGATCACTCCTGAGGGCATCCATTCGCCCCACCACATCGGGCCAACCCGGAATGGTGAGCGCCACAGAGAAAAGCCCCGCGCCGAGGACTCTCCGGCGTGACGGATCCATGTCTTGCCTCCCGAGATCAAGCAGCCCTTCCACGGTACTGGCGGGTTGCTTCAACTGATCGGGTGACGTGGGGAAGCCTGCCTCACTGGACGTGACCGGGCGGCGAAGTCTCCGTGCCAGCGCTTCGAGGATGAGGGGACGGACTGTCTCGCGTGGCATATGCCCTTGTAGCCACTGGTGGACCGACGGCGGTGAGTACTTGAGCGGCGTTCCCCGCTCGGTTCCGACGCGGTTGACCGCTTGGGCGAGTTGACGCAGCGTCCACCCGCTCTCGCGGTACAGCCGCTCCAGCCCGGCGTTCGTCTGTCGTGTCGTCACTGGCCCAACTCCCGCGTTCTCGCAGCTTAATCCTCTTAACTGTTGGTCGCTTCCCCACCGTACCGCTGTGAGTGACGGAGCGGTTGCCTAGAGCGAGCACAGCAAGGGGCGGAAGAAGAAAGGCAACCGATGGCGAACCAGGCTTTTCAACGGGTCAACAGCGTCACGGAGTTGGTCGCACGGGTCGAGTCGAGTGGCTTCTACCGCTTACTGCCCGGCGCTGTGCCCCGGACGTGGTCGGCATGGCCGTGTATGGCTCCAACCTTGAACAACCGGGTGTGCCGGACTCCGTACCGGCAGGCCAGTGCGGATACCGACCTGACCTTGAGCGGTATGGCGACCCTCGCAGACGACCAGGACGGCCACAACAAAGCCGAAATGAGGAATGACACATGACGGTTGCCCCTCTGCGCAGCCACCGTACAACCACCCGGGCGACGAGCCCACTCCGGAGCCGACCGGCCGTCCGGAGTCTGCTGGAGCCGCAGACGCTCACCCCCGCCGATCTGTCCATGGTGCTGCTCGTCACCGAGGAGCCCGCCGACCGTCCCATGCCCACGGTCACGGTCGCTGAGATTCCCGCCGTGATGCGCGAGTGCGCCGCCCTCGGTATCCGATCCGTGAAGCTGTTCGCCGAGTCCGCCGCGCGGGACGCCACGGGGGAGATTTCGCTCGCGCCGGATTCGCTCATGGCCCGGGCTGTCCACGCGGCCAAGGAGGCAGCTCCCGGCATCGCGGTCATGACGGAAACGTGCCTCTGCTCGTACACCACCGATGGAGTCTGCTACCTCACCGACCAGCACGGGCGGCCGGACGTCGCCGCGACGGTGCGAGTAACAGCCTCACAAGCCGTGGTCCACGCGGAAGCGGGCGCGGACATCGTCGGGCCCGCGTCCATGCTGCTCGGCACACCGGCGCCGCCCGCCGTGCGCTGGACGAGACGGGACACGAGGGGGTGTCCGTCATGCCGCACGTCATCTTCTGGTCGAGCCTGTACGACGGATTCCGGCTCACCATGGGGGCGACTCCCAAAGCAGGGATCAACCGGGAGTTCCAGATCAACCCGGGCCGTGCCGACCAGTTCGTTGACACCGCCTTACGTATGGAGGCGGACGGGGCCGACATGATCCTTCTGGAGCCGGCACAGTTCACAGCCGATGTACTCGCCACGCTCCGGACGCAGACGCGAGCACCGCTGTTCCCGTTCTCGGTCTCCGGTGAGTACAAGGCGCTCACCTGCGTGGACTCCGGGACGGGGCGGCGGGACGTACGCCTCCTGGTCGAGCTGTTCACGATGTTGAAGCGCGCGGGGGCATCCGCGAGTGTCACATACGCCGCGCTCGATATCGCGCGCCTACTCAGCTAGCCGCGAGGGCGGCCCGCACCGCGTCAAGGATGGAATGCGCGCCCTGGTCGATCAGGTCGGCGGCCAGGGTCCCACCGAGCTTCTCCGGCTCGTCGGACGGGCCGGTGAGTGCGCCCGAAACGCGCTGCTGACCGTCCAGCGAGGTCACTTGGCCGAACAGCTTGAGAGTCCCGTCCGGCAGAGTCTCCGCGTACGCGCCCACGGGCACACTGCACCCGCCGTGGAGCTCGGCGAGCAGTGCGCGCTCCGCCCTTGCCTGACTGTCGACACGCACGTCGCCGACCGTGGACAGCATCTCGCGCAGCGGGGCCGAATTCGCGTCCGTACGGACCTGGATCCCGAGTGCCCCTTGACCAGGGCTCGGCGGGAAGAGGTCGAGCGGCAGCACTTCCCCGATCGCATCGTCCAAGCCAAGCCTGCGAAGCCCCGCTACCGCCAGGACCACCGCGTCAAGCCCCATGGTTTCGATCTTCTTCAGGCGGGGCGGGACGTTACCCCGGATCGGGACGATTTCGAGATCGGGCCGCACCGCGAGGAGCTGCGCGATCCGGCGAGGAGCGCCCGTTCCGACTTTCGCCCCCTTCCTCAATCCGGCGAGGGTCGAGCCGCAGAGCGCGTCTCCCACGTCCTCACGTCCCGGCGGGGGCAACAGCATGAGCCCGCGAGGGTTCGCCGTGGGAAGGTCTTTCAGAGAATGGACAACCACGTCCACGTCACCACGGCACAACGCCGCTTCCTGCTCGGTGCTGAAAGCCGATCCGCCGCTGACGGCGGACACGCTCGACAAGAGCGACTTGCGGTCCTTGTCGCCCCCTTCCAGGATCACCCGATGCGTGAAAGCGGTCTCCGGGAATCGCTCGCGCAGCGGGCGCAGGTATTCCCGTACCTGAGCTTTGGCAAGGTTGCTCGCGCGCGAGCCGACGAGGTACTGAACCACGATGACCAACTCTCCGAGCCTGACGAGGTGCTATCAGGCTATGCCTCGGCACAGCGTGCTCATACAGACACAGGGTCGGCATGGCACGTGGACAAGCGGCCAAGGACGAGCGAACTGGATGAGCCCCCTTTGCGCGTTACAGCCATTTCGGGGGCTTCGCGGTTACGCGCTCACGGCCCGCGCGGCTCACGGCCCTACGGCTCACGGCCCGCGCGGCTCACGGCAGTACGCGGCACAGCGCGTCCAGCGCGCCCGTCCACGCGCTGTCCGGTGGGGTGGCGTAGCCGACCACCAGGGCGTCGCGGCCCGGCGAGGTGGAGGGGTGGACAAAGCGGGACAGGCCCTCCACCGCGAGCCCCTGCCAGGCCGCCGCCTCGATGACCGAGCGTTCGCTGCCGGGCGGCAGTTCGAGGACGGCGTGCAGGCCGGCCGCGATCCCGCTCACGCTGATGCCGGGCGCCCTGTCCGCCAGCGCCCGCACAAGCTGGTCGCGGCGGCGCCGGTAGCGCAGCCGCGAGGAGCGGACATGACGGTCGTACGCGCCCGAGGCGATGAACTCCGCGAGCGTGAGCTGATCCAGCGCGCTCGACGCCCAGCCCACCTCTCCCTTCGCCGCCACCACCTCTCCGGCCAACTCCCCGGGCAGCACCAGCCATCCGAGCCGTAGCCCCGGTGCCAGGGACTTGCTCGCCGTGCCGAGGTACACGACCCGTTCGGGGTCGAGTCCTTGCAGGGCGCCGACGGGCTGGCGGTCGTACCGGAACTCCCCGTCGTAGTCGTCCTCCAGGATCAGCCCGCCCGTACCGCGTGCCCAGTCCACGGCCGCCGCGCGCCGGTCGGGGTGGAGCGCCACACCCGTCGGAAACTGGTGCGCGGGCGTCAGCAGCACGGCGCCGACGCCACGGGCGCCCGCCGGGGCGGACAGCCCGGCCAGGTCCTCGGTACGGGTGCCGCGCGCGTCCAGCGCGAGCGCGGGGATCCGCAGCCCGGCCGCGGTGAGCAGCCTCCGGTGCTCGTCGAGGCCGTACGACTCGGTCGCCACCGCGCGCACCCGGCGCGCGGCCAGGACCTTCCCGAGCAGCGACAGCCCGTGGACGAAGCCCGAGCAGACGACGATCCGCCCGGGGTCGGCGTACACGCCGCGCGCCCGCGCCAGATAGTCGGCGAGGACGGTACGCAGCTCGATCCGGCCCCGGGGGTCGCCGTACCCGAAGGCCTCGTGCGGCGCGGCCGTCAGCGCCCGGCGGGCGGCCGTGAGCCACTGCGCCCGGGGGAACGCGGCGAGGTCGGGGGTGCCCGGCATCAGGCTGTACGCGGGCCCGCGCCGGACCGGCCGTGCTCTGGGGGCGGCGGGCGCGGCTCTGCGGGGCTCGGCGCGGCGGGCCACCCGGGTCCCCGAGCCCTGCCGCGCGGTGAGCCAGCCCTCGGCGACCAGCTCGGCGTACGCGTCGGCGACGGTGTTACGGGCGATACCCAGATCGGCGGCGAGCGAACGGGAGGACGGCAGCCGGGTGCCGGGCGCGAGGCGGCCCGTGCGGATGGCGTCGCGCAAGGCGTCCATGAGCCCGGAGCGCAGCCCGGACCCGCGCAGCTCCAGATGCAGATCGACACCGGCGATCGACGTATTGGCCCAGGAATCCGTCATGTAAGTGGACCATACCGGGGTGCCACTGGGCGCGTAGCGTCGTACCCATGACGACGACGAACACGACAGACACTGCGAGCGCGTCCACGGAATACGCCCCGGAGCACACCCCCCGCCTGAACATGGCCAAGCTCGCCCCCGAGGTGTACAAGGCCATGGTCCGGCTGGACGCCGCGGCCCGGCAGGGCGTCGATCCGACCCTGCTCGAACTGGTCAAGATCCGCGCTTCCCAGCTCAACCACTGCGCGTTCTGTCTCGACATGCACACCAAGGACGCGCTGGCGGCGGGCGAGTCGGTGGAGCGGATCATCCAGCTCAGCGCCTGGGAGGAGTCGCGGCACTTCTACACGCCGAAGGAGATCGCGGCGATCGAGCTGACCGAGGCGGTCACCGTACTGACCGACGGTTTCGTGCCGGACGAGGTGTACGAGAGGGTCGCGGCCCACTTCGACGAGGCCGAGCTGGCCCAGCTGATCTCCGCGATCACGGTGATCAACGCCTGGAACCGGTTCGGGGTGACCACCAGGACGGCCCCCGGCCACTACACGCCCGGTCAGTTCAAGCACTGATGACGGCCATGGCGTCCCGCGCCCTGCACCACGACCGCGCCGCGAGCGAGTCGAGAGGTCACGCGGCCGGCGAGCGTCCATCCGCCGGAGCGTCATGAGGCGAGCGGCTGCCGTGCGCGGTAAAGACGAACGCCGAGGTGTCGCCGTCCAGGTCAATGGTCAGCGACGCGTCCATGGCCTTGGCCAGACGTGTGAGCAGGGGCAGGGTCGGTACGGAATCGCCGCCCTCGATGTTGGAGATCTGCGGCTGGGTCATGTCGGCACGCCGGGCCAGCTCGGCCTGTGACAGACCGAGTTCAGTACGCCGGTCGTAAACGGCCTGGCCGAGCGCGAGCGCGTATCCGGCCTCGATGTAGGCCGGGGACTCCTCGACCGTCTCGCCCAGGAGCTTCCTGGTCCGACGAGTCTTCCACTGCGAGTGGTTCATGGCCTCTCCCCGTTGATCCGGTCATAGTCGTGCGCGGCCGGCTCATGGTCCGACTGACACACCTTCTGCGCTTGCTGCGCGCGTTCGACCTCGGCAGCCTCGCGCTGCCTGGACTTGCGGAACACGGTCAACAGCACGATGCGGCGGTCGCCAGTGAGCCAGTACGTGATGCGCACCGCGTTGCCATCCATAGTGAAGCGCAGCTCACGAACCTTGCCGCCGAGGTGGCGGGAGTACGGTTCCGCCAGAGTCGTCGGCTCTGCCGCGAGCCTGTCCACCAGCGATTATATAGAAATCGATATGGGCGCCGCGCCCGACGACGAGCCGTTCCGCCGTCGTCGGGCTGCCGTCCCCACTTCGCCGCCGTCCCCTTCCGCCTACTCCGTGAGCCACTTCTTCCAGGTCGGCTCATTCGCCGTGACCCACTTCTCGGCCGCCTCCTCCGGCGAGAGCTTCTGCTCCGCGATCATCAGGGCGACCTCGTTCTGCTGCTCGGTCGTCCAGGTGAAGTTCTCCAGGAACCGGGCCGCGCTCCCGCCCTTCTTCGCGAAGTCCGCGTTGAGGAACTTCTGGAGCGGGGTGTGCGGATAGGCGCAGGCCACCTTCTCGGGGTCGGCGTCGCAGCCCTCCTTGTACGCCGGGAGCCTCACCTCCGTCATGGGCACCTTCTCGAACAGCCACTGCGGCTTGTACCAGTAGGTGAGGAAGGGTTTCTTCTCCTTGGCGAACTGCGTGATCTGGGTGATCTGCGCCGCCTCCGAGCCCGCGAAGACGACCTGGTAGTCCAGCTCCAGGTTGTTCACCAGCGCCTTGTCATTGGTGACGTACGACGGCGAGCCGTCGAGCAGTTGGCCCTTGCCGCCGCTCTCCGCGGTGCGGAGCTGGGAGGCGTACTTGTTGAGGTTGCGCCAGTCCGTGATGTCCGGGTGGCGCTCGGCGAAGTACGTCGGTACGAACCAGCCGATATGGCCGGTGACGCCGAGGCCCCCGCCCGGCGCGATCGTCTTCTTCTCGTCGACGTACCGCGCTTCCTGCTCCGGGTGGCCCCAGTCCTCCAGGATGGCGTCGACCCGGCCCTGGCTGAGGGCGTCCCAGGCGGGGACCTCGTCTACCTGGACGGTGTCCACGCGGTAGCCCAGCTCGTGTTCGAGCAGATACGAGGCCACGGCCACATTGGCCTGCGCGCCGACCCAGGACTGCACGGAGAGGGTGACGGTCTTCGCGCCCTGCGCGTTCGCGTACGGGGACGCCTGCTTGGTCATGTCGGCCGCGCCGCAGCCGGTGACCGCGAGCAGGGCGCCCGCCGAGGTGAGGACGGCCAGGGTCCTGTGCGTACGGGCCATGTCAGGCCGCCTTCCTGGTCCGGCCGGTACGGCGTTCCGTACGGCGTTCCGTGGGCTGGGTCACCCGGTCGAGCATCAGACCGAGACAGACGATGGCCGCGCCCGCGACGAGGCCGGTCGCCAAATCGCCCTGGGCGAGCCCGAACACCACGTCGTACCCGAGCGCCCCGCCGCCCACCAGACCGCCGATGATGACGACGGCGAGCACCAGCACGACGCCCTGGTTGAGCGCGAGGCGCAGCGCGGGCCTCGCGAGCGGCAGTTGGACCTGGCGCAGTTGCTGAGTGCCGGTCGCGCCGAGCGAGCGTGCCGACTCCATGGCGGCCGGATCGACCTGGCGCAGGCCCTGGGTGGTGATACGGACGACCGCGGGCAGCGCGTACACGACGGCGGCGGCGACCGCCGGGGCGCGCCCGACGCCGAAGAGTGCGACCACCGGGATCAGATAGACGAACTGCGGCAGGGTCTGGAAGACGTCCAGAACGGGCCTGAGCAGCGCTTCCACCCGGGAGCTACGGGCCGCCGCGATGCCCGCGGCGAAGCCGATGACGAGTGTGACGGCGACGGCCGCCAGCACCTGCGACAGCGTGTCCAGCGACGGCTTCCACACGCCGAGGACACCGATCGCGGTCATGGCGAGTACGGCCGTCAACGCGGTCCGCCAGGTGCCGATCAGCAGCGCGAGGGCGGCGACGAGCAGCAGGACCGCCCACCAGGGCAGGGCCTGGAGGCCGCCGCGCAGCGGGTCGAGCACCCAGGTGGTGAAGCGGCCGGCCCAGTCGGCGGTGCCGCCGATGACGGGGACTCCGGAGTAGAGGTGGGCGGTCATCCAGTCGACGGCCCGGTTGACGGGCTCGGCGATGTTCGCGGTCCAGGTCTCGGGCCAGTCGAGCCGATCCGCGAGGCGCCCGGCGACGGTGACCGCGGCGGTCACGACGGCCGCCACAGCCCAGCCGCCCCGACCGCGCAGGCGGCCCCGGCCGCGCCCGCCGCGGTCCCCGGCGCCGGAACCGGACCCGGACCCGGAACCGGCCGCCGCCGCCGCCGTCGTACGGTCCAGGACCACCGCCAGCAGGACGATCGGCAGCCCGGCCGCCAGCGCCGCGCCCACATCGACCGAGGCCAGCGCCTGGTACACCCGGTCGCCGAGTCCTCCGGCGCCGATCACGGACGCGATCACGGCCATCGAGAGCGCCATCATGATCGTCTGGTTGAGACCGAGCAGCAGTCGCTCACGGGCGAGCGGCAACCGCGCGGTCAGCAACCGCTGCCCGGCGGTCGCGCCGAGCGAGGAGACGGCCTCCATCACCCCGCGGTCGGCCTCGCGCAGCCCGAGCGCGGTCAGCCTGGCCATCGGCGGAGCCGCGTAGACGACGGTCGCGAGGACCGCCGCCGGGACGCCGATACCGAAGACCAGCACCACGGGCAGCAGATACGCGAAGGCGGGCAGGACCTGCATGGTGTCGAGCAGTGGCCGCAGCGCCCGGTACAGCCGGTCGGAGAGCCCGGCGGCGAGGCCGAGCAGGGCTCCCAGCACCACGGACGCGGTGACGGCGACCACCATGAGCGCAAGCGTCTGCATGGTGGGCACCCACATACCGAGCACCCCGCAGACGGCGAACGACACGACGGCGGTGAGGGCGAGGCGAACGCCCGCCACGCGCCACGCGATCAGCCCGGCCGCCACGGTGACCCCGGCCCAGCCGGCCGCGAGCAGCAGCAGATACACCCCGCGCACGGCGAGCACGACGGCGTTGCTGATGTGCCCGAAGAAGTAGAGGAAGAGCGGGTGGCTGTCGCGGTTGTCGATGATCCAGTCACCGGCGCCGCCGAGCGGGGCGGACAGATCGACGGTCAGGGCGTCGGGCCAGGCGGTGCCGGGCCAGCGGGTGAGGGCCAGGGGTACGAGGACCGCTGCGAACACGGCGAACGGCAGCAGTTTGGCGAGCGCGCGCCGGCGCGGCGAGGAGAGCACCGCGGGCGGGCCCCCGCGGTCGACGGGCGCGGTGGTCGCGGCGGTCTCGGCGGTCTCGGTGCTCGCGGTGGTCGCGGCGGTCGCGGCGGTCATCGGAGCGCCGCCTTCCCGGCCTCCGCCCTCGTTCCGGGAGCTCCGGGGGCTCCAGGTGCTCCAGGTGCTCCGGGGAATTCGGGCGGCTCCCCGGGTCCCGCCGTACCGGCCATTCCCACCGTGCCCGCCACCACGTTCAGCAGACGCTCACGGTCCACGACCCCGAGCAGCCTCCCCCCGTCGACCACGCGCGCCGCCGCGTCCCCGGAGCGCGCGACGGCCTCGATCGCCTCGGAGACGGTCGCGGTCGGCGCCAGCGCGGGCCCGGAGTCGGCGTCGCCCGCCAGCGGGCGGCGCATGGCGGCCCCGACGGTGATCACCTGCTCGCGCGGTACGTCACGGACGAAGTCCCGTACGTAGGCGTCGGCGGGCCGGCCCACGATCTCCTCCGCCGTGCCCAGCTGTACGACACGGCCGTCACGCATCAGCGCGATCCGGTCGCCGAGGCGCAGCGCCTCGGTCAGATCGTGCGTGATGAAGACCATCGTGCGCCGCTCCTCGTGGTGCAGCCTGATGACCTCTTCCTGCATGTCCCGGCGGATCAGCGGATCGAGGGCGCTGAACGGCTCGTCGAAGAGCAGCACTTGAGGGTCGACCGCGAGCGCGCGGGCCAGCCCGACGCGCTGCTGCTGACCGCCGGAGAGCTGTCCGGGACGGCGGTCCTCCATCCCGTCGAGGCCCACCTTCCCGATGACCTCGGCCGCCTTCTCCCGGCGCTGGGCCCGGCCCATGCCCTGGATCTCCAGGCCGTAGGCGACATTGTCGAGAACCGAGCGGTGCGGCAGCAGACCGAAGTGCTGGAAGACCATGGCGGCGCGGTGGCGGCGCAGTTCGCGCAGCCGGGCCCTGTCCATCGACAGCACGTCCTCGCCGTCGATGGCGATGGCGCCCGCGGTCGGTTCGATGAGCCGCGTCAGACAGCGGACGAGCGTGGACTTGCCGGAGCCCGACAGCCCCATGACGACGAAGACCTCGCCCTTGCGGACGTCGAAGGAGACATCGCGTACAGCGGCGGTGCAGCCGGTACGTTCACGCAGCTCGGCGGCGTCGAGCGCGGCGAGTTCCGGGTCGCCGGGGACACGGTCGGCCTTGGGGCCGAAGACCTTCCAGAGGTCGCGTACGGCGAAGACCGGCGGCCGTTCCGGCACCTCGCTCTCCGTGCCGGGCGGGGTGAGGTCCTTGCCCGTCGGGTCGTCCCCATGTGCCGTGTCCGCGTCACTCATCGCTTCGGGCCCTTCTTGTCGTCATGGGCCTCGGTCAGCAGCTGGGCGCACTTCTCGCCGACCATCAGGACCCCGATCATGGGATTCACCGCGGGCATCGTCGGGAAGACGGACGCGTCGGCGATGCGGATCGCTTCGAGCCCCCGGATTCTCAGGTCGGGTGCCACCACGGCCTGTTCATCGGTGGCGGCGCCCATCCGGCAGGTGCCCGCCGGGTGGTACACCGTGTGCGCGCACCTACGGGCGTACTCGCTCAGCTCCTCGTCGGAGGTGACCTCGGGCCCCGGGCAGACCTCCCGCGTCAGCCACGCCGCCAGCGGCTCGGCGGCGGCGACCCGCCGCGCGATCCTGATGCCGTCGACGAGGGTCCGGCCGTCGTAGTCGTCCTCGTCGCTGAAGTAGCGGAAGTCCAGGGCCGGTTTGACCTCCGGGTCCGCGCTCGTGAGGTAGAGCCGGCCGCGGCTGCGCGGCTTGGGGATGTTCGGGGTCATCGACACGCCGTGCGCGGGGCGCTCGTACCCCAGCCGCTCCGGATGGTCCGTGAACGGGATCTGGTAGAAGTGGAACATCAGGTCGGGCCCCTCGGCCGCCGGATCGCGCCGGACGAACAGCCCCGCGTCGGAGTCCATCGCCGAGTTCTCCGGGATCGGCCCGTCCGTCTCCCAGACGATCACCGACTCGGGGTGGTCGAGGAGGTTCTCCCCGACGCCCGGCAGATCGTGGACGACGGGGATGCCGAGTTTCTCCAGGTCGGCGCGCGGCCCGATGCCGGAGTGCAGCAGCAGCCGCGGGGTGTCCACGGCGCCCGCGCAGACGAGGACTTCGCGCCGGGCCTCGATCAGCCGCTCCTCGCCGTCCGCCGTCCGTACGCGTACGCCCGTGGCGCGCGTGCCCGTCAGCTCCAGCCGGAACGCCCAGGTCTCCAGCAGCAGTTGGAGGTTCGGCCGGTCCAGGAACGGATGGAGATACGCGACGGACGCGGACGACCGCTTGTTGTTCTCCGGGTGGTACGCGAGGTCGAAGAAGCCGACGCCCTCATGGAAGGGCTTCTTGTTGAAGCCCTCGACGCGCGGCACTCCCAGCGCCTCGCGTGCCGCGTCCACGAAGTCACGGGCGATGGCGTTACGGTCCCGCTCACCCACCGGCACGATGTTGTTCCGCAGCCGGCCGAAGTACGGGTCCATCGCGGCGGCGTCCCAGCCCTCGGCCCCCGCCGCCGCCCACTCGTCCCAGTCGGACGGCAGCGGCTTGAAGGCGATCAGCGTGTTGTGCGAGGAACAGCCGCCGAGCACCCGGGCCCTGCTGTGCCGGATGGAGGAGTTCCCGCGTGGCTGCTCGGTCGTCGGATAGTCGTAGTCCAGCTCACCGCCCAGCAGGCCCATCCAGCGCCGCAGCGTCAGTACGTCGGGGCGGTCGACGTCGGAGGGGCCGCCCTCGATGACGGCGACGGTGATGTCCGGATCCTCGGTGAGGCGGGAGGCGATCACCGATCCCGCGGTGCCGCCGCCGACGACGACATAGTCGTACACGTTCCCGGACTCGGGCGTGGACGCGGGTTCCGGCTCGGGCGCGACCGTGGTTCCCATAGCTGGATCTGCTCCTCTGCTGTGCCGCATGCGGTGATGCGGGGCTTTCCCTGCGCGGCTGTCCGTGCGCGGCTTGGCCGTGCGCGGCTGTCCGTGCGCGGCTGTCCGTGCGCGGCTCGGCCGTACGTGGCGCGCGGCCGTCAGCCCGCGAACCAGCGGACCGGGCGCGGTGCGAGGTTCTGGTAGATGTGCTTGGCCTCGCGGTATTCGGCGAGCCCCGCGGGCCCCAGCTCCCGGCCGATGCCGGACTTGCCGAAGCCGCCCCACTCCGCCTGCGGCAGATACGGGTGGAAGTCGTTGATCCAGACGGTGCCGTGCCGCAGCCGTCCCGCCACGCGCCGCGCGCGCCCCGGGTCCGCGCTCCAGACACCGCCCGCGAGCCCGTACTCGGTGTCGTTGGCGAGGGCCACGGCCTCGTCCTCCGTACGGAAGGTCTCCACCGTCAGTACGGGTCCGAAGACCTCTTCCCGTACGACCCGCATCTCGCGGTGGCACTGGTCGAGCACGGTCGGCTCGTAGAAGTAGCCCTCGGCGGGCCGGACGGCCGACGGCTCGGGCCGCTTGCCGCCGGAGCGCAGCACGGCACCCTCGGCCAGGGCGGAGGCGACATACTCCTCGGTCTTCGCCAACTGCCGTGCGGAGACGAGCGGTCCGCACTCCACGCCACGCTCCGTGCCGCGTCCGAGGCGGATCCGCGCGGCGCGGCGGGCGAGTTCACCGACGAAGCGCTCCCGTACGGACTCCTCGATGATCAGCCGCGCACCGGCGGAGCAGACCTGGCCGCTGTGGATGAACGCGGCGTTCAGCGCCTGGTCGACGGCGGTGTCGAACCCCTCGTCGGTGGCGCACGCGTCCGCGAAGACGACGTTCGGGTTCTTGCCGCCGAGTTCGAGGGCGACCTTCTTCACGCCGGGCGCGGCGGCGCGCATCACCCGCGTACCGCTGCTGAGCCCGCCGGTGAACGAGACGAGGTCCACGTCCGGGTGCTCGGACAGCCGGGCGCCCACCGGGTCGCCCGCGCCGGTCACCAGATTGGCGACGCCGGGCGGCAGGCCCGCCTCGGCGAGCAGGTCGATGAGGTCGACCGTGGAGAGCGGGGTGAGTTCGCTCGGCTTGACGACAAAGGTGTTGCCCGCGGCGAGCGCCGGGGCGATCTTCCAACTCGCTTGCAGCAGAGGGTAGTTCCAGGGCGTGATCAGCGCGCAGACACCGACGGGCTCATGGACGACCACGCTGTGGACGGTGTCCGAACCGGCGTCGACGACCCGGCCGCCGCTCTCGTTCATCACCAGATCCGCGAAGTAGCGGAAGGCGTCGGCGACACAGTCGACGTCGACGCGCCCCTCCTCCAGGGTCTTGCCCGAGTCCCTGCTCTCCAGCAGCGCTATCTTCTCGCGGTTGCGGATCAGCAGTTCGGCGGTCGTCCGCAGCAGCCGGGCCCGTTCGGCGACCGGGGTACGGGGCCACGGGCCCTCGTCGAAGGCCGTACGCGCGGCGGCGATCGCGGCGTCGGCGTCCTCGGCGCCGCCCTCGGACACGACGGCGAGGACCGTGGCGTCGGCGGGGTCGAGGATGTCCCGTGTGGCGCCGGAAGCGGCTTCACGCCACTTTCCGTCCACATGAATCGTGTGTTGTGCCGACACGTCGCGTATCGCCTTCCCTTCCCGGAGCGTTCACCACCAGCGAGAACTGGCGATCCGGGCGCCTGCCCCGAGGCGCGGAAAGCATGCGTGCCGGGTGACCCAAAGTGCTCGGGGTCACCCGGCCGGGGCGTGTCCGCCGGTCCGTACCCCCGCGCCGGACCGGCGGTCCGCCGGTCAGACCTCGTCGGGCTCGTCCGGGACCGTCAGTCCGGCCACCCACATGGGCATCAGCCAGTGCGGGACCAGGACCCCGATCAGTACGGGAGCGACCAGCGTCTCCATCCGTACGTCCCCGAGCCAGCCGACGAGACCGGCGATGACGGCGGCGGCCAGCAGCAGGAACGAGGTCAACCGGTGGGCGCGCGCGAGGACGCGGTCGCGCTCAGTGAGCTGACGTTCGTCCAGCGCACGGTCGCGCAACTGCAGCAGCCCGCGTGTGGCGCCATTGATCGCGCCGGTCGCCACACACCACGGCAGCAGCGCCGCGAGGAGGACGACGAGGGGCCACCACAGTTTCCGCTCCGAGAAGACCACGGCGATCCACGCCGCTTCGAAGATGACGGTCAGCGCGATATGAGCACAGACGACAGCGCGCCTGCGGGCCGCCGTCGCGTAGAGCGGGCGCCCTTCGCGCCCGTTCATCAGCGTGTACATCCGCTGGTCGTACTTCGTCAGTCCTGTGGTCATCACTGCTTCCTCCCGTAGACCTCGTCCGTGAGCGGGCTGAAGGGTTCGAGGGAGAACAACGCCTCCACGGGGAGGCCGAAGAACTCCGCGATCCTCAGCGCCAGGTCGAGGCTGGGGTTGTACTGACCCCGCTCGATATAGCCGACGGTCTGGTAGTGGGCACCGACGGCCTCGGCCAACTGCTGCCGGGACACCTTCCGTTCGGCTCTGACAACTGCCAGCCTATTGTGCACCTGCTCGCTCATGTATAAGAAGTACTACATTCGAGTGGAGGTACGCAACAACTCGCGCGGATGCGCTGCGGCACCGCGGCGGCTCCTCGCCCACCAAAAACGCCCCCGGCGAGAACCGGGGGCGTTCGGGGGAAGTGGTGAGTGGGGTCAGATCAGACCGAGTTCGCGCACCGCGTCGCGCTCCTCGGCCAGCTCCCGCACCGAGGCGTCGATCCGGGTCCGCGAGAAGTCATTGATCTCCAGGCCCTGGACGATCTCGTACGCACCGTTCTTGGTGGTGACGGGGAAGGAGGAGATCAGCCCCTCCTCCACACCGTAGGAGCCGTCCGACGGGATGCCCATGGAGGTCCAGTCGCCCTCGGCCGTGCCGTTGACCCAGGTGTGGACGTGGTCGATGGCGGCGTTGGCGGCGGAGGCGGCCGAGGAGGCACCGCGGGCCTCGATGATCGCCGCGCCGCGCTTGGCGACGGTCGGGATGAAGGTGTCGGCCAGCCACGCCTCGTCGTTGACGGTCTCCGCGGCGTTCTTGCCGGCGATCTCCGCGTGGAAGATGTCCGGGTACTGCGTGGCGGAGTGGTTGCCCCAGATCGTCAGCCGCTTGATGTCGGAGACGGCGGCGCCGGTCTTCGCGGCGAGCTGCGAGATGGCGCGGTTGTGGTCGAGGCGGGTCATCGCGGTGAAGCGCTCGGCCGGTACGTCGGGCGCGGCGGCGCGGGCGATCAGCGCGTTCGTGTTGGCCGGGTTGCCGACGACGAGGACCTTGATGTCGTCAGCGGCGTGGTCGTTGATGGCCTTGCCCTGGGGCTTGAAGATGCCTCCGTTGGCGGCGAGCAGATCGCCGCGCTCCATGCCCTTGGTACGAGGGCGGGCGCCGACCAGCAGAGCCACGTTGGCGCCGTCGAAGGCGACGTTCGGGTCGTCCGTGATCTCGATACCGCCGAGCAGCGGGAAGGCGCAGTCGTCCAGCTCCATCGCGGTTCCCTCGGCGGCCTTGAGGCCCTGGGGGATTTCGAGGAGACGCAGCTTGACCGGCACATCCGAGCCGAGCAGATGGCCGGAGGCGATGCGGAAGAGCAGCGCGTAGCCGATCTGGCCGGCCGCGCCGGTGACGGTGACATTCACGGGAGTGCGGGTCATGGCGATCTCCGTAAGACAGCTGGCGGTGGGGGTCCCTGCCCCTGGTGCGGGGACATCTCCCCGTCGCTGAACTGAATCTTGACGTGAAGAGATATCCAGCGGTCAGGCTATCCGACCCGGGACACCCCGTACCCACGCACCCTTGTGGCACGGCTCACGACAGGGGCGGGACGGCGTGGCGGCTGGTGGTGCCGGGGCCCGGTGGTACGGGGGCCTGGTGGATACGGGGGGCCTGGTGGCGTGGCGGGGTGCGGCCCGTGGCAGGGTGCGGCCCGTGGGCCCGGGTCACCGTACCGGGGTACAGCCCGTCTCACCCGAGGCGAGCGTCGCGCACGCCTTGGCGCCCGCGGAGTCCGGTGAGGCGACCATCGGGGTGTAGGCGTTCGTGGCCGTGTCGACCTCGCCGGTCTGGCCGCTCGTCTCCCCGCCCGCGGTGATCCGTACCTCGTCGCCCACCGCCGCCTGGGTGATCCGGGCCCAGGCCGCCGAGCAGGTCTTGCTGTAGCGGACCTCGATCAGGGCCGTACCGACGGTCGCGCTGGAGACGGTCTCGACGAACTCGCCGCCGCATCCCATCTCTTCGGGGTCCTTCCCGGTGCAGGCGTCGCCACCGCACTTCACCCCGGCCGGCAGTACGGGGGCGCTGCTGGACGGCGAGGGCGACGGGGACCGCGCGACGGTCTGCTCGCCGCCGTCACCGCCGAGATCGGTCAGCAGCACCGCGGCGGCGACCACCAGCGCCGCGCCCACGACAGCCGCCACGAAGATCGTCATCCCGCGCCGTCCGCGCTTCGGGCCCCCTGCCGGTGACGGTCCGGCGGGAGACGGGCCCCCCGGCCGGGGCGGACCGCCGGGACCCCGCTGCTGCGGTACGGAGGGCGCCCCTGGCACGCGCACGGCACCGAAGTCGACGGTCGTACCGGCGGGCCGGTCCCCCGAACCACCGGGCCCACCTGTGCCGGCGGGCCCGCCCGGCCTGCCGGAGCCGCCGCCCGGCCTGCCCGAGCCGCTACCCGGCCTGCCCGAGCCACCGGCCGGGTTCTGGCTGAACTCCCCGAGCGCCGAACGCGCCTGGGAGATCCGTATCGCTTCCATCGTCATGTCGTGGCGCATCTCGGACCGGCTCCAGGCGCGCTCCGCCAGCTCCCACATCGTGGTCAGATGCCCCTGATGCGTGCCCGTCACCTCGGCCAGCGCGACGATCGCGCCCTTGGGCGCGAGCAGCCGCCCGTTCAGATAGCGCTCCCACGACGTCTTGCTGTACCCGGTCCTGTCGGACACGGCCGCGATGCTCAGACCGCTGCGGTCGACGAGCCCGCGCAGTTGGCTCGTGAACTCGCTGACCTCCGGATCGAGCCCGTCCGGTAGCGCCTTCCAACGAGGCATTCTGTGCCTCCCCCTTGTCCCCCCGCACGTGGTGGATGTGCCCCGCGCTGTCTTCCCCCCGCCGCCCTCCGCCCTCCCCGGCGATCGACGGCGCCCTCCTCCGGTCGCTTCCCGCCGCGGGCCACCCATCTCGGACTACCCACAGGGATGCACCGGGCGAGGACGTCAGTTCCTCACCCGACAGCGCGGAGGAGCATTCGGGACGGTCTTCACGCCCCGTTGCGCGCCCCCGTACCGAACCTCGCACAGTCTCGCATCCGTTGCCCATTGATCACACCACGGCGGAATGGTCACTTCCGTAGCACAGGCACCGACTCGGACGCCCGGGGCGCGTGGCCCAAGCACTCCTGTTCGCCGCCGCCCCCGGGCAGGAGACAGGCCCGCGCTTCGGACGGGTCGGCCGCCGCCACCATCGGCGTCACGAGATAGCGGCCGGTGTCCCGCGGGGCGACCGCCGTGATCTGCTGCTCCCGGCGGCCGGGTACGGTCAGCACGACCCGGTCCCCCATCCGCAGCCCGGTCGCCCGCACCCACACGGTGCGGCACGTTTCGCCGTACCGCAGTTGCAGCCGCTGGCCGCCCGTCGCGGTGAGCGAGCCGAGAGTGGTCATCGCGCCCTCGCCGCCACACCCCATGAGGGACGGCGCCTCGCCCTCGCACGCCGGGCCGGTGCAACTGGGCCGCAGCGGGCCGACCGTGCTCCACGCCACATCCTCGGGGGCGCCCCGCCGCGCTCCGCCGTCGCCCGACAGCCATGTCCCGAGAACCGTCGCGGCGGTGACGACGGCCACCCCGGCCGTCGCGGCGAGCACCGCGGTACGACGTCTGCCGCGAGGCGCGCTTCCCGGCGCGTTTCCCGGCGCCTCTCGTGGCGCTTCTCCCTGCGCCGGTGGCGTTCGCGGCCCTGCCGGTCCCACTGGTCCCGCCGGTGCGGGTACGGGCACTGGTACGGGTAGCGGCGGGGAAGGCCCTCGTACAGCCCCGGACTCGGCCCCGGCCATGGGCCCCGTCCCGATGGCCGCGGCGGCCCGGCCGCTCCACGCGGCGTCCGCCAGCTCCCAGAGCGCCAGCAGCCGCCCCGGGGGCTCGCCCGCCAGCTCGCACAGGGCCACCACCGCTTGTCGCGGCAGGGGCTTCGTACCGTTGAGATAACGCTGCCAGGACGACTTGCTGTACGGCGTGCGCCCCGCGAGCGCGACGAGGCTCAGTCCCGTGCGGGCCCGGAGCGCGCTCAACTCGCCCGCGAGCCGGTCGCACTCCGCCGCCCGCTTCTCCGCCGCGTTCTCCCGCGCGTTCTTCCGCGCGTTCTCCCGAGCGTTCTCCCGAGCGTTCTCCGGCGCGTTTCCCAGCGTGCCGCTCACCGGCGTAACTCCGCCCAGGTGTCGGGCCCCACGATGCCGTCGCTGACCAGCTTCCGCGCCTTCTGGAAGTCCCGTACGGCGGACTTCGCGCTCGGGCCGTACAACCCGTCGACCTCGCCCGGGTCGAAGCCGTGGCGCTTCAACTGACACTGCGCCTCGACCACATCGGGACCACTGCCGTTGATGTCGATCAGCGCCTCGGCGGTGGTGCTGTGCCCGGCGTAGGCCGCGCCGTCCTTGCGTCCCTTGTCGTCGCAGTCGTACGTACGGCCGGGACCGTACGTCACCGCCTTCGTACCCCCGTCGTCGCCGCCCCCCTCGTCGCCCCCGGCCAGCAGCAGCCCCGCCGCGAACGAGACGGCGGCGGCCACGAGCACACCGGCGAGGGCGCCGCGTAACGGCACCCGGCGCGGACCGGACGGGTGAGCACCCGGCTCCCGGGACCCCGACTCCGGTGTCCCGGGCGGCTCGTCGGCCGCCGTGCCGGCCGTACCCGTGTCAGCGGGAGCCGCGCCCTCCGTACCCGTGTCCGCCGTACTCGTGTCCGCCGCGGCCGTCCCGGCGGTGGCGGGCTCGGGCGGTTGCCGCTCGGCCATTTCGTGCAGGACGAGCAGCCTCGTCGGATCCGCCCCGCAGACCTTGGCGAGTTCCTCGACGGCCTTCCGGGGCACCGGCTGTTTTCCGTTGAGATAGCGCTCCCAGGAGGAGCGGCTGTACCCCGTCTTCGCCGCGAGCGCGGCGAGTCCGAGGCCGGAGTGATCCTTCAACCGTCTCAACTGAATGATGAGTTGACGGTCCTTCTCGGGCAGTTCTGACGGGAGCGATTTCCAACGCGGCATGTCCACCTCATGCGTGATCGGACCCCTCCGGGGTTCCTCGTCCCCTTTCCTCCCCCCGGACGGCCCCCTCGCAACACCGGGTTCCGCGCGCGACCCCGCGCGGCTGCCATCCGGACAGGCTGCCACGCCGCGGCAACCGGCCCACGCCGTCCCACGACATCCCATGGGATGCGGCGTCCCCACAGGTCAGGGTCGGGCGCGTCCCACAGATGCCCGGTTCGACGGGCTTGCCTGGCGGCGGCGCGAGGTGACGCGGAAAAGTCTGTGGTGCACACCGGGCGGCGCGGTCCACCCCGCGCCGCCCCACACCTCACGCGGACCGCACACCGCACACGTGCGGCGGCCCGTCCTCCCCGGGGGAGAGGACGGGCCGCCGTCACACGGACTTACCGGTCTAGGGGACCGACGAGTGGACGACGTCCTCCAGGAACGGGATCTCCAGCCACGGCTTGGGCTGTGTCATCAGGCTGAGCAGCACGATCGCGAGGCCCAGCAGGCCGTACGTGAGCATGTCGGTGTAGCGCGACCGTACGGCCAGCATGCCCACGGAGGGCAGTACGCGCCGCAGGACAGCGCCGCCGATGAGGGCCACGCCGATCAGGATCGTGCCGACCCGGAACGCCTCCGCGAAGGGGTGCGTACCGACGATCAGCAGGCCGAGAGCGGTCGTCCCGAGGACGCTGAGCAGCGGCCACTGCCGGGCGGGCGCCGGGGCGTCCGAGGGCGCGGCCCGGCCACCGCCCTCGGGCCGCGCGGTGTCCTCGGTGAGCGAGAAGCGCCGGCCGCGCTGCTCCGAGGTGCCGGTCTCGTCCGGGTCCGAGGGGGCCGTATGCCCCGTGCTCTCCGTACCCGCCACAGCGACCGTGCTCTCCGTACCCGCCGTACGCCCCACAGTCACCGTGCTCTCCCCGCCGGCGCTGGGAGCGCCCCCGGCGGACGGCTCGCCGTCACCGGGCACCGCGGGTCCGGCGGGCGTCTCGGGTCCGGCGGGCACCGGCCCGGGCTCCATGACCGCCTGCCCGTCGGCCTCCGGCGCCTGCCGTGTCCCGCGCCGCGGCCGGGCCGCGTCGCCCGCGCTCGTACCAGCACCCATCAGTGGCGCCCCTTTCCGGTTCCGGTTCGGCCCGCGTTCAGCCCGCGTCCGCGACGGCGCGTTCGGCCGCCTCGACCACATTGACGAGCAGCTGGGCCCGGGTCATCGGACCGACGCCGCCCGGGTTCGGTGAGATCCAGCCTGCCACCTCGGCGACGTCCGGGTGGACATCGCCGACGATCTTGCCGTCCCCGTCCCGGCTGACCCCGACATCGAGGACGGCCGCGC
Organism: Streptomyces sp. NPDC051662; assembly: GCF_040681655.1. Classification (NCBI taxonomy): domain Bacteria; kingdom Bacillati; phylum Actinomycetota; class Actinomycetes; order Kitasatosporales; family Streptomycetaceae; genus Streptomyces; species Streptomyces sp. NPDC051662. Next base: position 40,767 of record NZ_JBFAZD010000023.1, read on the forward strand.
CCGGCTTCACATCCTCGGGCTTGATGATGTGCGGCACCCCGGCGGCGGCGACGATGATGTCCGCCTGCTTGAGCTGCGCCGACAGATCACGGGTGCCGGTGTGGCACTGCGTGACCGTCGCGTTCTCGGACTTACGGGTCAGCAGGAGCGGGATCGACCGGCCGACGGTGATCCCCCGGCCCACGACCACCACATGCGCGCCCTTGATCTCGACGCCGTGGTGGCGCAGCAGCTGGATGATGCCGTACGGGGTGCAGGGCAGCGGCCCCGTCTCGTTGAGCACCAGCCGGCCAAGGCTCATCGGGTGCAGCCCGTCGGCGTCCTTGGCCGGATCCATCAGCTCAAGGACCCGGTTGGTGTTGATGCCCTTGGGCAGCGGCAGTTGCACGATGTAGCCGGTGCACTCGGGGTTGGCGTTCAGCTCCGCGACCACGGCCTCGATCTCCTGCTGGGAGGCGGTGTCGGGCAGTTCGCGCTGGATCGAGGCGATACCGACCTGGGCGCAGTCGCGGTGCTTGCCGTTCACGTACCAACGGCTGCCCGGGTCGTCACCGACCAGCAGGGTGCCGAGCCCGGGTGTGACGCCCCGCGCCTTGAGGGCCGCCACGCGGGCGGTCAGATCGGACTTGATCGCGGCTGCGGTGGCCTTGCCATCGAGAATCTGGGCGCTCATACCCCCATCCTCGCGGATGACCCCTCCACTGTTCCAATTCGTGTCCCGTGGTGAGACAACCCGGGCATTCGCCCGCCCCGTCACGGGCGCCGCTGGAGGTTGCGCTTGCACAACGCCCACCCTTGGCGACTGGACAAAATAAGAGGTAGATAACACGATTACGGGCGCAGTACGCGGCCATCGACGGGGGGACGACCGCTCGCTTCTGAGAAGTTCCTCTTCCCCGTTGGGTCGCACCGTCCCCGCATTACCCAACGGAGGAACCCCGCCATGAGCTTCGGCGACCCCAACAACCCGTACGGCCAGCAGCCCCCGCCCGGATCCGGCCAGCCCCAGGGCCAGCCGGGCTACGGCTACCCGCAGGGTCAGCCGCAGCAGCCCGGCTACGGCTACCCGCAGGCGCCGCCGGTCCAGCCGTACGGCGGCGGTGGCTTCCCGGGCGGCCCGACGGAGATGCCGGGCGGGGTGAAGGCCGCGCGCGTGATGCTGTGGGTGATCTCCGGTCTCTGCCTGATCGGGACGCTGATCTTCTTCGGCGCCGCGGCGTCGCTCAACGCGGCGAAGGACAACGAGACGCTGCAGAGCGACTCGCAGTTCCAGGACCTCGTGGATCAGTCGAGCGGTGTCCTCTACGCGCTCGGCGCGCTGGCTCTCGTGTGGCTGGTTCTGTCGGCCGTCCTCGCCACGAAGGTCAAGAACGGCGGGAGCGGCGTCCGTGTCACTCTCATCGTCTTCGGGATCGTGACCGCCGTCCTCGCCCTCTACCCGTTCACGGTGTTCGGCATCGTGCACCTCGTTCTCGCCATCCTGATCGCCGTCTTCGCCGGCAAGTCGGACGGCGCCGCCTGGTTCCAGCGTCCGCGCCACTGACGGTTCATCAGCGGACCGTCAGCGCGCTCACTGACGGTCCGCGGACGCGCTCCTCAGCGCGACCCGGAGGACATGAAGGCCGTAATCCTCGCCGTTCGGCGGGAGATTACGGCCTTCCGGCGTTTCCACCCCCACGCCCCCGCCCCCGCGTCGGCCGGAGGCTCAAGGGGCCCAAGGAGCCCAAGGGGCTCAGTGGAAGAAGTGCCGCGTTCCCGTGAAGTACATCGTCACGCCCGCCGTGCGCGCCGCCTCGACGACCTGCTCGTCACGGACCGAACCGCCCGGCTGCACCACCGCCTTGACGCCCGCGTTCAGCAGGATCTCCAGCCCGTCGGGGAACGGGAAGAACGCGTCGGACGCGGCGTACGCGCCCCGCGCCCGCTCCTCACCGGCCCGCTCCACCGCGAGCTTCGCGGAGTCGACGCGGTTGACCTGGCCCATGCCGACCCCCACCGACGCCCCGCCCTTGGCGAGCAGGATCGCGTTGGACTTGACCGCGCGGGACGCCTTCCAGGCGAAGGCCAGTTCGCGCAACTCGGCCTCGGAGAGCGCCTCGCCGGTCGCGAGGGTCCAGTTCGCCGGGTCGTCGCCGTCGGCCTGGAGCCGGTCGGTGACCTGGAGCAGCGCGCCCCCGTCGATCGGCTTGATCTCCACGGACGTGGACGGAGCCTCGGGGCAGCGCAGCACGCGGATGTTCTTCTTGCGGGCCAGCACCTCGACCGCGCCGTCCTCGTAACCGGGCGCCACGATGACCTCGGTGAAGATCTCGGCGACCTGCTCGGCCATCGCCACGGAGACCGGACGGTTGACGGCGATCACCCCGCCGAACGCGGACAGCGGGTCGCAGGCGTGCGCCTTGCGGTGCGCCTCGGCGACATCGTCACCGATCGCGATACCGCAGGGATTGGCGTGCTTGATGATCGCGACACAGGGCTCGGAGTGGTCGTACGCGGCACGGCGCGCGGCGTCCGTGTCCGTGAAGTTGTTGTACGACATCTCCTTGCCGTGCAGCTGCTCGGCCTCGGCGAGGCCACCCTCGGCGCCGGTGTAGAGCGCGGCGGGCTGATGCGGGTTCTCGCCGTACCGGAGCACGTTCTTCCGCGTGTACGTGGCGCCCAGGAAGTCCGGGAACCCCGAGTCGTCGGGTGCGGCGTAACCCTCCGCGAACCAGGAGGCCACGGCCACGTCGTACGCGGCCGTGTGCTGGAACGCCTCGGCGGCCAGCCGCTTGCGGGTCCTCAGATCGAACCCCCCGTCCCGTACGGCGCCGAGGACATCCCCGTACCGCCCGGGGCTGGTGACGACCGCGACCGAGGGGTGGTTCTTGGCGGCGGCGCGGACCATCGAGGGCCCGCCGATGTCGATCTGCTCCACACACTCGTCGGCGGTGGCGCCGGAGGCGACCGTCTCGCGGAACGGGTAGAGGTTCACCACGACCAGATCGAACGGCTCGATGTCCAGCTCGGCGAGCTGCTCGCGGTGCGAGTCGAGCCGGAGGTCGGCGAGGATGCCGGCGTGGACACGTGGATGCAGCGTCTTGACCCGGCCGTCCAGGCACTCGGGAAAGCCGGTCAGCTCCTCGACCTTGGTGACCGGCACCCCGGCGGCGGCGATCTTCCCCGCGGTGGAGCCGGTCGAGACCAGGGTGACGCCCGCCTCGTGCAGCCCGCGGGCCAGCTCTTCCAGGCCCGTCTTGTCGTAGACGCTGACCAGCGCTCTGCGAATGGGGCGCTTCGTACCTTCGGCGGTCACTGGATCGTTACCTTTCGTCCCTCAATGCGATAGCCGTGCCGGGCCAGACGCCCCACGACCTCGACGAGCAGGCGTCGCTCGACTTCCTTGATGCGCTCGTGGAGAGCGTCTTCATCGTCCTCGTCCCGCACCTCGACCACGCCCTGCGCGATGATCGGGCCGGTGTCGACACCGTCGTCGACGAAGTGGACTGTGCAGCCGGTGACCTTCGCTCCGTAGGCGAGCGCCTCGCGCACGCCATGGGCACCGGGAAAGCTGGGGAGCAGCGCGGGATGCGTGTTGACGAACCGCCCGCCGAAGCGCGCGAGGAACGCCTTCCCCACGATCTTCATGAAACCGGCCGAGATCACCAGATCCGGCTCGTACGCCGCCGTCGCCTCGGCGAGCGCCGCGTCCCAGTCGTCGCGGCTCGGATAGTCCTTCACCCGGCACACGAACGTCGGCAGCCCGGCGCGCTCGGCGCGCTCAAGGCCCGCGATGGAGCCCCGGTCCGCGCCGACGGCCACGACCCGCGCGCCGAAGGCCACCGGATCGTCACCGATCGCGTCGAGCAGGGCCTGCAGATTCGTACCGGATCCGGAGACCAGGACCACGAGCCGGGCCGGGCGGGCGGAGGAGGGCGGGGAGGCCACGGCGGGCGCCTTTCTGGGACAGCGTTGTGCGAGCGGCTGCTTGAGTCTGCTTGAGTCGTCGTACGGTTTGTGTGGTCGTACGAACGAATCACGTCCCCCGATACGGGGAACTCTACGAAGAAGCCGACCGTCAGCAACGATACCGGCACACCAAGCGGCCCCCACGGGACGGGGGCTTGGCCGGGAGGTAGCGTCTGGGGACAGGGTTCGTCTCTCCAGGGCGGGCCATACGAGACAAGACCCCCGCGCACTGGGTCTGAGGGGAAGACGTTCACCTGATGTCGGACCGACGCCGCCGCACGGCGCTCCACCTCCCGCCGCCTTCTGGGCCGGTGCTGCTGCCGCGGGAACGCCAGTCCTCTTCCACCGGACCTTCGGGGACCTCCAAGCACAGTGGGGCCCCGGGTCAGGCGTCCCCCGGGTCCGGCTCGCCGGACTCGTCCTCTTCGGGCTCGCCGGACTCGTCCTCGCCGGGCTCCGCCGAGGACAATCCGTTCGCGCCGCCGCCCGAGGGCAGGCCCGACCAGCCGTGGCAGCCGCGCCACCCCGAGCACGGCGGCAATGCGTCGAACGACGGATCCGGCCCGGCGCGGGGCGGCTGGGGCAGCCAGTGGAGCAGCCGCCAGCCCGGTCGCTCCCAGGGCGGCTTCGGCAGCCGTCCCGGAGGCCAGAACGGTCAGAGCGGCCAGAACGGTCAGGGCTCCGGCAAGGACGGGCCCGACGGAGGCCGCGGCGGACTGCGCTGGGACCCGACGGACCCGGCCCAGCGCCGCGCCCGCTACGCCCTGCTCTCGGGGATGTGGGCCTTCTTCTTCGCGCTCTTCGACTTCCCGGAGATCGCGCTGCTGCTCGGGGCGCTGGCGCTGTACTGGGGCATCAGCTCGCTGCGCAACAAGTCCAGGACGCCGTCGTCGGACACCGACGGCGCGGCGGCCGACGGGACGTCCCCGGCAGCGGTGCGGTCGGCCCGTACCCCGGCGGAGACGGGACAGCCGGGACAGGCAGGACAGACGGCGCAGGTCGCTCAGACAGGACAGGCAGGAGAGACGGGACGGGCAGCCGCGTTCGGCGGGCCCGGCCAGTCCGGAGCCGCGCTCCCGGCGTCGAGCAGGCCGCAGACCACCGCGGCGGTGAGCGGGCTGGTGACAGCCGTCATCGCGCTGGCGATCGTGGCCACGACCTTCACGGTGCAGCTGGTGTACCGCGACTACTACACGTGCCTGAACGACGCCCTGACGACCACGGGCCAGCTCTCCTGCAACGATCTGCTGCCCGACTCGCTGGTGCCGGTCTTCGGCGTCAAGGAGTAACCGGCCCGGGTCCCTCGTCCGCATCGGAGCCGCCTTTCCCGAGGGAGGGCGGCTCCGGCGCGAGCGGCCCTGGCCCTGGCCCTGGCCCCGGGGTGAGCGAACCTGGCGCCGGCCCTGAGGTGGGGGACCCTGGGGCGAGCCGCTCGCCCGGCGGCGGCGACGTGGCCGGGAAGTCGGCCATCAGACCCCCCGACACCTCCTTGAGCGCCGCCCATCGAGCCTCCCGGGCACCACGCTCATGCCATGCCTCGGCCGGCAGGAAGTCATAAGGCTCGAAGTCGGGATCGAACGCTTCGGACCCGCCGGCTCCCGCGCCGCCCGTATCCCCCACGCCCCCTGGGCCCCCCGTGCCCCCCGCGGCGGCGCGGGTACTCGCCCCGGCCTCCGCCGCCTCCAGCGCGTCCAGGATGTCCAGGCCGCCGATCCCCTCTCCCCCCTCCGACGCGGCGAGTGGTGCCGACACCGCCGCGTCCGTGGTGACTCTCCGTCCCGTCAGTCGACGCCAGGGCGCCCGCCACCGCGCCCGCTCCGGAGCACCGGACTCCACACCCCCGGTCCCCGCCCCGGTCCTGGGCTCGGCCACCGCCCCGGCCCCGGCCCCCGCCGGGGTCCTTGTCGCGGGGAGCGGTTCGGCCGCCGGTACGGGTACGTCCTTCAGACGCCGCTCCCGGAGCCGCCAGAGCCGGAGCAGCAGCGCTGTCGGTACGCCCAGCGCCACCATCCACGCCAGCGCGGCGGCCCCCGTCAGCCACCACACCGGGCCGAACTCCGCCAGTCTGCCGTTCCCCAGCGGGCCGCCCGCGAGCCCCGCGAGCACCGCTGTCAGCCCCGCGCACACGACACCCCCGAGCGCCGCCGTCAGAGCCGTCCCGCGCGCGCTCCACGCCTCTTCCCGCACGGCGAACGGGGGCGCGGCCACCCGTACGGTGAACCACGCGACCGCCAGCCCCGCGACGGCCGGCACCCCGGCCGCGGCCCAGTTCGCCGCCGTGCCGGGACCTTCCGGTACGGCGGCGAGCAGCGGGAAGGACGGCAGCGCGGGGGTGCCGACGACCCCGAGCGGGGTGGCCGTCGCTGTCGTACCGAGCGCGAAGCCGGGCCCCAGGCCGTAGGCGGCGCCCCAGACCGCCGCGTTCGGCACCAGCGCCAGCCCCAGCAGCAGCACGGCGACCCGCCCCGACCAGTCGCCCGCGAGCTGGACGAACGAGCTGTGCGCCGGATCTCCGTGCCATACGAGCGAGGCCCCGACCAGGAGCGCGCCGCCGCCCACCAGCAGCAGGAAGGCCGCCGCCCCCGCGCGCCCCGCGACGACGACCCCCCGGCGTCCCGCGGGCGCCCAGACCGTACGGGCCAGCGCTCTCCGTACCGCCCCGGGCAGCCGCTGGGGCAGCGGCACGCGCGGACAGCCATGTGCCGTCCATGCCCCGGCCGCCGCCGAGAGGACCGTCAGCACGGGCAGTGTGAGCGCCGCGCGCAGCGGCTGCGGGGTGAGCGCCCCGCCCCCCGCGTAGACCACGGCAGCCGCGCCGACCAGCAGATATCCCCCGGAGACGGTGCATACGGCACCGAGGCCGGTGAGCTGGGGCCGTCCCTCGTCGGGTTCGAGGGCGTCGCGGGCGGCGCGGTACGCCAGCCAGGCCGGCAGACCCATTAGGAGCAGCGGTACGACTCCGATGGGCGCGGGGGTCCCGGAGAGGGTGTCCGGGCGCACCAGCTCGACGCCGTGGCCCAGCAGCCAGAGCCCGGCCGCGATGTGCAGAGCACCGTCCGCACCGCTGTCGGGGAACGGTGAAGTGATCCACATCGCCATCACCAGCACGGCGATCGCGCCGAGCCCGAGGCACGCGGCGATGGCCCCACGGAGAACGGCGGAGGTCAGTGCCGCGGCCCTACCACGCTCAAGGGCCGCGGCCGAGGACAACGGCGCACTGTGTTCGGTCAATTGGGTCACGAACTCATGCTGCCCACGACACCCATCTAATTCGCGCAACAGGCGAATAGTCGCCGTGTCGCCCAATATACGTTTATGTGCTTTTTCGCCCAGAACCGTGCTGCGGGGAGTCCCACATGACGCAGAAGGCCACGCAGAGCACCGCCCGAGGCACCAGGGCCGGCGCCCCGTCGCTGCCCACCCCCGAACAGCGGCGAAGACTGCGCGAGTCGAAGCCGATGACCGAGAAACAGGCCGCCGCCGCGGTGGGCGTCACACGGTCGACGCTCAGGTCCTGGGAGACCGGGCGTACGACTCCGCGCGGGCGCAAGGGGGAGCTGTACGCGAAGCTGCTGGCCGGGATCGCCGCGGAACTCCGGGAGAAGGCCGCACTGGAGGAACGGGCCAGGAGGGAGGCGGCGAAGGCCGCGGCGCAGCGGTCCGCGGCGCGGAACCGGAGCACATTCGCGTCCACGAGAGCCATGCGTACGACGAGAACCGCCGCGGCGCCCACGGCCGGCGCCGCACCACCGGCCGCGCCCACCACCGCCGGACGCGGGCGTAAGGCGAACGCGTCGCCCACGAAAGCGTCTTCGGCGAACACACCCGCCAGGGGTCGGGCCGGAAAACGCCCCACCGGAAAGGGCACGACCGGAGCAACCGCGACAGGAGCGAGCGCGACCGGAGCGAGCGCGGCGGGCGCGAGCAGCACGGGAGCGAGCGGAACCGCGACCGGCACGACGGGAGCGGGCACGACCGGAGCGCGTGCGCCCGCCGTTGATGTGCGCAACCCCGACTGGCCCGACGCGCCCGCCCCCGTAATCGAGGCACGCACACCCGACGAGGCCTTCGACGCCCTGTACGCGTTCACCGCGCCCGCCCTCGTACGCCAGGCGTATCTGCTCACCGGGCAGCGGGTCCTCTCCCAGCAGTCCGTCGAGCGCGCCTTCCATCTCGCGTGGGCGCGCTGGCCCGAGGTCGCGGTCGACCGGGACCCGGCGGGCTGGCTGCGGGCCGCCGCGTACGAGTACGCGATGTCGCCGTGGCACCGGCTGCGCAGCCCCCGTATGCGCCCCGACGCGGTCCCCCGCGACCAGGAGCGGCCGGAGGAGCGGGAGTTGCGCGAGGCGCTGCTGCGACTTCCCGCGTCGTATCGCCGCACGCTGCTGCTCTACGACGGGCTCGGCCTCGATCTGCCGGAGACGGCGGCCGAGACCGAGGCGAGCACCCCGGCCACCGCCAACCGGCTGCTGAACGCGCGCAAGGCGGTCGCCGCTCAGATGCCCGAGCTGACCGATACGCAGGTCCTTCAGGAGCGGCTCGGCCTGCTCGTCCGGGCGGTGACACCACCCCCGATCGCGGCGCCGGCCATACGGTCCGGCTGCGAGCGGCGGGCCCGGTTCTGGACGCGGGCGGCCATCGCCTTCACCGTGCTGATCATCGGGGCGACGGGGTTCACCCTGGCCACCGCTCCGACGCACTATCAGCCACGGGTGCCGCCGGGCGAGCAGGTCGGCGGTGTTCCGGTGCCCAACGGTCCGCAGCGGCTGAGCAAGCAGGACCAGGTACTGCGCGACAAGCTCAGCCACGAGTCGGTGACCGGTCCTCCTCGGCTCGTACCGCGACCGGGCTGATCGGTCGCCGGACGCTCAGGAACGCGCGTGGGCCCGCACCCGGGAGAGGGTGCGGGCCCACGCGCGTGGTGCCCTGCGGAGAGGCGGGGTTCAGCCCGCGAGGATGGCGCGGGCGAGCCCGGCCGTCTCGGTCGGCGTCTTGCCGACCTTCACACCCGCGGCCTCCAGGGCCTCCTTCTTCGCCTGGGCGGTGCCGGAGGAACCGGAGACGATGGCGCCGGCGTGGCCCATGGTCTTGCCCTCGGGCGCGGTGAAGCCCGCGACGTAGCCGACGACCGGCTTGGAGACGTTCTTGGCGATGAAGTCCGCCGCGCGCTCCTCGGCGTCGCCGCCGATCTCGCCGATCATCACGATCAGATCGGTCTCGGGGTCGGCCTCGAACGCGGCGAGCGCGTCGATGTGCGTCGTACCGATGACCGGGTCGCCACCGATGCCGACGGCCGAGGAGAAGCCGATGTCACGGAGCTCGTACATCATCTGGTAGGTCAGCGTGCCGGACTTGGACACGAGACCGATCCGGCCGGGCTTGGTGATGTCGCCCGGGATGATGCCCGCGTTGGACTGGCCGGGGGTGATCAGGCCGGGGCAGTTCGGACCGATGATCCGGGTCTTGTTGCCCTTGCTGCCCGCGTACGCCCAGAAGGCGGCGGAGTCATGCACCGCGATGCCCTCGGTGATCACGACGGCCAGGCCGATCTCGGCGTCGATCGCCTCGATGACCGCGGCCTTGGCGAAGGCCGGCGGCACGAACACGACGGACACGTCGGCGCCGGTCTTCTCGATGGCCTCGGCGACGGAGCCGAAGACCGGTACCTCGGTACCGTCGAAGTCGACGGACGTGCCGGCCTTGCGCGGGTTCACACCGCCGACGATGTTGGTGCCGTCAGCGAGCATGAGCTTGGTGTGCTTCATGCCGGTGGCGCCGGTCATCCCCTGGACGATGACCTTGCTTTCCTTGGTCAGGAAAATAGCCATGGTGTTGGAGTCCCTGTCCCTTACTTCGCAGCCGCGAGCTCGGCGGCCTTGTCGGCCGCGCCGTCCATGGTGTCCACGCGCTGCACGAGCGGGTGGTTGGCGTCGGACAGGATCTTGCGACCCAGCTCCGCGTTGTTGCCGTCCAGACGCACGACCAGCGGCTTCGTGACGTCCTCACCCTTGTTCTTGAGCAGCTCAAGGGCCTGGACGATGCCGTTGGCGACCTCGTCGCAGGCGGTGATGCCACCGAAGACATTGACGAACACGGACTTGACGTCCGGGTCGCCGAGGATGATCTCCAGGCCGTTCGCCATGACCTCGGCGGAGGCGCCGCCGCCGATGTCGAGGAAGTTGGCGGGCTTCACGCCGTTGTGGGCCTCACCGGCGTACGCGACGACGTCGAGGGTCGACATGACCAGACCCGCGCCGTTGCCGATGATGCCGACCTCGCCGTCGAGCTTGACGTAGTTGAGGTTCTTGGCCTTGGCCGCGGCCTCCAGCGGGTTGGCGGCGTCCTTGTCCTCAAGCGCCTCGTGCTCCGGCTGGCGGAAGTCGGCGTTCTCGTCGAGCGAGACCTTGCCGTCGAGCGCGATGATCTTGCCGTCACCGGACTTGATCAGCGGGTTGACCTCGACGAGGAGGGCGTCCTCCTTGATGAAGACGGTCCACAGCTTCTGCAGGACGTCGGCGACCTGGCCGGCGATCTCGGCCGGGAACTTCGCGGCGGCGACGATCTCGGCGGCCTTCTCGGGCGTGCAGCCCTCGTTGGCGTCGACCGGGATCTTGGCGAGCGCGTCGGGGTTCTCCTCCGCGACGACCTCGATCTCCACGCCGCCCTCGACGGAGGCCATGGCGAGGAAGGTGCGGTTGGTGCGGTCCAGCAGGAAGGAGACGTAGTACTCCTCCGCGATGTCCGCGGTCTGGGCCAGCATCACCTTGTGGACCGTGTGGCCCTTGATGTCCATGCCCAGGATCTGACCGGCCTTCTCGACGGCGTCCGCCGGGTCGGCGGCCAGCTTCACGCCACCCGCCTTGCCGCGCCCGCCGACCTTGACCTGTGCCTTGACGACGGCCTTGCCGCCGAGCCGCTCCGTCACCTCACGAGCCGCGTCAGGCGTCGTGATGACTTCACCGGCCAGCACCGGTACACCGTGCTTGGCGAAGAGGTCCCTCGCCTGATACTCGAACAGGTCCACGCGTGTCCGTCCCTTGTGTCTTTAAACCGCAGCCTGGTGATCGCGGGTTCGTTGTCTGCGTGGGCGTGCCGCGAAGGGCAACGTGACTGCGCTGTCACAGAGGGAGGCGTACTCGCTGTCCGGTACGCGGCATGTCCGTCTCGCAGGTTATCCCCGTGGACCGTGGCTCCCTAAATCAGGGATCACAGATGAGCGGTGATACCTGTCACAGAGCGGAGAGACCCGTCACACCCGGCACGGAAGCCCGCCGTGTCACCGGGAGATCGTCCGGCTCGGCAGCTCCTTGTCCGGTATGGGGAGGGGGCGCTTCTCGATCGCCGCCGCCATCACCTCCGGGAAGAGATCGGGGGTGCAGGCGAAGGCCGGCGCGCCGAGGGCGGCGAGGGCCGCCGCGTGCTCGCGGTCGTACGCGGGCGCTCCCTCGTCGGACAGCGCGAGCAGCGCCACGAACTGCACGCCCGACGCCTTCATCGCCGCGACGCGCTTGAGCATCCCGTCACGTATCCCGCCCTCGTAGAGATCGCTGATCAGGACGACCACGGTGTCGGCGGGCCGGGTGATCCGCGACTGGCAGTAGCTGAGCGCTCGGTTGATGTCGGTGCCCCCGCCGAGCTGGGTGCCGAACAGGACATCGACGGGGTCGTCGAGCTGGTCCGTGAGATCGACGACAGCGGTGTCGAAGACGACGAGCCGGGTGGCGAGGGAGCGCATGGAGGCCAGGACCGCGCCGAAGACGGAGGCGTAGACGACAGAGGCCGCCATCGAACCGGACTGGTCGATGCAGAGGATGACCTCCTTCTTCACGGACTGTGCGGCGCGGCCGTAGCCGATGAGCCGCTCCGGTACCACCGTGCCGTGCTCCGGGAGGTAGTTCTTGAGGTTGGCGCGGATCGTACGGTCCCAGTCGATGTCCCGGTGGCGCGGCCGGTTGACGCGCGCGGACCGGTCGAGCGCGCCGGTCAGGGTGGCGCGGGTGCGGGTGGCGAGCCGCTTCTCGATGTCCGCGACCACCTTGCGCACGACGGCCCGCGCCGTCTCCTTGGTCGTCTCGGGCATCGCCTTGTTGAGCGACAGCAGCGTGCCGACGAGATGGACGTCGGCCTCGACGGCCTCCAGCATCTCCGGCTCCAGCAGCAGCGCGGAGAGCCCGAGCCGGTCGATCGCGTCACGTTGCATGATCTGGACGACGGAGCTGGGGAAGTACGTACGAATGTCCCCGAGCCAACGGGCGACGGCGGGCGCGGAGGCGCCGAGCCCGGCGGAGCGCTGGGCGCCGCCGGCGTCGCCCTTCCCCTTGCCCGAGCCGTAGAGGGCGGACAGCGCGCCGTCCATCGCCGCGTCCCTGCCGGAGAGCGCGCGTCCCGTGCCGTCGGCGCTCTCGCCGCCGAGCACCATCCGCCAGCGGCGCAGCCGCTCGTCGGCGGCGCGGTCCGTCCCGTCGGCGCCGAGGCCGTCGGTGCCCCCGGTGTCGACGCGGTCGTTCATTCCACCGTTCATTTCACCGCTCATCCCGCCGCTCATCCCGCCGCCTCCAGAAGGTCGTCGCTGTCGTCGGTGGTTCCGTTGCCGTCGGAGCCCAGCAGCAGACGGAGCACCGGCAGTACGGCGTCCGCGCGCGCCTCGTCGAGGCCGGGGCCGAAGCCGGGAGCGGCGGCCTCCGACGTCACCGGGCCACCCCGCGCGGGCCCGCGCCTGACCAGCTCGCCCAGCGTGCGCCGTACGCCCGGCTCGTACGCGGAGAACGTGCGGCGCAGCAGCGGGAGCACATCCGTGAAGGCCTCGGCCGACACCCCGGTCAGCCAGGCGTCCACGAGGCCGAGGAGGCGTTCGTCATGGACCAGGAGCATGCCGCCCGCGCTGCTCCCCGACCGAAGGCGCCCCGCGCCGGCCGGTCCGCCGACGAAGCCCTCGATCCAGGCCGCCGCGTCGGTCGGTGGGGTGCCGGGCGACAGCGCGAGCCCCATGAACCGCGCGGCCTCGTCCTCGGCGAGCCGGCCGTCGTCCAGCAGCAGCCGGGCGGCCCGGCCCCTGATCACCCCGGGGATGGTGTCCCGTCCTGCGAGCTTGTGCAGGACGGCTCCCCAGCGCCCGGCCAGATCCCGGCCGTGGCCGTCCGGGAGGAGGCCGACAGCGATGTGGACGCTGTCGAGATGCCCCCGCATCTCGTCCGCACCGTCCGCGTCGAGCCCCGCGCAGGCGGGCGGCAGACCGACACAGATCCGCTCGGCGAGCCCCGCCGCCACCTCACCGAGCGCCCCGGTGTCGGTGGAGCGCACATCCCCGTACCGCAGCGAGCGGGCCAGCGCGGGCAGCGCCCGGGCGAGCCGGCCGACGTCGGCGTCGAGCGCGGCGCGATCGGCGAGAGCCCGCATCACCACGGGCAGGGCGTCGGGCAGCGCGGCCAGCAGACAGCGCTCGGCCAGCGCCGTGACCTCCGCGAGCTCGGTCGCCGCGAGGGCCCGTGACTCCGCCTTGGCGGTGGCGGCGGAGAGCACGGTCGTGCCCCATACGCCGGCCTCCGCGACCCGTACGTACAGCTCGGGCTCCCAGCGCAGCCGCCAGCTCTCCCGGAACGTGCCGGTGCTCCCCCGCCCCGCGGCCGGCTCGCCCCAGTCGATACCGAGCAGTCGCAGCCGGTGCAGAAGCCTGCCGCGCTCGGCGTCGGTCTCTTTACGGAGGTCGAGATCCAGCTCGCGCTCCAGCGCCTCCGGCTTGAGCCGCAGCGTGCGCTGGAGCGCGGTGAGATCGCGCTGGAGCGGCACGGCGGGTGCCGTGTCGGGGACCTCACCGAGCACCTCGCCGACGATGAGCCGGTCGTGGATGAGGTCGAGCGGCACATCCGATCCCTCGCACATCACGGCCCGGACCGCGTCGGTGGTCTCGGTCAGACCGGCGAGCGGACGCCCGCGCATGGCGGCCAGCGTCTCGGCGAGCCGTACCGCCTCGATGACATGGGCGGAGGAGACGGTCCTGTCCTCCTCCCGGAGCAGTCCGGCGACCTTGGTGAGCCAGCGCTCCACGGGGCGGTCGGGCACACCGAAGAGATGTCCGTACCAGCCGGGCGAGTCGATGCCCGCGCCGTAGCCGCTGTGCCGGGCCAGCCTGCGGTGGGTCCAGGGCACCCAGGTCATCCCGGTCTTGACCTTGGGCAGCCCCTTCAGCAGCGCGCGGTCCGCGGCGGCGGTGGTCTTCAGGCCGAGCGCGGGCACGTGCCAGGCGCCGCAGACCACGGCGACGCCGTCGTCCCCGAACTCCTTGCGCGCGGCCCTGAGCCGGCTCCGCATATGGGCCTCGCGGACGAGATCGCGCCGGGGTCCGCCGTCGCCGTACCGCTCACGCAGCGCGCCCATCGCCTCGGCGACCGCGGCGAACGGCGCGAAGGGATCGTCGGCGCCGCCGGGGCCCTGGTGTTCGACGACGTCCTCCCACCACCGCTCGGGGTCGTCGTACCCGGCGGCCTCGGCGAGGGCCGCGAGCGGATCGATCCGCAGGCTCTCGCTGTGCCGGGACGCGTCGGACTCACCGGACGCGCCGGGCTCACCGGACGCGCCGGGCTCGTTGGACGCGCCGGGCTCGTTGGACACGTCGGACTCTTCGTCGCCGGAAGCCTCGTCCGCCGCGGCGAGCGCCAGTGAGTGCGCCGCGGGCAGATCGATGAACCGGGCCGGTACGTCATGCGCCAGCGCCCAGCGGATCGCGACCCACTCCGGGGAGAACTCGGCCAGCGGCCAGAACGCCGCGCGCCCCGGATCGTCCACCGCGTGCGCCAGGAGCGCGACGGGCGGCCGCATCGCCTCGTCGGCGGCGAGCGCCAGCAGCGCGTCCCCCTCGGGCGGGCCCTCGATGAGGACGGCCCGGGGCGCCGCCGCGTCGAGCGCCGCCCGAACCGCACGCGCCGACCCCGGCCCGTGATGCCGGACGCCGAGCAGCAGCGGTCCGTGCGCGGTGGTCACGCGCTCACCTCGCGGCAGGCGCGGTAGAAGTCCTTCCAGCCGTCGCGCTCGCGGACCACCGTCTCGACGTACTCCTGCCAGATCACCCGGTCCGCCGCCGGGTCGCGGACCACCGCGCCGAGGATGCCCGCCGCGACATCGCCCGGCCGCAGCACGCCGTCCCCGAAGTGGGCGGCGAGCGCGAGGCCGTTGGTGACCACGGAGATCGCCTCGGCCGTGGAGAGCGTCCCCGAGGGGGACTTGAGTTTCGTACGGCCGTCGGTGGTGACGCCGTCGCGCAGTTCACGGAAGACCGTGACGACCCGGCGGATCTCGTCGATGCCCTCCGGCCCGGTCGGCAGATCGAGCGAGCGTCCCATCTGGTCCACGCGCCGGGAGACGATGTCGACCTCGGCCTCCGGGGTGGCCGGCAGCGGCAGGACCACGGTGTTGAAGCGGCGGCGCAGCGCGCTGGAGAGGTCGTTGACCCCCCGGTCCCGGTCATTGGCCGTGGCGATCAGATTGAAACCCCGGACGGCCTGCACCTCTTGTCCCAGCTCGGGGACCGGCAGGGTCTTCTCCGACAGGATCGTGATGAGTGAGTCCTGCACATCGGCGGGGATACGGGTCAGCTCCTCGACGCGCGCGGTCATCCCCTCCGACATGGCCCGCATCACCGGACTGGGCACCAGCGCGTCACGGCTGGGGCCGTGGGCGAGCAGCCGCGCGTAGTTCCAGCCGTAGCGGATCGCCTCCTCGGGCGTGCCGGCCGTGCCCTGCACGAGCAGGGTCGAGTCGCCGCTGACGGCCGCCGCGAGATGCTCGGACACCCAGGTCTTGGCGGTGCCCGGCACGCCGAGGAGCAGCAGCGCCCGGTCGGTGGCGAGTGTGGTGACCGCGACTTCGACGATCCGCCGCGGTCCCACGTACTTCGGTGTGATCACCGTCCCGTCGGCCAGCGTGCCACCGAGCAGATACGTGGCCACGGCCCACGGCGACAGCCGCCACCTGACGGGCCGCTGCCGGTCGTCGGCCGCGGCCAGCGCCTTCAGCTCGTCGGCGAACGCGTCCTCGGCGTGCGGGCGCAGCGCCGCCTCGGTCCCGGCGGGCGCGGTGTTTTCGGGCACGGTCATGGATCCCCCTCCAGATCGGTCGACCGGATGTGAGTTCCACGGTGCACCACGCCACTGACAATCGGCCGTCGCCGCGGGCCGGGCGCGACCTCGCGGACGCGCCCGCGTACGAGGGGAGTTACCCGGCGATCGGGGACACCGCGATGCAGCCGCCCGCCGCGGCCTTGCCCGCGTCCGTCTCCTCCTTGATGACCTCACCCTTGTAGATGATCTTGCAGGTGACCTCGGCGCCGGACGGGTCCAGGGCGGTCGGCATGACACCGGGCGGCATGATGCCGCGCAGCGTGACCGTCTTCGTCCAGGGCAGCGTGGGCTTCTCGACCGTCTCGATCTTGGGCTCCATGGCCTCGCCGCCCCCGCCGTGGTAGTCGATCGTGTCGATGTTCTTGCCCGTGACCTCGTAGGTGACCTCGTAGGTCTCGTTGACGGCCTTGTCGACCTCGTCGGTCACGGCCTTGTCGACCCGCTCCGCGGCCTCGGAGCAGGCGCCGAGGCCCAGCGCGAGGCCGGTGACGGCGAGAGTGGAGAGGGCTGTGCGGACAGTGCGGTTCATTGGTGATCCCCCGGATCGTGGCGTAGGAAGCTCGCACGATATAGCAAAGGCAAAGTAAGGTCATACTGCCGCTTGTTCATTGAATCCGCAGGTCAGAGCGATTGTCAGTGGGGCGCTCTAACGTCGTGGACATGAATCAAACGGGGGTGCGCTGGACGACGGAACAGGTGCTCGCTCTGGCTCCTGACGAAGCGTCACGTAAAGCGGGCAACAAACTGGGCGCGGCCGGGCCGTGGTCGGAGACGGGCAGCGGCTCCGCGGGGGCCGTGTGGGGTCTGTGCAAGGGCAGCGGCAGTAAGCCGTATCAGACCATTGTGGACACAACGGGCCCCGCCTACAAGTGCAGTTGCCCGAGCCGGAAGTTTCCGTGCAAGCACGCGCTGGGGCTGCTGCTGCTCTGGGCGGCGGACGAGCGGAGCGTGCCGGAGACGGCGGAGGAGCCCGGCTGGGCCGGGGAATGGCTCGAAGGGCGCCGGAAGCGGGGCGAGGAGCGGGACGAGGGGGAAGCCGGCGCGGCCGGGTCCGGGAAGCCCGCCGATCCCGAGGCCGCGCGGCGCAGGGCGGAGCGCAGGGCCACCCGGATCAGCGCGGGCGCCTCGGAGCTCGAACAGCGGCTGACGGATCTCCTGCGCGGCGGGCTGGCCTCCGCGGAGCAGTCGGGGTACGGGCTGTGGGAGGAGACGGCGGCGCGCATGGTCGACGCGCAGGCACCGGGGCTCGCGGGCCGGGTGCGGGAGCTGGGAGCCATCCCCGGCTCGGGCCCCGGCTGGCCGGTGCGGCTGCTGGAGGAGTCCGCTCTGCTGCATCTGCTGACCACGGCGTGGCTCGGCCGCGACCGGCTGCCGGAGCCGCTGGCGACGACGGTGCGTACGAGGATCGGCCTCCCGTCGCCGGCCGGTGGTCCGCCGGTCAGGGACCACTGGCTGGTGCTGGCGCAGTACGACTCCTCGGACGGCAAGCTCCTCACCCGCCGGATCCGGTTGTACGGACGGGACTCGGGGCGTTCCGCGCTGCTGCTCGCCTTCGGCGCGGCGGGGCGCTCCCCTCAGCTGGGGCTGCCGGTGGGCCTGATGATCGAGGCCGAGATCACCCCGCACGGCGGAGCGGGGCAGCTACGGGCCGACTGGGGGCAGCAGTTCGGCGCCCCGGCCCCGATACCGGGACCGCCGCCCGGCGGCTCCACGACAGCGGCGATAGAGGCGTACGGCGCGGCGCTGCGCGCGGATCCCTGGCTGGACGCGTGGCCGGTGACGCTGACGGACGTCATTCCCGTGCCCGCGCCGGGCGGCGGCTGGCAACTGGCCGACGCGGACGGGGAATCCGCGCTGCCCATCACGGGCTCGGCCCTCTCCCGGCCCGGTCTGTGGAAGCTGGCCGCGCTGTCCGGCGGCGGTCCTGTCACGGTCTTCGGCGAGTGCGGCCACCGCGGCTTCCATCCGCTCGCGGCCTGGGCCGAGGACGGCGCCGCTCAGCCGCCGGTCCCGCTGACCTGACGGTCCCGCCGCCCCGAGGGCCCCGCTGACCCGACGGCCCCGCTCACCCACTGGTCCCGCTCAGCCGACCGCGCCGACAACGGAGGGCTCCATGACGGACACGACTCGCACCATCGCCCCGGCCGGCCCCACCGGCACGCCCCGCGCCACGACTCCCTGGGAAGGACTCGTCACCTCCGCGCTGCTCGGTACGGAGCGCCGCACCCCGCCCGCGGAGATCCTGGCCCCGGGCAAGGAGGCGCCGGTGGCCCTGCTGGACGCCGCCGCGCTGCACACCGTACGGCGCAGGGCCGGGCTCCTTCCGGCGCGCGCCGCCGCCCGCCCGGAGCCCGCGCCCCACGACGGCCGCGCGCGGCTGCCGGAGGCGGCCGGACGACGGCTCGGCCGGCTGCTGGCCGACCGCTCGGGGTCCTCGGGCGGCGGAGGGCGGCGCGGCGCGGCGCCCGACCTCACCGAGCTGCTCCCGCAGTGGCTCGCCGCCGCGAACGAGCACGGCTACCGCGCGCCCGCCGTCGTACTGCCCGCGCTGCTCGACGCGGCCCGCGCGCGTACCGATCTCCGGCCGCAGGCGCTGACGTTCGCCGGGCCGCGCGGGCTCTGGCTGGCCCGGCTCAACCCGGAGTGGAAGTTCGCGCTGCGGGGTGCGTCCGGCGGCGCCCTGCTGCCCGATCCCCGGGACGCCGAGGCGGTCCGACTGCTCTGGGAGGAGGGCCTGTTCGCCGAGCGGGTCGCGCTGCTCGCCGCCGTACGGGCCCACGACGCGGAGGCTTCCCGGGCGCTGCTCGCCTCGACCTGGACCACCGAGCGCGCCGAGGACCGGCTGATGTTCCTCGACTCGCTGCGCACGGGGCTGTCGGCGGCCGACGAGCCGTTTCTGGACCGGGGCCTGTCGGACCGCAGCCGCAATGTCCGCCACACCGCCGCCGAGTTGCTCTCCGCGCTGCCGGGCTCCGCCCTCGCGGCAAGGATGGCGGCCCGCGCCGCGACCTGCGTCAGTATGGACCGTACGGGCGGCGGACAGGTCATCTCGGTCGAGGCGCCGCATGAGTGCGACGCGGACATGCAGCGCGACGGCGTGGTCCCGGCCCCGCCCGCCGGCCGGGGGGAACGGTCCTGGTGGCTCGGCCAGTTGGTCGAGGCGGCCCCGCTGGCCACCTGGCCCGCCAGGCTCGGCGGCCGTACCCCCGAGGAGATCGTCGCGCTGCCCGTCCTGGACGACTGGGCCGCCGAGCTGCACGCCGCGTGGTGCCGAGCGGCCGTACGGCAGCGGGACGCGCGCTGGTCCACCGCCCTGCTGGGCGCCCCGGCCACCTCCCCGGCCGCCGGTCCCGGCACCTCGTCGCTGGCGGAACGGGCGAAGCTCCTGGCCACGCTGGAGCCCGCCGAACGGGCCTCCTGGGTGGCCGCGTTCATAGCCGCCCACGGTCTCTCGGAGGCGTTCCAGCTGCTCGGCGTCTGCGCGGTGCCGTGGGCGGAGCCCCTGGGCCGTGCGGTCGTGGACGCGCTGGACATCGCCCGGGACGCGGGAAGCTACCCCTGGAGCTTCAGCGGGGTCATGGGGCTCGCCGAGCGATGCCTCGACCCCGCCGAGGCGGGCCGGCTGGAGCTGCTCACCGCGGCCCAGGACGAGCCGGAGGACGCGTCACCGGGCGCGGGCGGCTACTGGTCGGAAGCCTTCCTGCGGCTGGTCTCCACGCTGCGGCTGCGCGCCTCGATGCTGGCGGAGCTCAAGGGGCTCAACGGGTCCGGCGACCCCGGTCACGTCACCGAACCCACCGAACCAGCGGCGCCATGAGCGACGCCGCGCGTCACGCGCCCGCGGGCTGGCGGACGTTGGCGTTGACCCACGTGACGATGGAGGTCGTCGTCGCCCCGGGAGTGAAGATCTCGGCCACGCCCAGCTCCTTGAGCGGGGCGATGTCCGCCTCCGGGATGATGCCGCCGCCGAAGACCTTGATGTCCGCCGCGTCCCGCTCCTTGAGCAGTTCGATCACCTTCGCGAAGAGCGTGTTGTGCGCCCCGGAGAGAATCGACAGACCGATCGCCTCGGCGTCCTCCTGGATCGCGGTGTCCACGATCTGCTCGGGCGTCTGATGGAGCCCCGTGTAGATGACCTCCATCCCCGCGTCCCGCAGCGCTCGCGCGATCACCTTGGCCCCGCGGTCGTGTCCGTCGAGTCCCGGCTTCGCCACCACCACCCGGATCGGACCGCCGGCCGCGTGCGCTCCGCTCGTCCCGTCCTGGCTCCGCGACTGATTCTCCGGATGCTGATTCTCCGGATCCCAGGCCACACCCATCACTGCCTCCACATACCGACCGCACTGTCATTGGCACGGGTCCCCGCGCCCCGGTCCGGTCGGGACCGGGCACACGGAAGTGAACGAACGTTATCCACAGCATCCCGCACGCGACTGTTTCGCGGAGGACGGCGAGGGGGAAATCACACGTGGGACATGTTCGCTTTGCGTCGTTCCGGTATGACTCGGCATACCCGGCCGGGTCGGGACGACCGCAAGGGGAGCCGCAGAAGGAGTCGCCACACGGGCGCCGTTCCACCGTGCCGCCAGCCGCGCGGCGCGGTGGCACGGCTCGCGTGTGTAGCGACCCCGGCACTCAGGCGTGCCGGAAGCCATCCGACCCGCCCGGCGGCGCCCCATGAGGGCACTGGGGGTCAGAGCCGCCCCCCGGGTGCCGTTCGGAGGTCGGCCATGAAGGTTTCGCCGTTCTTGCCGCTCTTTCCCTTCGTTCCGCCGCTCCTGCGCCAGGCCGGCCGCGTGTGGAACGCCACGCCGGCCGCCGACCTGCTCCGCGCCACCGCGCTCGATCTGGCGGTGCTCAGCGGCCATCTCGTCCTCTACCCGGCCGGGATCGTCCAGGAGCGCCGCGCCGAGCCCCTGCCCCCGGAAACCGGCCGGCCGCCCACCGAGGGCCACGCACACCCCCCTGTCGTCCTGCTCCACGGCCTCGTCGACAACCGGTCCGTCTTCGTCCTGCTGCGCCGCTCCCTCGCCCGGCACGGCTGGACCCGTCTTGTATCGCTCAACTACTCGCCGCTGACCTGCGACATCCGCACCGCGGCCGAGTCGCTCGCCCAGTGCGTCGAGGAGATCTGCGCCCGCACGGGCCACCGCCAGGTCGATGTGATCGGGCACAGCCTCGGCGGCCTGATCGCGCGGTATTACGTACAGCGTCTGGGCGGTGACACACGGGTACGTACGCTGGTCACGATCGCCACGCCGCACGAGGGCACGGCCGTCGTCCCGCTGGCGAACGCCCACCCCGTCGTACGGCAGATGCGGCCCGGTTCTGACCTGATCGAGGAGCTGCGGCTGCCCGCGCCCGGCTGCCGTACGCGGTTCGTGAGCTTCTGGAGCGATCTCGACCAGTTGATGGCGCCGGCCCTCACCGCGCGTATCACGCACCCCGATCTGCTCGCGGAGAACGTGCTGGTGAGCGGAGTGGGACATCTCGCCATGACGGTGCACCCCGGAGTCGCGGCCGGCATCCGGCACGCGCTCGAATCTCCCGGGCACATAGGCGAATCCGGCCTGGACTCCGCCGCCTGACGCGTGACTTCTGACGCGTGACTTCTGTCGCCTGACGAGCGGGGCTCCCTCGAAATCGCCCCTCGAATTCCCGCTCCCTTCTCGAACAAATTTCGAACGTAGGGCCAAGTCTGCGCCCGTCGTCCGCCGAAACACGGCCGAATGCCCGTTTCAACGGAACGCAAAACCTGCCGAAGATTGTCGCCGTCCTATACCGCCGGGTACAGTCGCGGCCACTGCTTTCACTCAGGGGCCCTGTCCATCTGGCAGGCTCCCGGAGGAAACCCTGGTTCTGCTGCCGAGGCGAGAGAGAAGTTGGTGAACGACCAGCACGCCCACGCCGGGTACGCCGCATATGACGGCTACCAGACCGGCAGCTTCGAGACCGACCCGCTCTTCGGCACCCTGCCGGACGGCTCGGGAGGTTACGAGAACCCCCAGGCCTCCACCGGCCAGTACGACAGCACTCAGTGGCAGACCGGCGCCCATCAGACGACCGGCTACGACGCGTACGCCACACCGCAGTACGACACCAGCGGTCAGTGGGCCACCGTCACCACCGCGCCCGACAACGGTTATCAGCAGACCCCGGGCATCCCGGACCAGTCGGCGGAGCCGGATGTCACGGGCCAGTGGGACGCCGACGCCTGGAACCAGGCGAACCACGCGAACCAGCCGAACCACGCGCATCAGGCCGAGCAGCTGAACGGGACCGGCGGGACAGGCCAGTTCGACTCCACGCAGTTCGACTCGACGCAATTCGATTCCACGCAGTTCGGTTCCACGCAGTTCGGTTACGGCGTCTCGGAGCACACCGCGGCGGCACCGTTCGACCCCGCCGCACAATTCGCGGACGCACAGTTCGAGACCGCGCAGTTCGAGGCGGCGCAGTTCGGGTACGAAGCGACCACGCAGTGGGCGGCGGCGCCCGCGTTCGACACCGGCGCGTACGACGCGACCGCCTGGAACTCCTCCGGTACGGCGGCCGATGCCTCGTACGACGCCGCGCGGGAGCAGTACCCCCAGCAGGACGGCGGCACCGGCTCGTACGAGCAGTACGACCTCTCCCCCGGCGCCGAATACGGCGCTCCGGGACCGGAGCCTGAACACGCCTTCGACGCGGAGCCCGGCTACGAAGCCGAGACCGGCACGGAGAGCGACGCCCACACCGAGGCCGAAAAGGCCGGGCACGAAGGCGATTCGGAAGCGGACTCCGCGCCCGAGGCCGAATCGCTGCACATGGCGGCGACGATGACCACCCCCGCCGTCAGCCTCCCTCCCCGCGGCGAACGCCGTCCCGGCGGCGGCTCGTCCGGCGGGCGGAGCCGGCGCCGTAGCCCCGCCAAGCGCTCCGCGCTCCTCACCGTCGCCGTCCCCTCCGCCTGTGTGATGGGCGTCGCCGGTGTCGCCGCCGCCTCCGTCGGTGGCCTCGGCGCGGGCGAGGAGCCCCAGGCCGACAAGACCACGACCGCCGCGGCCGCCGATCCCGGCTCCGTGAAGCCCGTGGCCGCCAACAACAAGCTGGACACCCAACTCGCCGCGCTCAACGCGGACGCCCGTGACTTCGGTGACCGGGCCAGCCGTACGCAGGAGCGCATCGACCTCCAGGCGCGGCAGGAAGCGGAGAAGAAGAAGCGCGAGGCGGAGGCGGCCCGCAAGGAGGCCGAGCGCCCCAAGTTCGTCCTCCCCGTCTCGCAGCACGGACTCAGCGCGTACTACGGCCAGGCCGGGGTCAACTGGATGTCCATGCACACCGGGATCGACTTCCCCGTGTCGTACGGTACGCCGGTGATGGCCGCGACGGACGGCACCGTACGCACGCAGTACAACAGCGCCTACGGCAACATGGCCATCGTGACCTCGCCCGATGGCACCGAGACCTGGTACTGCCATCTCAGCACCACGAAGATCCGCTCCGGTTCGGTCAAGGCCGGCGATGTGATCGCGTATTCGGGGAACTCGGGCAACTCCACCGGACCGCACCTGCACTTCGAGGTACGGCCCGGCGGTGGCGCCGCGATCGACCCGCTGGCCTGGCTCCGCAGCCACGGCGTCGACCCGACGTAAGCGCGGCCCGGCGCGCTCGGCATCGCCGGGTAAGGCCCGCGCCCGGCGCACGCCGAGCCCCGGCGCACGCCCGGCCCGGGCCGGCCCCTACAGCTTCTCGACGGGCGCGTACCGCAGCAGCAGCCGCTTGGGCTTCGTGTCCCCGAAGTCGACCGTCGCCTGTGTGTCCGCGCCCGCACCCGTCACCGCCATGACCGTGCCGAGGCCGAACTGGTCGTGTGTGACGCGGTCCCCGACCGCCAGCGCGATCACCGGCTTCTCGGTGGTGCGCCGCGTGGCGAAGCCCGAGGGGCCGCCGCCCGACCTCGACCGCGAGGCGGCCGACAAGGACGACGACAGCGAGGACGTGACCCCGGAGGTGGGCCCCGCCGGGATCTGCGCGCCGGTCCGCTTCCACTCCAGATGGTGTCCCGGGATCTCCTCCAGGAACCTCGACGGCGGGTTGTACGAGGGCTGGCCCCACGCGCTCCGCATCGACGACCGGGTCAGGTAAAGACGCTCGCGGGCGCGGGTGATGCCCACGTACGCGAGCCGCCGCTCCTCCTCCAGCTCCTTCGTCTGGCCGAGGGCGCGCATATGCGGGAAGACGCCGTCCTCCATGCCCGACAGGAACACGACAGGGAATTCAAGGCCCTTGGCGGTGTGCAGCGTCATCAGCGTGATGACACCGGAGCCGTCCTCGTCCTCGTCGGGGATCTGGTCGGAGTCGGCGACGAGCGCCACCTTCTCCAGGAATTCGGCGAGCGTACCGGTCGTACCGGTCGCGGCGGCGGTCCCGGCGGCACCAGCGGCGCCAGCCGCACCCTCGCCGCCCGTCGTGCCCTCGCCCGCCGCGTCGCCGTCCGTCGCCTCCGCGGCAGCCTGGCCGCGCTCCTGCTCGAACTCCAGCGCCACCGCGGCCAGTTCCTGAAGGTTCTCGATACGCGTCTCGTCCTGCGGATCGGTCGACGCCTGCAACTCGGCGAGATAGCCGGTCCGTTCGAGCACGGCCTCCAGGATCGTCGCGGGCCCGGCGCCCGACTCGACGACCGTACGCAACTCCTCCATCAGCGTGTTGAACCGCTTGACGGCGTTGGCCGAACGGGCGGCCATTCCGTACGCCTCGTCCACCCGCCGCAGCGCCTGCGGGAAGGTGATCTTCTCGCGCAGCGCGAGCGCGTCGATCATCGCCTCGGCGCGGTCCCCGATACCGCGCTTGGGCACATTGAGGATCCGGCGCAGCGGGACATTGTCCTCCGGGTTGGCCAGAACACGCAGATAGGCCAGCACATCGCGGACCTCCTTGCGCTCGTAGAAGCGCACTCCGCCGACGACCTTGTACGGCAGGCCGACCCGGATGAAGATCTCCTCGAAGACACGGGACTGCGCGTTCGTACGGTAGAAGACCGCGACATCGCCCGCCTTGGCCTCGCCCGCGTCCGTCAGCCGGTCGATCTCGTCGGCGACGAACTGCGCCTCGTCGTGCTCCGTGTCCGCGACATAGCCGGTGATCTGGGCGCCCGCGCCGGCCTTCGTCCACAGATTCTTCGGGCGGCGGCTCTCGTTCCGCTCGATGACCGCGTTGGCGGCGCTCAGAATCGTCTGCGTGGAGCGGTAGTTCTGCTCCAGCAAAATGGTCGTCGCGTCCGGGTAGTCCTCCTCGAACTGGAGGATGTTACGGATCGTGGCGCCCCGGAAGGCGTAGATCGACTGGTCGGCGTCTCCGACGACACACAGCTCCGCCGGGTCGTGCTCCTCGCCGGAGGGGCCCACCAGCTCGCGTACGAGGGTGTACTGCGCGTGGTTGGTGTCCTGGTACTCGTCCACCAGGACATGCCGGAAGCGCCGCCGGTAGTGCTCGGCGACATCGGGGAACGCCTGGAGCAGATGGACGGTGGTCATGATGATGTCGTCGAAGTCCAGCGCGTTGGCCTCGCGCAGCCGCGCCTGGTACATCCGGTAGGCCTCGGCGAGCATCTTCTCGAAGCCGTCGGTGGCCTGGTCGGCGAAGGTCTCCTCGTCGATCAGCTCGTTCTTCAGATTCGAGATCTTGGCGCTGAAGGACTTGGGCGGGTAGCGCTTGGGGTCGAGGTCCAGATCACGGCAGACCAGGGCCATCAGACGCTTGGAGTCGGCGGCGTCGTAGATGGAGAACGACGAGGTGAACCCGAGCCTCTTCGACTCGCGCCGCAGGATCCGTACGCAGGCGCTGTGGAACGTCATGACCCACATGGCGTTGGCGCGCGGGCCGACGAGCTGGCCGACGCGCTCCTTCATCTCGCCCGCGGCCTTGTTCGTGAAGGTGATCGCCAGTATCTGACCGGGATGGGCGCCGCGGCTGCCCAGCAGATACGCGATCCGGTGGGTCAGCACCCGGGTCTTGCCCGACCCGGCCCCGGCCACGATGAGCAGCGGCGTGCCGGTGTGCACGACGGCCGCGCGCTGCTCCTCGTTCAGCCCTTCGAGCAGCGCGGCGGGGTCCACGACCGTGCGCGGGGCGCCGTCGCGGTGGTACTGGTCCCGCGTGGGAGGCATGTCATAGGCCCCCTGGAAGAGGTCGTCGGGCACCTGCTCCGGTGCGTGCTCGGTGTCGTCCTCGGGCGGCGGTGGATGCTCGTCGCCGGAGGGCTGGAGGTCCGCCAGGAAACTGTCGTCAAAGAGGCTGCTCATCGCTCTCCGAGTCTAGGCCCTGTCTGACAAATCCCGCCTGGCTCGCGACGCCTGGCACGCACGCTCGCCGCGTTGTCGGGATCACCCCAGTACGTCCAGTACAGGGGAGACCCTCCGCCTTGCGATCGCACGCACCAGACGCCGCGAGCCCCACCCTTCGGGCGGACGGCGCTATTTGCCAGACAGGACCTAGGCCGCCCTACTGACACACCGCGCCCGGCTCCAGAATTCCCCGGCATGCCCCACCCGTACGGTCACTCGCCTCGCCATCACCACGGGCGGCGCCCCGGTCACTCATCGTGGCGGAAAAGCGTCGCCGACCCGTTTCACACATCGCACGCGCAAATGGTCACGAAAATGTATCGGGCATATCGGCCATCGACCTTCACACCAGCACCACACTTTGGCTAGCGTGCTCGATCAGGCAGCCCGTACCCCCAACGGCGACCCACGCCAAGCGGGCGGCCCACGCCGAATTCGGACTTTCCCCAAGGAAGTTCGAAACCGGGGACCCACAGTGCACAACCGGGGTGAATCGGGCCTTTCGCTCAAGGCCCGTAGGGCAACCTTCCGTTCCGCCCGAACCCGACAGCTAACCCGGTAGGCGGTCCACGGAAGGAGATGCAGACCTTGGCGTCGCATCGCAAGCCGCGCAGTCTCAGCGGAGTACGTACCGCCTCTCCCGCTGTCGGGCTCACGACAGCCGCGCTCGCCTCGGTCACGTTGCTCTCGGCGCAGAGCGCGAGCGCCGCGCCCGTCGAGCCGAAGCCGTCCATGGAGGAGGTACAGAAGAAGGTCGACGATCTGTACCGCCAGGCCGGCAGTGAGACACAGAAGTACAACAGGGCGAAAGAGGCCACGCAGAAGCAGAAGCGCGCGGTCGACCGCGTGCTCGACGAGGTCGCCAAGCGCGCGGACAAGCTGAATGAGGCCCGGCGTACGCTCGGCTCGTTCGCAGCCGCGCAGTACCGGGAAGGCGCGGTCACCCCGACCGCCGCCCTGCTCTTCGCGGACAGCCCGCAGGCGTTCTTCGAGCAGAAGCAGGTGACGGACCGGCTGACGGAGCGTCAGCGCGGTGTCCTCACCGACTACCAGACACAGCAGGCCGCCGCCGCGAAGCAGCGGGCGCGGGCGTCGAAGGACCTGGAGTCGCTCACCGCCTCGCAGGCCGCGCTGCGTACCAGCAAGCAGGGCGTGCAGCAGAAGCTCGGCGCGGCGCGTGCGCTGCTGTCGAAGCTGACCACGGAGGAGAAGGCGCGGCTGGCCGCGCTGGAGCGCAAGAAGGAAGAGGAGGCCCGCCGCAAGGCGGAGGCGCGGGCCAAACTGGAGGCCCGCGCGAAGACGGAGGCCGAGCGCAAGCGCAAGGAACAGCAGGCCAGGACCCCGTCGACCGGCACGGGGACGGGCTCGGGCCAGAGCGGCACAGGCTCAGGCACGGACACCGGCACCGGAACGGGAACGGGCACAGGAACAGGCGCAGGCAGCGGCACAAGCGGCGGCACCGGAGCCTCCGACGGCAGCTACGCCACCAAGGCCGCCAAGGTCCTCTCCTTCGCCCGCGCCCAGATAGGCAAGCCGTACGTCTGGGGCGCCACGGGCCCCAGCTCGTACGACTGCTCGGGCCTGACCCAGGCCGCCTGGAAGGAGGCGGGCGTGGAGCTGCCGCGCACCACCTGGGAACAGGTGAAGGCCGGCACGCGCGTCGCGACCGACGATCTGCTCCCCGGTGACCTGGTCTTCTTCTACGACGACATCAGCCATGTCGGGATCTATATCGGCGACGGCATGATGATCCACGCCCCCAAGCCGGGCGCGAACGTTCGCGAGGAGTCGATCTACTACATGCCGATCTACGGAAGCATCCGCCCCGCCTGACAGCCGGCGAGCGGAGTAGGGCCGCTGGGGACCTGTCGGATTCCCGGCGATCTGTGTCGTCAACTCGCCGTCTGCGACAGCTCGCTCCGAAACCGAAGTGCGGGCCGTTGGGGAGCGCCGGTCCCAGAAAGTTCCGCCACATCAAGAACTGCCTGCGCGGAGCGTGCGTCTGACCTCATGTACAACGTGCGCAGAGCAGAGCTGACGGCCTGTCGGCCGGGGCTCCTCCGCGCGATGAACCGAGGCCCTCAGGCGTGCGAGCCCGGCGCGACATCGATCGGTCACCACGTCGTGTCTCCTCGTGCTGCGGCTTGAGGCATGGGTACGACATAGGGAAGTTCATGCGATTTCGTACATCGATCCCCGCGATAGCTCTCGGGGTGGTGTCACTGACGACGCCCCTCGCCGTCGCGGGAACCAGCACCGCGGCGACGGCGCTTGAGGCGACGGCGGCGGATTCCTCTCAGGTCGAGGACACCACGCTCACCGACAACGTTGGCAAGCCCTCCGGCGTCCTGTCGGCGAAGGCGGGATCAGGGGCCGGGAAGGTGTTCTCCACCGGGGAGATCACCGGGGAGAGCTTCTCCTCGATCGGCCTCAGCTGGAAGAAGGGATCCGCCGTCGACGAGGGGCTGACCGCGGAGACGCGGATCCACCGCGACGGGGCCTGGGAGTCGTGGCGGGAGGTTCCCCTGGAGCTTGACGAGGGCGTGGCCGAGGAGGCGAAGCGGGCCGGCGCGCCCGCCTTCTACACGGACGACGCGGACGGGGTGGAGGTCCGCTTCACCTCCCCGAAGGGCAGCCTGCCGCAGGACCTGCGGCTGTCGTTCATCGACCCGGCCCAGAGCCCGGCCGCCTCTTCCCCGGACAACCAGCCGCGGTCCGCGCGGACCGGACAGCCGGACATCAAGCTGCGGAAGGACTGGGGCGCGGACGAGGCGCTGGCCGATCCCGGGTACAAGACCCAGCCCTCGATCAAGGCCGCCGTCGTCCATCACACCGTGACGGGGAACAACTCCTACACCCAGGAGCAGGTGCCGCAGATCATCAACGGCATCTACGTCCAGCACATCAAGGTCCTGGGCTACGGCGACTTCCCCTACCACTTCATCGTCGACCGCTTCGGCGGCATCTGGGAAGGCCGCAAGGGCTCCATCGAGATGCAGCCCGGCACCGCGATTCCCGGCATCCTCGGCGGCCACGCGTCCGGCTTCAACACCAACACCTTCGGTGTCGCGATGCTCGGCAACTTCGAGCCGAACAACAGCGAGGGCGGCGAGGACACCGGCCCCGACCCGAAGCCGACCGAAGCCATGATCAAGAGCCTGGCCGACCTGCTCGCCTGGAAGAGCGGCCAGTACCAGCTGGACCCGGAAGGCTCCACGCAGCTCGTCTCGGCCGGCGGAGGGGGCACCAACCCGCACCCGGTGGGCACGGTGCTCGACGTACCGGTCATCTCCAGCCACCGTGACGTGAACGTGACGGCCTGCCCGGGCGCCAAGCTCTACGAAGTGCTTCCCGACCTGCGCGAGCAGGTGGCCGACCAGCTCGGCTGAGAAGCGTCAGGGGCGCCTGTGTTCCTCCGGGACACGGGCGTCTCGGCCCGGATCCGAGCGAGGGAGAGCCGCTCCCTCCCGGTATCAGGTCCAGAGCGTGGCGATGAAGATGTTGGCCATCGTCAGCCCGCCCACCGCGCCGAACAGCGGCTTCGGGGCGGTCTCGTCGTCGCGCTTCACGTACACCACGGCCAGGATCACGACCAGCACCGCGAGCTTGATGCCGATCTTGATGTTGTTCACCGTCTGGTCGTCGGCCTGGTTGAGGCCCACCAGGGCCACCCCCGTGACGAGCATCGTCAGCGCGCCGTGCAGCATCGCCTTGTTGAAGCGGGCCGTGCCCGTGCTCATCGACTTCATCTGGGTGAGAAAGCCGCCGAGCAGCGAGGCTATGCCGATGATGTGGAGCGCGACGAAGACATTGATGAGTACGTCCATGCCTGGAGCCTATCGAGAGCCGTATCACCGCCGAGCGGGGAGGTGGGGCTCTGTTCCGATATCGGTCGGGTCCGGCCGGAAAGGCATGCCGAGTTCGCGATCACGCCGGTCATAAGACGGTCCTGTTCTGCCACCTCTCGCCAATACCGGCCATGCCGAGGCCGGACTGTGACCTTGCGCCCTAGCGTCCTTCTCCTGGCGACCGGCCATGACCCACCGTGACCGACTAGGGAAGAGGATCCACCCCCGTGGCAGCGCACCGAAAGCCCAGACAGCGCACGCTCACCGGCCCCGCCGGCCGTACCGCCGCCACCCTCGCGCTCGCCGGAGCCGCGACCGCCACCGCCCTCGACGGCGCCGCACACGCCGAGCCCCAGCTCACCGCTGCCCAGGTGAAGGCCGAGGCCGACGCGTTGTACGAGCAGGCGGAGACCGCCACCGAGCGGTACAACGGCACGAAGGTGGCGGCGGACAAGGCCCGTACCGCGCTCACGCGGCTGCGGGACGAGGCCACGCGCAGGACGGAACGGCTCAACAGCTCGCGCAACGCGCTCGGTTCGATCGCCTCCGCGCAGTACCGGGCCGGTGGGCTCGACCCCGCCGTACAGCTCGCGCTCAGCTCATCGCCCGAGGAGTACCTGGAAGGCGCCTCGCTGGCCGAACGGGCCGGTTCCCGGCAGGCCGCCAGGATCACCGCGATCCGCAAGGAACTCGCCCGGATCGCCGAACTGCGCACCCGGGCCGACGGGCGGCTCACGGAGCTGAGGGCCTCTCAGTCCGAGCTGGCCCGGCACAAGTCCGCCATCCAGGAGAAGATCGGCTCGGCCCAGCGGCTGCTCGACCGCCTCACCGCGCCGCAGCGTGCCCAGTACGGCCAGGGGCAGGACGGCCGGGCCCCGGGCGCCGCGTCCATGGCCCCCGGTGCGGTGCGGGCGCCGAACGCCCGTGCCGCCGCGGCCGTCGCCTTCGCCTACGGGGCGATCGGCAAGCCGTACGTCTGGGGCGCGACCGGCCCCGGTGCCTTCGACTGCTCCGGGCTCACCCAGGCCGCCTGGCGCTCCGCGGGCGTCGCCCTGCCCCGTACCACCTACACCCAGATCAACACGGGACAGCGGGTCTCACGCGGCGATCTCGCCCCCGGCGACCTGGTGTTCTTCTTCTCCGGCATCAGCCATGTGGGGATCTATGTCGGCGGCGGGCAGATGGTGCACGCCCCCCGGCCCGGCTCGGCGGTCCGGCTGGCGCCGATCGACCAGATGCCCTTCGCCGGCGCGAGCCGGCCGGCCTAGAGACACCGGCCGGACCGGGCCGGAAACGCCGGCCGCAGCAGCCCCGAAAAGTTCTCACGGACCCTGCTTAGCCGAACGGCCCACGCCGGAGTGCCGGTTCGCCCTCCCCGGGTCACTATGGCAGCAGTATCCCGTCTGCCCTGAAGGGGGAGCCGTGAGACGTGCCACCGCCGTCAGAGGAACGGTTCTCGCCGTGGGCGCCGTTCTCGTCCTGGCGCCCGTCGGCCTCACCCCCCGGGGGTGCGGCGATCTCTCCGGCGGCCGGCTCTGTATCGAGGGCCCGGTGGGCGGCGCGGGACCGTTCACCGTGCGCTATGTCCAGTACCCGGGCCACCCCAGTGTCGCCGTACGCCTCGGCTACCAGCGCAAGGACGACCGCATCACCGCGTTCCCCGGCTGGCTCGGCACCCAGCAGACATGGCACGGCCGCGCCGAGCAGACCGGCAGCCTCGACACCGCGGCGGGTGAGTGCATCCGCGGCGTGATGGAGCACCGGGACCGGACGTACGTCACCGAGTGGCACTGCTCATAGAGCGGACCTCGCGGACCTCGCGGAGTCGGGGAGTCGCGGAGTCCAGGAGCCTCAGACCAACCGGCGCGCCGTCGCCCACCGCGTCAGTTCGTGCCGGTTGGAGAGCTGGAGCTTCCTCAGTACCGCCGAGACATGGGACTCCACGGTCTTCACCGAGATGAAGAGCTGCTTGGCGATCTCCTTGTACGCGTACCCGCGCGCGATGAGCCGCAGCACCTCGCGCTCGCGCTGCGTCAGCCGGTCCAGGTCCTCGTCCACCGGCGGCGCGTCCGTCGAGGCGAAGGCGTCCAGGACGAAGCCGGCCAGCCGGGGCGAGAAGACCGCGTCGCCCTCCTGGACCCGGAAGATCGAGTCGACCAGGTCCGTGCCGGTGATCGTCTTGGTGACATAGCCGCGGGCGCCGCCCCTGATCACCCCGATCACATCCTCGGCGGCGTCCGAGACCGACAGCGCCAGGAAGCGCACCGGATTCTCGCCCGCCCCCATCATCGGCGCGCAGCGGCGCAGTACCTCCACCCCGCCGCCGCCCGGGAGATGGACATCGAGGAGCACGACCTCGGGCCGGGTGGCCGTGATGACGGTGACCGCCTGGTCGACATCGGCGGCCTCGCCGACGACCTCGACGCCCGTTTCCTCCGTACGGCCGATCTCGGCCTGCACTCCGGTACGGAACATCCGGTGGTCGTCGACGAGCACGACCCGTACGCGCCGGCCGTCCCCTGTCGCGCCGCCGCTCTCCGCACCGGTCGCCCCGGCCTGTGCGCCCTCGCTCATGGTCTCTGCCCCTCGCCCTAGTCGTTCATCGGTCCGTACGGGTCCGGCCCGTACGGACCCGTGCACGCCGTACGCCCGTAAGCGCCCGTCCTCAGTCTGCCCGTTCCATCTCCAGCTCGACCTCCGTGCCGTTGCCGGGTACCGACCGCAGCCGGGCCGTGCCGCCGTTGCGCTGCATCCGGCCGATGATCGATTCTCGTACGCCCATCCGGTCGGCGGGCACCGCGTCCAGGTCGAAGCCGGGGCCGCGGTCCCGTACGGAGAGGAAGACCGTACGGCCCTCCACCTCCGCGAAGACCTGTACCGCGCCGCCCTCGCCACCGTACTTGGCGGCGTTCACCATCGCCTCGCGCGCGGCCTGCATCTGCGCGGCCAGCTTCTCGTCGAGCGGGCAGTCGCCCACGACCACGACCTCGATCGGGACCCCGTGGTAGTCCTCCACCTCCGCCGCCGTGCGCTTCACCGCCTCGGCGAGGGTGGTGGGTTCGTCCTCCTCGTCCTTGCCCGTGCCCTCGGGTTTGTAGAGCCAGGCGCGCAGCTCGCGTTCCTGGGCGCGGGCGAGCCTGCGGACCTCGCCCCCGTCGTCGGCGTTGCGCTGGATGAGCGTGAGGGTGTGCAGCACGGAGTCATGGACATGCGCGGCGACCTCGGCCCGTTCCTGCGCGCGTATGCGCATCAGCCGTTCCTCGGAGAGGTCCTGCGTCATCCGTACGAGCCAGGGCCCGGCGAGCAGCGCGACTCCGGCGACGACCGCGATCGCCCCCGTCAGAATGTTGCCGAACTGGGCCGTCGCGCCACGCACCACCATGAAGACGGCCAGCCCGAGGCCGACCAGCGCGACGCCCGCGAAGCCGCGGGCGAGCTGGAAGATCCGGCGGCGTCTGCCGACCTCGGTCCAGCGGGCACGGCGGGCGTTGTCCGCCTGCCGCCAGACCAGGACGACTCCCGCGCCGATCAGCAGGGTGGGCCAGATATAGCGGTCGGCCTGGCTGCGGCCCAGATTGACGTTGCCGACGAAGACGGACGCGCCGATCAGCAGCGCGATGAGGGCGAAGATCTGGCCCTTGTCGGGTTTACGGAGCCGCCGCCGGCCGTCCGGGCTGATCTCGAAGAGGGAGCGCGGCTGGCTCGCCGTACCGCCGACACCGAGCGGTACGACGATCCAGAAGACGGCGTAGAGCAGCGCGCCGAGGCCCTCGCCGAAGAAGAGGCCGAGGAAGACCAGCCGTACCCAGACGACGGGCAGCCCCAGATGCCCGGCCAGCCCGCGCGCGACACCGCCGAGCATCCGGCCGTCCGCGCTGCGGTAGAGCTTGCGCGGGGCCTGTTCCTCGGGCACCGGGGCGCGGGGGGCTGAGGTCGCGGCGCGTGGCGGGGCGGCTGGCATGTCATCGATGGTCACATGGCGCGGTGTGCGGGGACATCAGGGTCGGGCCCCTGAGGCAACCCTGATCCCTCGGGGATACCTCGGGGACACCTGGGGCGATGTCCGAAGGGGTCCAGGGTGGTGTCGGCTCTGGTACCTAGGGCGAGTCCTGGCCAATATCAGGGACAGACCGGGGTCGGGGCCGCTTGGAGCCCCCGCCCCCGCGCCGTCACCATGGACGTATGACCCAGCCGCCCCCCGCGCCGCCCGCCGCGCCGCCCCCGGCATCGGCCCCAGGCCCCGGCCCCGCGCCGTCTCATACCCTCGCCCAGGACCTGCGGCGCAGCCCCCGGCAGAAGATGGTCGCCGGGGTGTGCGGCGGCCTGGGCCGGTACTGCGACATCGATCCGGTGATCTTCCGGATCGTGATCGGGGTGCTCACGGTGACCGGCGGCATCGGGCTGATCTTCTACGGCTTCGCCTGGCTCCTGATCCCGCTGGAGGGCGAGGACGAGAACGAGCTCCGCAGGCTGCTGTCGGGCCGGGTCGACGGCTCGTCGCTGATCGCGGTGCTTGTCGCGCTGGTCGGCTGCGGACTGCTCCTGTCGACGCTGGGCAACGACGGCACGCTCTCCTTCGCCGTGATGCTGTCGGTCGCGGTCGCGGGCTCGGCCGTCTGGTCGCAGCGCCGCCGCCTCATCGCCTCCGACGGCGCCACCGCCGCCTCCGCGCACGCGCACGCGGCGCCGGAGGCGCCCCCCGAGACCATGGCGCCGCCGACGCCCGGCGGCACCTCTTCGTGGTGGCGTGACCCGATCGTCAAGGACGGCACCACGGGCCGCTCCGCCGACGCTTCCTATCTGTGGGGTCCGCGGGAAGCCGCCGAGGAGCGTACGGGTCGGCGCGATGGCGCGACCCCGCTGCTGAAAGGGGTGCCACGCCCCCGGGGTCCGCGCGGGATCGGCGGCACCGTACTCCTGCTCGCCCTGCTGGCGGGCGGGCTCGGCACGGGCCTGACATGGGACAGCCGGCCGTTCGGTACGAGCCTGGAGATCGGTCTGGCCGCCGCGCTCGCGGTCTTCGGTCTCGGAATGGTCGTCAGCAGCTTCCTGGGCCGTACCGGCCTGGGCACGATCTTTCTGGCGGTGGTCACGGCCGGGCTGCTCGCGGCGAGCGCGGCGGTGCCGAAGGACATCACCACGGACTGGGGCCGCAAGCGGTGGACGCCTGTGTCGATCGCGTCCGTGGAGCCCCGGTACACGCTGGGCTCCGGTATCGGCACCCTCGATCTGGGCGGTCTCGCCGTGCCCGAGGGGCAAACGGTCCGTACGTCCGCCGAGGTGGGCGCCGGGCAGCTCAAAGTCGTCGTACCGGAAGGAGTGACCGTGAAGGTGCGCGCCACGGCCGGTCTCGGGGACGTCCGGCTCCCCGGGGAGCCGCCGAACGATGTGGACATCTCCCCGGACCAGTCACGCGAGCGCACGCTGTCGCCGCGCGCCGGGTCCGCTCCGGCGGGCACTCTGGAACTGCTGCTCGAAGTCGGCCTCGGCCAGGTGGAGGTGACCCGTGTTGCTTCATGACTTCAGGCCGGGACGGCTGCTCATCGGAGTGACGGCGCTCGGCACGGCCGCCGTCTACGCGGGCGACAGCGCGGGCGCCTGGCACACACCGTGGTACGTGGCCTTTCCGCTGGTCTTCGGCGGCCTCTTCGTGGCATCCGTCGTGGCCTGGACCCACTACCGCATCGGCCGCCGCCGGGCGGCCAGGGCCGCGTCCAGGGAGAACATCGGCGCACCGGCCAGCACCAGCGGAAGCCAGGCCATCAGATAGGCGAGGTCATTGCCGTAGTAGTACGGCGTGCTCTGCCAGCTGACCGTCAGCCACAGGCTCAGCGAGATCAGCGCGCCGCCGAACGCGGCGAGCCGGGCGAGCACTCCGAACAGGGTGCCCAGGCCCACGGCGAGTTCGCCGATGGCGATGGCGTATCCGAACCCCGAGGGGCTCTTGAGCGCCAGATCCACCAGCGCGGGGACGGCCGAGCTGTCCCGGACGGCCCGCATCATCTCGCCGACGGATCCCGCGCCGGTCGCCGAGAAGAACCCGCTCTGGGTCAGTTTGTCGATCCCCGCGTAGATGAAGGTGACGCCGAGGAAGATCCGCAGCGGCAGCAGCGCGTGGCGCGAGGCGTTCTCGCGCCACCCCGTCCGCTCGCCGCCGAGCCGCCCATAGGTGTCCGTCCGGTAGCCGTGCGTCATCGCCGGTCCGCCTCTCCGTGTCCCGCGCCGTTGCCGCGAGGGCGACTGTCCCCGCGTGCCTTGTCCATGCATACGCAGCAGGACACGTCCGGCACTCAGTGAACCAGCCAACAGCCTGTCGGAATCGGACAGTCCTCAACAGACCTTGAACGGTATGCGGCCGGATACGTTCACTACCTGACCCGACCGTTCATAACGCTCGTGATCAATACACCTAGTCCATGACCTCGACGATCACACGGTTGGTCTCGATTCCGGCCGCCGTCACCACCTGCACCTCGACGGGGCCCGGCTCCACATCCACCGGTACGGGCACGGTGAGCGAGGTGTCCGACGGATTGGCGAAGCCGCCGGGGACCGGCACCAGCGGGACATGGACATGGACCGCGCCGATCCTGACGACCATCCGGGCCAGCCGGTCCGGGGTGCCCGCGCCCGGCGGTACGAAACCGGCCCCGCGGATCTCGATGTCGTCGCCGGTACGGATCGGGGCGTCCAGATCGCCCGCCTCCCTGGCCCGTACGACCGACAGGACGACGGGCCTGCCGCCCTCCGCGTACTTCCCCGCGAAGTAGGTGGCGGCGGAGACCGCGACCAGCAGCGCCAGCGCCCAGGGCAGATCGGGCAGTTGCTCGGGCCGCCGGGCCAGCCGGACCGCGGAGAAGACCACGGCGACCGCGCTCACCAGCGTGTACTGCACATCCGTGAAGCTGCCGCGCCCGGCGTCGTCGCAGAGCAGATCGGCCAGTCGAGGCCGCTCCGCCCGTACCTTCTGGAGCCGCTGGCCGAGGACCCGTACGGCCACCACCCGGCGGACGACCACGGCGATGGCGCACACCACGGCCAGTACGGTCACCAGGCCCGCGCCCCGGGCCAGTTCGAGGCCGGCGATCAGCTCGTCGCGCCGGCCGGGGCCGGCGGCGCCGGCCAGCTGGAGCGCGAGGACGAGCACGGAGAAGACGGCGAGCAGGACCCAGGCGGAGGCGACGGTCCGCGAGGTCGACAGCCGGTTGTCCTCGCCGATCAGCGGCGCGAGCAGCCCGCCGCGGCTCCGGTGCAGCCGGGCGGCGGCGGTCAGCAGCCCGGCGACGACCAGGGCGGCGAGCAGTCCGGCCGTACGCGCGAGCGTCCAGCCGGCCCCTATCGCGGTCGCGCACTGGACCAGCGCGAGCAGGACGACCCCGCCCCACACCATCAGCAGCGTGCGCCGCCGGACGGCGTGCAGCCAGGCGTCGCCCGCCTCCCGGCTGCGGTCGGCCACCGCGTTGGCGGACTGGGTGAGTTCGTCGGAGACCCACTGGCGGGAGGCCCCCGCCGAGTGCGCCACCGCGGCGGGCAGTCCCTGTCCCGCGGCCAGTTCGTCCCGCTTCACCAGGAACGCGGCCACCGCCCGTCGGTGCCCCTCCCGCGCTCCGTGCGGGCAGTCCCCGCACGTGCAGCCTCCGCCGTGCGCGCCCTGCCTCGCCTCTTGCACCGCCACGCCGAACGCCGCCTTCCCCGCCCCGTCCACCGAACTTCCTTGCAACGCAAGGGAATTCTGCCGCACGGAGGGCAACCCGCGTGCCGTAGAGGCGGCCCGGGCGGGTGACAACAGCGTTACGGTGTTGACGCCGGAGGCGCCTGGCCCGTCACTCCCACTCGATGGTGCCCGGCGGCTTGCTCGTCACATCGAGGACCACGCGGTTGACCTCCGCGACCTCGTTGGTGATCCGCGTGGAGATCCGCGCCAGCACCTCGTACGGCATCCGCGTCCAGTCGGCGGTCATCGCGTCCTCGGACGAGACGGGCCTGAGCACGATCGGATGGCCGTACGTACGCCCGTCGCCCTGCACACCCACGGACCGCACATCCGCGAGGAGGACCACCGGGCACTGCCAGATGTCCCGGTCGAGCCCGGCCGCGGTCAGCTCCTCGCGGGCGATCGCGTCGGCCTCGCGCAGCAGATCGAGCCGTTCGCGGGTGACCTCGCCGACGATCCTGATACCGAGGCCGGGGCCCGGGAAGGGCTGGCGCTGGACGATCTCGTCCGGCAGCCCCAGCTGCTGGCCGACCATCCTGACCTCGTCCTTGAACAGCTTGCGCAGCGGCTCGACGAGCTCGAACTCGATGTCGTCGGGGAGCCCGCCGACATTGTGGTGGGACTTGATGTTGGCGGTGCCGGTGCCGCCGCCCGACTCGACCACGTCCGGGTACAGCGTGCCCTGGACGAGGAACGCGACGTCCTCGCCCTCCGCGCCCGCCTCGGCGACGATCTCGGCCTGCGCCTGCTCGAAGACCCGGATGAACTCACGGCCGATGATCTTCCGCTTCTGCTCGGGGTCGGACACCCCGGCCAGCGCGGCGAGGAACCGCTCCTCGGCGTCGACGACCCTGAGCTGTACACCGGTGGCGGCGACGAAGTCCTTCTCGACCTGCTCGGTCTCGCCCTTGCGCATCAGCCCGTGGTCGACATACACGCAGGTCAGCTGGGAACCGATGGCCTTCTGTACGAGGGCGGCGGCCACGGCCGAGTCCACCCCGCCCGACAGCCCGCAGATGGCGCGCTTGGTGCCGACCCGCTCACGGATGAGGGCGACCTGCTCGTCCACCACATTGGCGGTGGTCCAGGTCGGCTCGATCCCGGCGCCCCGGTAGAGGAAGTGCTCCAGGACCTGCTGGCCGTAGGTGGAGTGCATGACCTCGGGGTGGTGCTGCACCCCGTACAGCCTCTTCTCGTCGTTCTCGAACGCGGCGACGGGGACGACATCGGTGGAGGCCGTGACGGTGAACCCGGCGGGCGCGGCGGAGCAGGCGTCGCCGTGCGACATCCAGACGGACTGCTCGGCCGGGGTGCCCTCGAAGAGGGTGGAGCCGGTCTTGGAGACCCGCAGCTCCGTACGGCCGTACTCGCGCGCGCCCGTGTTGTCGACGGTGCCGCCGAGCGAGGTCGCCATCAGCTGGAAGCCGTAACACATGCCGAAGACGGGGACGCCGGCCTCGAAGAGCGCGCGGTCGACGCTCGGGGCGTTCTCCGCGTACACGGAGGACGGGCCGCCGGAGAGGATGATCGCCCGGGGGTTCTTGGCCAGCATCTCGGCCACCGGCATCGAGGACGGGACGATCTCGCTGTAGACCCGTGCCTCGCGCACGCGGCGGGCGATGAGCTGGGCGTACTGCGCGCCGAAGTCGACGACGAGTACGACGTCGGGAGCGGCGGCGGGGGGTGCTGCTGGCACGGGGGCGGCCTTCCGGCGGTGATGGAACGATGAACGAACGTGGGATGTCGTGCTGCCAATTCTAACGGGGGGCGCGTACCGGCCCGGGACGCCTTCTCGTCTCACCATCCGAACCCGCGTTGCCGCGCGCGGGTGCGCGGGGTCCATACTGTCCGTATGCACACGCAGCTGACCTTCGTCTTTACCTATGGCACCGGCCCGTCCGGCTGCCATGGTCGTGCTGCTTGAGCTGACAAGCGACCTCCCAGGCGCCCCGGGCCGACAAGGCCCGGGGCGTCTGTCGCGTTCGGGGCCCTGTGGCCGCCGGGGCGTCCGACTCCCGACCACTCCCCGAGAAGGAACCCCGCATGACCGTCACGGAGAACACCGGCGCCCGTACCGAAGAGGCCGCCACACTCATCGCGGACGCGCGCGAACGCGTCGACGCGCTGGACGACCGGATCATCGGTCTCGTCCAGGAACGGATGGCGGTCTCGGCCGTCATCCAGGACGCCCGGATCACCTCCGGTGGCCGCCGCGTCAATCTCTCCCGCGAGATGGAGATCCTCGGCCGCTACCGCGAAGCCCTCGGCAAACCGGGTACGGCGCTGGCGATGACCCTGCTCGAACTGAGCCGGGGCCGTGTCTGAGCCGGGCCTGAACCCTGTCGGGGCCGGGCCGCGTCCCCTGGCCTGCCGCATCTGAGTTCGGGTGCCGCTCTCACCCGTACGGCGCGTGACCGGGTCCCGCGAGCCTTCGTTGGACCGTGCGTCCGTGCCCAGCCAGGGGCGGCGAGCGTGCAGGAAATGTTGAGGAAGGCCACGCGTGGCTCCGCCGGGGCGTGCGACGTACCGCAGGTGCGTCGTGGGACCTCGCCCCGGTGTCCGTGACCGGTCGGCAGGGGACAGCAGCCCGGTCACCCATGGGCGGTCGGCTCCGGGGACGCCCGGAACCGACCGCCCTTTCGCGGTCCTGAGCGCTCCGGGCGCTCCGAGCACTCCGAGCGCTTCGGGCGCTTCGGACGCTCATTTCTGTGAAATCCCTGTGACACAGGCCACTTAAAGATTCTGTGAAGAACGCGGCAACCATTCCCACACGTCACAGGTCTTGCTTGCGAAAACAACGGCCTCGCCTGTGAACCCCACGTCTGGGAAGGCCCCACGACTCGCACCGCCCCGGCGGTGTGCCGTACTTCGCTGAGGTCTTCATGAAGCTCCGCCGTGCCATGGCCGTCGCCGCCGCGACCGCCGTCATAGCCCCCGCCGCCTTCTTCTCCGCCCCGGCCGCTTTCGCGACCGACGGGGAGAGCACCCCGCCGCCCGCCACGAGCGACGCCCCCCGGGCGCCCGGGGCCCCCGAGCCCACCGGGTCGGAGACCACCGGGGCGAGCGTGCCCCCGCCCGCCACCGGCGAGACCCCCGAGGCCCCGGAGGCGGGCGATGAGGGTCCGCGCTCCGACGAGGAGACCCCCGCGCCCGGAACGGAAGCCTTCGAGGCGGAGGGTACGAAGCCCGCCAAGCCGACGCCCACGTCGACCGGCGTGGCGACGGAGCCGGGCGACGAGCCCAGCGACGGCCCGGTCGAATGCGTCGAGACCGACGAGGGCATCTTCGACGACCAGCTCAGGACCAGCCTCTCCGGACTGCCTGAGCGCGTGGTCGCGGGCAGCGGCTTCCAGTCCTTCGAGCTCAATGTCTCGAACAAGGGCGAGCACGACTACGAGCGCGTCGACCTCGGTGTCTTCGCGTTCCAGATCGACGAGACGTCCTGGGACCTGAGCACCGGTTATCTCACGCTCCAGTACAAGGACCCCGAGTCCGGCGTCTGGACGCCCATCTCCCTGGGCGAGGACGACGAGGGCTCCGGCTATCTCGGCTACACGGACGTCAAGGCGAAGGAGTCGTTCTCCGTCGACCTGCGTCTGAGCGTGGCCAAGTCCGCCCCGGCCGGGCTCGGTTACGCCTTCAGCGTCGGTGTCTACGCCGACGACGAGGGCAACTGCGTCTCCTCGGGCGACGAGTCGTTCTACGAGTTCGAGATCGTCGCCGCCGGTACGGACCCGGGTGACCCGAACGAGGCCAAGCCCCAGGAGGGCGGCAAGAAGCCCATCCCCGCCAAGCCGGCCGGCAACATCGAGATCAAGCCGCAGGGGCACCTCGCCGAGACCGGCTCGTCCTCGGTGGTTCCCGTCATCGGCATGGCCGGTGGCATCGCCATCGTGGCGGGCGCCGGAGTGATGTTCGCGATGAAGCGCCGCAGGAGCGACGCCGCCGCGTAACGCGCGACAGCGACGCGCACGCACGCACACGCACACGCACAACAAGACGCCACGTCACACAGAGGCCCAGTGAGGCGCTGCACTCGGAGGGGGGTGCAGCGCCTCGCTGCACCCCGCCGTACCCCGGCGCACACCGCCGTACGCCGCCCGCCGTCACGCCCGCTTCGGCGGGACCTTCGGCATCGCCACGAACGGCAGCCGCAGCGCCCCGAACGCCTCCTCCGGCACCGCCGGGAACACCGGCGCGACCGGAGCCTGTCTGACGTACGCGGCCCCCTGCTCGGGACGGGGGTCGGGCTCACCCTTGTTCGGCCAGAACGACATCGCGCGTTCGGCCTGGGCCGTGATCGTCAGGGACGGGTTCACCCCCAGGTTCGCCGAGACCGCGGAGCCGTCGACCACCGAGATGCCGGGGTGTCCGTACAGCCGGTGGTACGGGTCGATCACGCCCTCCTCCGCCGAGGCTCCGATGGCACAGCCGCCCAGGAAGTGCGCGGTCAGCGGCGTACCCATCAGCTCGCCCACATTGCTGCCCGCGAAGCCGTTGATCTCCTCCGCGATCAGCGTCGCGGCCCGGGTCGCCTCGGGTATCTGCTTCGGGTTGGGGGCGCCGTGCCCCTGGCGCGCGGTGAGCAGCCCCTTTCCCACGCCGCCCGGTTTCCGGTAGGTCGTCAGGGAGTTGTCCAGCGACTGCATGACGAGACCGATGATGGTCCGCTCCGACCAGCGGCGGTTGGAGAGCGAACGGAGCAGCAGCAGGGGGTGTCCGGCCGCGTTCCCGAGCCAGCTCCGCACCCGCCGTTCGCTGTACGGCACCTGAAGGAGCGTCAGCAGGCCCATCGCGTTGGAGCCCTTGCCGTAGCGCACCGGCTCGATATGGGTGGTGTCGTTCGGATGGATCGAGGACGTGATGGCGACGCCCCGCGTGAAGTCGGCCTTCGACGCGCCGTGCCGCGCGCGGTAGCGCCGGTTGTCGGTCTGCGCGCCCACCAGGGCCTCGGAGTTGCTCCGGGTCAGCTCGCCGAGCCGGGCCGACAGGCGCGGCAGCAGTCCTCGGTC
This sequence comes from Streptomyces sp. NPDC051662, assembly GCF_040681655.1. Lineage (NCBI taxonomy): Bacteria > Bacillati > Actinomycetota > Actinomycetes > Kitasatosporales > Streptomycetaceae > Streptomyces > Streptomyces sp. NPDC051662. The sequence goes on from NZ_JBFAZD010000023.1 coordinate 83,727, forward strand.
CCGCATGGTGTGCAGGAGCGTCTGAGTGCCGTACGTACCGGCGGCGATCACCACCCGGCGGGCGCGCAGCACGCGCGCCCTGCCCTTCTGGCGGCCCTTCCCGCGCACCCGCGTGGGTACCGTCGTCACCCGGAAGCCGCCCTCCCCGTCCTCCGTCACCGCGACGACCGAGGTCATCGGGTGGACGACCGCCCCGGCGCGCTCGGCCAGATACAGATAGTTCTCGTTGAGGGTGTTCTTGGCGCCGTGCCGGCAGCCCGTCATGCACTCGCCGCACTGCCGGCAGGCGTTGCGCGAGGGGCCCGCCCCGCCGAAGTACGGGTCGTCCACGGCCGCCCCGGGCCGGGTCCTCGCCGTACCGTCGGCGTCCTCGCCGTCCCCGAAGAAGACCCCGACCGGCGCGAGATGGAAGCTCTCACCGACGCCCATCGCCTCGGCCACCGCTTTCAGATGGACGTCAGAGGGGGTCATGGCCGGGTTGAGCCGTACGCCGAGCATCCGGCGCGCCTGGTCGTAGTACGGCTTCAACTCCTCCTGCCAGTCGGTGATGGCGGCCCACTGCGGGTCGTCGAAGAACGCGGCGGGCGGTACGTACAGCGTGTTGGCGTAGTTGAGGGAGCCGCCGCCGACCCCGGCGCCCGCGAGCACCATCACATTGCCGAGGAGATGGACGCGCTGGATGCCGTACAGGCCGAGGGCGGGGGCCCACAGATAGTTCTTGAGGTCCCAGGAGTTCTTGGGGAGGGTGGCGCGGGTGAAGCGGCGGCCCGCCTCCAGGACGCCGACGCGATACCCCTTCTCGGTCAGCCGCAGCGCGGAGACCGACCCGCCGAAGCCGGAGCCGACGACGATCACGTCGTAGTCGTATGTGGCGTCGTCGTACTGTCCGTCGCGGCCGTCGCGCACCGCGTCCTGATGCTGGGCATGGCTGTCCTGTGCCACTGGCTCTCCTCATTGAGAACGACCGTGTGCTGAACCACCGCGTCACGAACCACCGCGTCACGGACTACCGCAGCCGCAGTGCCTTCATGATCCGCAGACTGCGGCTCATGAGAGCCGCGTGCCTCTCGTCGTCCATCCCGAAGGACGGCGCCATGGGCAGGATCCGCTGCTGGGCGACCGTCTGGGCCTCGGTGAACTTGAGGATCCCCTCGGCGCCGTGCCGCCGGCCGAGACCGGAATCCTTCATGCCGCCCATCGGCGCCCGCACGCTGCCGTACGCCGGCGCGTATCCCTCGTTGATGTTGACCGTGCCCGTGCGCAGCCGGGCCGCGACCGCGTGGCCGCGCCGGGAGTCCTTCGTCCACACGCTCGCGTTGAGGCCGTACGGCGTGGCGTTGGCGAGGCCGATCACCTCGTCCTCGTCGCTGAACCGGTAGACGGAGACGACCGGGCCGAACGTCTCCTCCGCGCACACCGCCATCGGCGCGTCGACCCCGTCCAGGATGGTCGGCTCGTAGAAGAGCGGCCCGATATCGGGCCGCGCGACCCCGCCCGCGATGACCGTGGCGCCCTTGGCGACGGCCTCCTCGACATGGCGGGTGACCGTCTCCAGCTGGCGTTCGCCCACCAGGGAGCCCATGTCGGCGCCGTACGCGAGGGAGTTGCCGAGCCGCATGGCCTTCGTACGGGCGGCGAACCGCTGGAGGAACACATCGGCGACCGAGTCATGGACGTACAGCCGCTCGATGGAGATACAGAGCTGTCCGGCGGAGGAGAAGCAGGCGCGCACCGCGCCCGCCGCCGCCTTCTCCACATCGGCGTCCGCGAGGACCAGCATGGCGTTCTTGCCGCCGAGTTCGAGCGAGACGCCGACGAGCCGGTCTGCGGCTCCCCTGGCGACCTCGCGGCCGGTACGGGTCGAACCGGTGAAGGACACATAGTCGGCGTGCCTGACGACCTCCGGGCCGATGACCGGGCCCTCGCCGAGCACCACCAGGAACACCTCGGGCGGCAGCCCGGCCTCGATCAGCAGATCACGGGCCCACAGCGCGGTGAGCGCGGTCTCGGTGTCGGGCTTCATCACGACGGCGTTGCCCGCCACGAACGCGGGCAGCGCGTCGCCCGCGGACAGCTCCAAGGGGTAGTTCCAGGGCGCGATCTGGCCGATGACACCGCGCGGCTGACGCAGCTCGGTGACCTTCGTCAGGGTCGGTACGACGCCGGTGTGGCGCTTCGGCCGCAGATATGACGCCGCGGCCCGCCCGTAGTGCCGGGCTTCGACGGCCAGCCCCTGGACCTCTTCGTGCGCGTGCAGCCTGGCCTTGCCGGTCTCCAGCTGGATCAGATCGAGCACCTCGGCCTGGCGCTCCAGCAGGAGATCGTGGAAGCGCAGCAGCACCGCGGCCCGCTGCCTGATGGGCAGCGCCGCCCAGTGGGGCTGGGCCGCGCGGGCGCGCTCGAAGGCCGTCACCACGTCCTCGGGCGTGGACTCGGGCAGCTCCGCCAGCCGCTCCCCGGTGAAGGGGGCGTGGTTGGCGGTACGGCCGGAGCCCACGACACCGCGTATGAGCCGGGCGACCACCTCGGGGGTGACCACATCGGCCGCGGTGCGCACTCCGGCCGGAGCGGTGGCCACCGGATTGGTGCCGAGGGAGCCGGAGGGGGCGGCGGAGGGGGCGGTGGATGCCTGCGAGTCCGTCATGGGCCGAGCGTATGCCGCATCCGAAACTTTGGATACCCGGCGGTAACACCCTCGTTGCCCTTGCTGCCCTTGCTGTTGCCCATGCGGCCCTCGCTGCCCTCGTCGCTCAGGACTCCTCGACGACAAGATGATCGACGACGTCCGAGAACAGTTCCTCGCCGTCCCGCACGGCCGCGCCCTCCGCGGGCATGGCCACCCTCAGCCGCAGATAGGTGTTGTCCTTGCCGGGGATGACCAGTTCGTGCCAGCGGTGGCGGACGGGAAAGTCGTCCGAATCGCTGTAGTCGGTGAAGTCGGTGACCGTCTCGAAGCCCGGTTTGCCCTGGTGCTCGACATCCTTGGTGGTGACCTCGGCGTCCTTGATCTCCGTACCGTTCTTGCCACCGCGCTCGTAGTGCCTCTGCCAGACGTCCGCCTTCGGTTCCAGCAGATCGTCGTCCGGCAGCTTCTGCTGCCGCTCGATGAAGATGCCGAAGACGCCACTGGGGTCGTAGTACGTGACGCCGGTGTCATCGGTCGTCTGCTCGCGTCGGTAGTCGCTGGGCACCCCGACGTTCGCGCGGAGGATCTCCTTCTCCGGACGGACCCCCCAGCCCTCCGGGAGCTCGCCGCCGCCGAAGGGGTTGGCGAGGATCAGTACGAGGGCGACGGCCACGGCCAGCACCCCCGCGCCCAGCCCGTACCGCGCCGGACGGCTCCGCCGAAGCACCGGCGGTACCCAGCCGCCGAGGCCCGTGGGAACGGGCTCGGCGCCGCTCCCCGCGTACGGCCGGGCCGCGGCCGACGGGCGCGCCTCCGACTCCAGGATCGCCCGGATCTCCGCCGAGTCCGGCCGCGCCGCCGGGTCCTTGCGCAGCAGCCTCATCACGAGCGTGCCGAACGCCCCCGCCCCGCGCGCGGGCATCTGCGGCTCCGCCGACAGCACGGCCTGGAGCGTGGCCGGGACGTTGGAGCGGCGGTACGGCGACATGCCCTCGACCGCCGCGTACAGCACGACACCGAGCGACCACAGGTCCGACTCCGGCCCCGGCTGCCGGCCGAGCACCCGCTCGGGCGCGATGAACTCGGGCGAGCCGACGAACGCGCCGGTCTCGGTCAGCCCCTGCTCGCCCTCGACCTGCGCGATCCCGAAGTCGCTGAGGACGACCCGGTCGCCGCGTCCGAGGAGCACGTTGTCCGGCTTGACGTCACGGTGCAGTACGCCCTTCTCGTGGGCCGCCGTGAGCGCGTCCAGTACGGCGAGCCCGATCCTGGCCGCCTCGCGCGGGTCGAGCGTGCCCTCCTGGAGCCGGTCGGCGAGCGACTGACCGCGCACCAGCTCCATCACGATCCACGGCTTGGCGTCCTCGATCACCACATCGTGCATGGTGACGACGGCGGGGTGCTCGATCCTGGCGGCGGCACGGGCCTCTCGCCGCATCCGCAGATACACCCGGTCCCGGTCGCGGGCGCCCACGTTGTCCGGGACCCGCGGCTCCTTGATCGCCACCTCGCGGTCCACGACCTCGTCGTGTGCCAGCCAGACCGTGCCCATCCCGCCGTGTCCGAGCCGGGAGACCAGCCGGTAGCGGTCGCCGAGCAGACGGCGGGCGGCCGGGTCGGCCGAGTGGGCGGCGGCCGGCGCGGGGGCCGACGCGGCGGCCTGTGCGGCTGCCGGTGTGGGTGCCTGCGAGTGTTCCGGGTGGTGCGGGTGTTCCGGGTGGTGCGGGTGGTGCGCGGCCTGCGTGGCCGGATATCCGGCCTGTCCTGCCGGCTCGGCGGCCTGTGGCGGCGCTTGTGACGGCACCTGCGGCGGTACCTGTGGCGCGCCCGGCGGCCTCAGTTCGTAACTCGTGGGCTCGTTCACCCGTCCCCCGTCGTCGGTCATGTACTCAGGGCCTTTCGAATTCCGGCCGCGATCGCGCGGCGTTATCACTGGCCCGTATCGCTCGGTGGCGCCTGCCAGCTGCGCAGTACGGCGTCGAACTGCTTGCGCGTCGTCTCCCAGTCCTCCTCGGGACCGGCCATATAGATCGCGTACTCCGTACCGCTGTCGTCGGAGAAGTAGATCTGGTCGATCGCGTGCCGCTTGCCGGGCTGCCCGGTCTTCTCGGTCCAGGTGAACTCCCAGAGAGCGGCCTTCGCCTTGTCGCGGTAGGCGTTGGGGGCCAGTTCGAGCCTGAGGTAGTCCGGAAACTTCTGGACGGTCTTCTCCATGCTCAGCAAGTGCAGATACGGAGTCTCGAAGTCGGGTGAGCCGATGCTGATCCGTATGAGATGACGGCCGTTGTCCGGAGTGAAGTCGATCTGGTCGCCGCTCGTCCGGCGTTCCCAGCCCTCGGGGACGTTGAGGCTGAAGCCCTCCTCGGCCTCGACACGGGTCCAGCCCTCGGGCGCGGTCCCGCCGCCGGCGTCTCCCGCACCCGCCGTATCGCCCGCAGCGCCGTCGGCCGTGCCACCGTCCGCCGTGGTGTCGTCCGCCGCACTGTCCTTTGCCGGGACGTCGTTGGCGGACCGGCCGCCCGCGCTGTCGGCGGAGGCACCGTCATCGGCGTACTTCAGCGCGGCGAAGCCGATGCCGCCGCCGAGGACCGCCGCGACGACCACGGCCGCCAGCGTCGTACGCCAACGGCCCCGGCGGCGGCCGGTGCCCGAGGGCGCGGCCGACTGCGCGGGGAGCGTCGGGGAGGAGCCCGGAGCGGAGCCGGTGGCGACATGTGCCGGGCCGGTGGTGGCGTAGGCCGGGCCGGTGGTGGAGTACGCCGGGCCGGTGGCGACAGGCGCGGTGCCGGACTCGGCGGACGTGACGGACGTGACGGACGGTCCGGCGGGCGGCGGCTGCGAGGCGGCCGACTGCCGCTCCCCGTACGGGAGATGGCGCGTCGTCGCGTGCTCCTCCTCCCCGGCGGCCGTCCGGCCCTCGGACACATCGCGCAGCATGCGCACGGTCCGCTCGGCGTCGGGCCGTCCGTCCGGGTCCTTGCGCAGCAGCCCGGCGATGACGGGCGCGAGCGGACCGGCCTGGTCGGGGTGGTCGGGCTCGTCCGTCACCACGGCCTGCATGGTGGTCAGCGGTGAACTCCGGCGGAACGGCGAGACCCCCTGCACCGCCGTGTAGAGCGTCGCCCCGAGCGACCAGAGGTCGGAGGCGGGGCCGGGATCGCCGCCCCGTACCCGCTCGGGCGCCAGATAGTCGATGGAGCCGACGAGTTCACCGGTCCTGGTGATGGTCGAGTCGCCCTCTATCGCCGCGATCCCGAAGTCGGTGAGCAGCACCCGGCCGTCGCGCGCGAGCAGGACATTGCCCGGCTTCACATCGCGGTGCAGCACCCCGGCCGCGTGCGCCGCGCGCAGCGCGTCGAGGACCGCGAGACCGATCCTGGCCGCCTCGCGGTAGTCGACCGGGCCGGACTCCTTCGCGGCGTCGGCGAGCGAGGGGCCGTCGACGTACTGCATGACGATCCAGGGCCGGCCGTCGTGCTCCAGCACATCGTGGACGGTGACGACACCCGGGTGGCTGATCCGGGCCGCGGCCCGCGCCTCCTTCTGGGTCCGCTGGTGCAGTACGGCACGGTCGGCCTCGGAGACATAGCGCCCCGCCGTCAACTCCTTGATGGCGACGACCCGGTGGAGCACTTCGTCATGTGCCCGCCACACCTTGCCCATGCCGCCGCGGCCGATGCACTCGGCCAGTCGGTAACGCCCGGCGAGCAGCGGCCCCGCGCCGCTCGCGTCCCCGTCCGAGCCCGCGCCCGCGCTCGTCCCCGTGCTCTGTATGTGCTCCACGTCCCAGCCCCGATCCTTGGGATCACAGATTACGGAGGGGGTATACGGACACGGAACCTCGGGTCGGTCACGGAAACCGCACTGTGATGCGTAACCGGCGTTGTACGGGGCACAAGTTGGGACTCTTGCCTCAGCGGGTGATCCGGTAGGCGCCGGTCGCCTGCTGGTAGATCTCGTCGACCTTGTCCCGCTGCCCGTCCGGGCCGATGACCTGGATGACGTGATACCGGCCGTCGACGATCATCGCGAGATTCCGTACGAACACCGGGCGCCCGCTGCTGTCCTGCCAGGTGTACTGCCCCTCCGCCATGGCCTGCCGGCCCACATCGATCCGGCGTACACCGGAGGCGCTGGACCAGGACGAGTCACGGAACGGCTGCAACTCCCGCTCCGTGTCGCGCTGGTAGGCGATCGGGTCGTCGCCGTTCTCCGCCACGCTGTCCCGGCCGGGGACGACGATCAGGGTGAAGTCGCCCCCGACATAGCGGACTTGCCCGCTGTCGTTGATGGGGCGTCGCTGCCAGCTCTTGTCGACCCCGATCCGGAAGCCCTCGGAGTCCGTACGCAGGACATAGCCGTCGGCGAGATCGGCGTCGGACCCCGAGGTCTGGGGCGCGGAGGCATTGGACGGGGTCGATCCCGTACTGCCGGGAGCCGGTGTTTCCGGCGCGGCGGACGAGCTGGGGCCCGCCTCACCGACGCTCTGGCTCTGCTGCCCCTGATCCGCCTTGGGCAGGAACAGCACGGCGTAGACGATGGCCGCCACGAGCAGCAACAGGATCAGGATGAGCAGGTTCCGGCCGAGGGAACGGGGGCCGCGGCCGGGGCCCTTCCCGTCCCTGTCGAACCGGTCCGCGCTCTCGAACCGTTCCGCACCGTCGAACCTGTCCGTACCGTCGGACCGGCCGGACCTGCCGGACCTGCCGGACCTTTCCGACCGGTCCGCCCGGTCCGCTCTGTCGAGCCGCTCCGGTCCCGCCGTTCGCTCGGGCCCGTCCAGCAGGCTGTCCAGTCGTTCCGTGATCTCGCGTTCCGCGCGCTCGTGGGGCGCGTCGGCCCCGAGCGCGTGCCCGTGCTCCTGCTCGTACTGCCGTCGCTCGTCGAGACCGGCCCCCCGGCCGCCCTTCTCCTTGCGCTCCTTGCCCTTCTTGTGGCGGTGGCGTCCGCCCAGATCGCGGCCACGCCCGCGGCGCCTGCGCACCAGCTCGCCCCGGCGGCGCACGATCGGCAGCCGGGTCTCGTCCGCCGGCAGCGGTACGACATCGAGACCGGCCTCCGGCTCGGGCGCGGACCGTACGAGCGAGCGCAGCCAGCCGCGCAGCTCCTCGAAGTCCGGCCGCTCGGTCGGGTCCTGACGCAGCAGCGACTCGACGACGGGGCGCAGCGGGCCGCACTCCTCGGCGAAGGCGGGCGGTTCGGCGCAGACGAGCTGCACCAGTTCGATGGCGCTCTCCTCGGGGTACGGGGCATGGCCCTGCACCGCGCGGTAGAGGAGCGCACCGAGGGCCCAGAGGTCGGTGGCGGGCCCGATGGGCGGTGCCAGCTGCCAGTTCTCATGGACGGGACCGGCCTGCTCGGGCGCCCAGCGCTCGGTGACGGCGCCGACGACCGCGATACGGGCCTGCCGGGCGCGTTCGGCGGCGAGCGGGGTGGCGGGGCCGCGGTACGCGGGCAGTGAGCCGCTCGCGACTATCTCGTCCCAGCGCCCGGCGCCCGCACCCTGCCCGGCGACGGCGGGCAGGTGGGCGGACTGCCGCTGCGAGTCGGCGCGGAACGCGTCGCGCGCCCCGCCGGCCTGCCAGTTGCCGCTTCCTCCGCCGCTGCCGCTGCCGGGTCCGGAGTAGGGGGTGTCGCCACCGCGGGCCACGACGGCACCGGAACCGGTACCGGAACCGGCACCGGACCCGCCGGGCGGCAGCGCGGGAATGCCGGACGTACCACCGGCGGACGTGCCACCGGCGCTTCTACCACCGGCGTTTCTGCCACCGGCGTTCGTTCCCTCGCCGCCCGCGCCGGAGCCGCCCCCGAAGGGGCCCGCGGAGTCCGGGCCGTACGGGCTGCCGCCGCCGCCCGCCGGTACGGAGCCCGAGGCGTCGTTCCAGGGAGCCGGGCCGTCGCGCCAGACACCGGCCAGCTGGGCACGGTAGGGGGTGGGCGGGTCGTCGTCCTCGTCGGTATCGGCGTCGGCGTCCGTGTCCGCGAAGGTGCGTGGCCGGGCCCACCAGTCCGGGTCGAGGCTCGCGCCCTGCGGACCGCTGCCGGTGCCGCTCCGGGGAGGTTCCTGCGCATCCGAACCGGCGGTCGTACCCGCCGTGCCCGCCGTACCCCCCGTCGTGCCCGCCGTACCGCCCGAGGCTCCCGGGACAGCCGGGACGCCCGTACCGCCCGTACCGCTCGTACCAGAAACCTGGTCCTCGGTGGCGCGCGCGGCGGCGCGCGCCCCGGCGCGGTACGCGGCGATGGCTCCGGCGCGCGCGGCGCGGATATCGCCGGAAGCGCTCCCGCCCGGCAGCGCCGGCTGACCGCCGTACGGCGCCGGGATCCCGGGGGTGCCGTGATGCGGACGCGGCATCGCGCCGGACGTACCGGACGAGGTGCCGTCGTCGTAGGGACTGTCCGCGCCGTGGCCCGTCCCCAGGGCGGCGCGGCCCGGCGCGCCCGGCACCCCCGCCGTCGGCCCGGGGTCGTACGGCAGCGAGGCCGTCCGCGAACCGGAGGGCCCTTCCGTCGGCGCGTACTGTCCGGGCGCCCCGAGCTGTTCGTAGGGGCCCTGTTCTCCCCGCGCCCCCAGCTCCTCGTGCGGCGCGTGGGGCTCATGCAGTCCGTGGGGCTCATGGAGTCCGTGAGGCTCCCGCTGTCCCTGGTGGTCCGGCTCCTCGAACCGGTCCGGCGGCTCGGGCACCGGCGCGTATCCGCACAGCGCCTCTTCCGCCGCACCCGCGGCGAGCCCGGTCAGCACCACGCGCCCGTCGTCGCAGACGAGCACCGTACGGACGGTGATGTTCCGGTGCGTCCAGCCGTGCGCGTGCACCACCCGTACCGCGGTCAGCACATCGGAGGCGATCTCGGCGGCCCGGAAGGGGTTCAGCGGACGCTCGGCGAGCAGCGCGGCGAGCGGCCTGGCCGCGACCAGTTCACTCACTATCCACAGCGAACCGGCCTCCGCGAACACGTCGAAGACCTGGTCGAGCCGGGGATGATCGGGGATCTGGGCGGCGCTCTGCGCGGCCTCGATGGCCCGCCGTACCGCTGGATCCGTATGCCGGCGTGCCGAGCGCCCCGACGTCCGGCGCGGCGCCGCGGCGCCGTCCGCGTCCACCACCTCCGCGTCCACGACCTCCGGCAGCGGCACCTGCCTGACGAGGACTTCCTGCCCGCTGTACGTATCGAAGGCGCGGGTCTCGACGAGGTCGTACTCATCGGAGGGTGGCAACGGCAGGCGATAGCGGTCGGCGAGCACCCGTCCCGCGTAGTCGTCCACAACGCCTCCCCACCACACGCCGTCTCCCGGTACCGGAGACCCGCGAAACCGCCAATTCCGGTCGTTTACCGGCTCATTGTGGATGCGTACGGTTCGCGAGCTCTCACGATACGTGGCCACGGGCCAACATGCCGCCGGGTCACGGTAACCCGCTGCGTAACGTTCCGCTCTCCTACGCCGAACTACCCACCACAGCGGCCGGAACTCATCGCTCCGCCCACTTGCTCGTCACCATTCAGGGCAGCCAGACGGTCACTCAGGCCATCGCTCAGGCCGTCGGCTCAAATGTCTCGAACGCCGTCTTGCGCAGCGTCTCGCACTCCGAGTCGCTCCACTCGCTCGCCTCGCAGCTGACCATGATCGAGTAGCCGCGCTTGGCATCGATCTTGAAGCCCCGGTTGAGGACCCTGATCCGCTCGCCGCGCTGATCGCGCTCGAACTCCCAGTCGGCGACGGTCTGATAGCCGTTGTAGTCGACCTTCTTGATGCCGAGCAGCTTGTAGTTGTCGCTGCTGCCCCTGACCGCCGACTGGAGCCCCCGCCAGGCCGCCACCGCGTCATCGGTCGGGCTGTCGTTGAAGTCGACCTGGACCCGGGGGAATTCGCCGTCCTCGCTGTAGATGCCGCCGGAGTTGCTGCCCGCTATGCCGGTTCTATGGAACCCCTCGGGCATCGCCATCGAGAAGCGGAACCGGTCGTCGGCGACCTTGGCATAACCGTCGGGCAGCGCGCCGCCCTTCTTTCCGCCGCCCTCCTTCCCGCCGCCCGAGTCGCCCGACGGATCGGAACCGGAACCGGAATCGCGGGACCCCTGCCCGTTCGTGGCGGCGGTGTCCCCCTGGCCGTCCCCCGCCGCGCTCGCGCCCGGCGCCGGGCTCTGCCCCTTGCCGTCGCCCGACGCGTCCTCACCGGCGGTGGCCCCGGCCGAGGCGGTCGAGGGGTCCTTGCCCTGGTTGCTCCCTGACGAGTCGTCGGAGTTCCCGTTCAGCGCGACGATCAGGACGGTGGAGATGAGCGCGAGCGCCGCGACAACCGCGATGATCACCAGCGTGCGCCGGGGCACCACATCGGTGAGCGACGCGCGCGGCGGCGCGGGCCGCTGCGGAACAGCGGACTCCGGGGCCGGCCGGCTCTCGGGCCTGCCGGCCGCCGCGTTCCGCACGGAGCGCAGCGCGCCGCGCACCCGGTCCGCGTCCCCGGCGGAGCCCGTGGGCGACTGTGCGGCCGGAGCCTCTCCCGGCAGCGGCGGCAGCGGCACGACGCGGGTGGCGTCCGCCGCCGGCTCCGGGGCGCGGTGGGGCTGCTCGGGCGCGTCGATGATCTCCTCAAGGAGCGCCCGCGCGCCCGCGTCGTCGAGCCGCTGCTCGGGATCCTTGGCGAGCAGCCCGTAGATGACCTCTTCGAGCGGCCCCGCGTTCTTGGGCGGGTCCAGTGGCTCGGTCATCACGGCGGTGAGCGTGGCGATGGCGGAGCCCTTGTCGTACGGAGGGCATCCCTCCACCGACGCGTACAGCAGACCGCCGAGCGACCAGAGGTCGGCCGCGGGTCCGGGCTTGTGGCCGCGGGCGCGCTCCGGCGAGATGTACGAGGGGGCGCCGACGAGCATGCCCGTCGAGGTGACCGACGGGTCGCCCTCGACCTGGGCGATACCGAAATCGGTGAGGACCACGCGCCCGTCCTCGGCGATCAGCACATTGGACGGCTTCACATCGCGGTGCAGGATGCCCTCGCGGTGTGCGGAGCGCAGCACATCGAGGATCGCGAGCCCGACCTCGGCGGCCCGCCTGGGCGTCAGCAGCCCGTCCTCCCGGACGGCTTCGGCGAGCGACTTGCCCTCGACCAGCTCCATGACGATCCAGGGCCGGTCGTCCTCGTCCACGACGTCATAGACCGTCACCGCGCCGTTGTTGCGGATCCGCGCGATCGCCTTGGCCTCGCGCAGCGTGCGTGTGATCAGCCGGCGCTTCTCGTCCTCGTCGATGCTGGAGGGAAAGCGCAGTTCCTTCACCGCGACCGTACGGCCGAGCGTCTCGTCGAGCGCCCGCCAGACCGTGCCCATGCCACCGCGCCCCAGCACCCCGCCGAGCCGGTACCTGCCCGCGAGCAAGCGCCCTTCCGGAGTGCCGTCGGCGCTCTTCCTCGCGTCCTGCTGGGGCTCCTGCGCCGTGTCCCGCGACTGCTCCGACTGCGACATGCGTCCCCTCTGCGATCCCTGATCCTGGCCCGCGACTCCACCCGCCCGCGCGGTGCCGTAACGCGCCCTGGCAGAGGCTTCATTGTCCCTCACTCCGGGACCGTCACCGCTCCCGGGTCCGGCGTCCACGAGGATGGTGCCGGACGAAGCCGACCCCCACCATGCACTCCCCCTGGCCCGGGTGACCACCCCGTCGGTCATAACCCTGTTCGAAACGGGCACCCGCGTTCCAGGCATCGGCGTTACGGATGTGCCGAACGGGTCCGCTGTGGTGCGTAAGGAGGCAGCGTACGGAGGCAGCGCACGGAGGCAGCCGTCCCACGCTCTCCCTTACGGCGGGACCACCCGTCTTGTCTCAGTCCTCGCCCACATCCGCTGTCCCCCCTGCTGGACACCGCCGCCACCCGCGGCGTCCACGGCCCGCGCATCTACCCGGAGCGGCTCCCCCGCGGCCCCACCGTCGATCGAACGGGCCCTGCTGGAAGCGGAGTTCCGCCGAGCCGGAGGAGCCCGCCCCTGACCGGGCCCGCCCGGCGGCGCACACCGGCCACGGCGCGTCAGATCGGCACGATGTCCGGCGCGCCGAGCCGCGCCGCGTCCGCCGTCTGGTCGTCCGGCTGCCGCTGCGACTCCCGCTCCGCCTCCACCCTCTTCTCGTAGTGCCCGACCTCCCGCTCGATCCGATCCTTGTCCCAGCCGAGCACCGGCGCCATCAGCTCCGCGCACTCCCGCGCACTGCGGGTGCCCCGGTCGAACGTCTCGATCGAGATCCGGGTACGCCGGGTCAGTACGTCGTCGAGATGGCGCGCCCCTTCGTGCGAGGCCGCGTAGACGATCTCGGCGCGCAGATAGTCGTCGGCGGCGGCCAGTGGCTCACCGAGACCCGGGTCCGCCGCGATCAGTTCGAGCAGTTCCTCGACGAGCGTCCCGTACCGGTTCAGCAGATGCTCCACGCGGGCGACATGGATCCCGGTCCGCGCGGCCATCCTCGCCCGCGCGTTCCACAGCGCGTGATACCCCTCGGCGCCGAGCAGCGGCACGTCCTCGGTGACGCACTCCGCCACCCGCTGGTCGAGGCCGTGCACCGCCTCGTCCACCGCGTCCTTGGCCATCACCCGGTACGTCGTGTACTTGCCGCCGGCGACGACCACCATGCCGGGCACCGGGTGCGCGACGGTGTGCTCGCGCGACAGCTTGCTGGTGGCGTCGGACTCCCCGGCGAGCAGCGGACGCAGTCCGGCATACACCCCCTGTACGTCGTCCCTGGTCAGAGGCGTGTGCAGCACCGAGTTCACATGCTCGAGCAGATAGTCGATATCGGCGCTGGAGGCCGCCGGATGGGCCTTGTCCAGATCCCAGTCGGTGTCGGTGGTGCCCACGATCCAGTGCCGGCCCCAGGGGATGACGAACAGCACCGATTTCTCGGTCCGCAGGATCAGTCCCGTCGTCGAGTGGATCCGGTCCTTGGGCACGACCAGATGGATGCCCTTGGAGGCCCGGACATGGAACTGCCCGCGCTCGGCGATCAGCGCCTGGGTGTCGTCCGTCCAGACCCCGGTGGCGTTGACGACCTGCTTGGCCCGGATCTCGTACTCCCCGGCCCCTTCGCTCTGCGAGCTCTCCACGTCCCGCACGCGCGCCCCGACGACCCGCTCGCCCTCGCGCAGGAAGCCGACGACCCGCGCCCGGCTGGCGACATGCGCGCCATAGGTCGCGGCCGTACGCACCAGCGTCGCCACATAGCGCGCGTCGTCCATCTGCGCGTCGTAGTACTGCAACGCCCCCACCAGCGCGTCCTTCTTGAGGCAGGGCGCCACCCGCAGCGCGTGGCGCCGGGAGAGATGGCGGTGGACCGGCAGCCCGCGGCCGTGTCCGGACGAGACGGACATCGCGTCGTACAGCGCGACGCCCGAGCCCGCGTAGAGCCGCTCCCAGCCCTTGTGCCGCAACGGGTAGAGGAAGGGCACGGGCTTCACCAGATGGGGCGCCAGCTTCTCCAGCAGCAGTCCACGTTCCTTGAGGGCTTCACGGACGAGCGCGAAGTCGAGCATCTCCAGATAGCGCAGCCCGCCGTGGATCAGCTTGCTCGACCGGCTGGAGGTGCCGGACGCCCAGTCGCGCGCCTCGACGAGACCGGTCGCCAGCCCTCGGGTCACGGCGTCGAGTGCGGTCCCCGCCCCGACCACGCCCGCGCCCACGACCAGCACGTCCAGTTCACGCTCGGCCATCGCCGCGAGCGCCTGGCCGCGCTCCGCAGGTCCCAGTGTCGCTGTTCTCACCGCTGCCTCCCGTCGTCCCCCGTGTGGTCGGGCTCACACCATCGATTCTGTCCGCACTCCACGACTTCAGCCACCGCCTGTGGATAACACCGGTCACACAGCTGTCGACGAATAACGCCGTCCCTCTCGCGAAACGGACTTCCCCGGCCACGCAATGCCGCATAACGGTCATATTTACGCCTAGTCTGACATTGCGCGTGCCCATTCTGTCCACAGGGTTTGCGCTCTCTGTCCACTCCGGCTAAGGGAAGGGCGGTCATCGCCGTGCCCGCAGATCTCGCCGTCATCGGACTCGGCCATCTCGGCCTGCCCCTCGCCCACGCCGCCGTGGCCGCCGGTATCGAGACCATCGGCTACGACACCGACCCGCGGCCCGTCGCCGAGCTGGCCGCCGGCCGCTCCCCGGTCGACGGTCCGCTCACCGCCTCCGACGTACGCCGGATGCTCTCGGGGGGCTTCCGGCCAACCACCAACCCCACCGATCTCGGCCGGGTCCGTACGGCCGTCATCTGCGCGCCCACCCCGCTCGGCGCCGACCGCACCCCCGATCCGACCGCGATCGGCGACGCGGCCCGCGCGCTGGCCACCCGGCTGCGCCCGCACACCACCGTGCTGCTGGAATCACCCGTCGCGCCCGGCACCACCGAGGGCTTCCTCCGCACCATCCTGGAGGAGGGCTCAGGACTGCGTGCCGGACGCGACTTCCATCTCGCGTACTCCCCCGGCCGGCTCGACCCCGGCAACCGCACCCACGGCTTCGCCAACACCCCCAAGGTGATCGGTGGTCTCACCCCCGCCTGCACCGAGTCGGCGGCGGCCTTCTACAGCCGCCTCACCGACAAGGTCGTCCGGGCGCGCGGCCCGCGCGAGGCCGAGACGGTCAAGCTCCTCGAAACCAACTTCCGGCACGTCAACATCGCCCTGGTCAATGAGATGGCCGTGCTCTGCCACGACCTCGGCGTCGACCTCTGGGACGTCATCCGCTGCGCCGAGACCAAGCCCTTCGGCTTCCAGGCCTTCCGGCCGGGCCCCGGCGTCGGCGGCCACGGCGTGCCGATGGACCCCAGCTATCTGCCGCACGCGGGCCGCACCCCGGGCCATCCGCTGCGGATGGTCGGCCTCGCGCAGGAGATCAACTCCCGGATGCCGCAGTACGTCATCCAGCGCAGCGCCACCCTCCTCAACGAGCACGGCAAGTCCGCGCGCGGCGCCCGCGTACTGCTCCTCGGTGTCACCTACAAGCCCGACCTCGCCGACCAGGAGAGCTCACCGGCCACCGAGATCGCCTGCCGGCTGATGGATCTGGGCGCCACCGTCAGCTACCACGATCCGTACGTCCCGGACTGGCGCGTACGCGAACTCCCCGTGCCCCGCGCGGACTCGCTCTACGAGGCCGCCGCCAACGCGGATCTGACGGTGCTGCTCCAGCACCACCGCACGTACGACCTCCAAGGTCTGGCGGTCAAGGCGCAGTTGCTGCTGGACACCAGGGGCGCGAGCCCGGCGGGCGCCGCGTACCGCCTCTGAAACCGGGCGTACCACGCTGAAACCGGTACGGGACTGTCCGAGATGACTGCTACTGTCCAGGGCCATCGAGCGCAGATCATGCGCACGACACTTTCCCTGGGGGGGATTTTCAGCATGAGCCAGTCCGTTCCACCACCCGGCAATCCGTTCGCGGGCGGCGCCGTTCCGCCCGGCCCGTACACGCCGCCTCCGCCGCCCGCGCCCGTGCGCGAGAATCTCACGCTCGCCCTGCTGGCGGCCGTGGTCGCCGCGGTCGTCGGCTGCGCGGTCTACGGCGGGATCGCCGGCGCCCTTGAGCGCGAGATCGGCTTCGCCGCCATCGGTGTCGGCTTCCTCGTCGGGTTCGCCGCGGGCAAGGTCGGCGGGCCCAGCCCCGTACTGCCGGTCGTCAGCGCCGTCCTGTCCCTGGGCGCGGTCTACGTGGGCCAGCTCCTCGGTATCGCGATCATCGTCGCCAAGGAACTGAACGTGTCCACGACGGATGTCTTCCTCGACAACTTCGGTCTGCTGACCGAGGCGTGGAACGAGGGCAAGGACATCATGACGTTCCTGTTCTTCGCGCTCGCCGCCTTCGCGGCCTTCTCGGGTGCGAAGAAGGCCGCCGGATAAGGCGGCCCCTCAGAAGACACGGCACGACACAGCGGAGTGCCCCGGACCGCGCGACGCGGTCCGGGGCACTCCGCCTCTTGAGTCATGAGTCATGGGCCATGAGTCCGACGGTCCTCAGCGGCGGTGCTGCGAGTCCGCCACCGTCACCTCGACGCGCTGAAACTCCTTCAGCTCGCTGTAGCCCGTCGTCGCCATGGCCCGCCTCAGCGCGCCGAAGAAGTTCATCGACCCGTCCGGGATGTGCGAGGGGCCGGTGAGGACCTCCTCCGTCGTCCCGACGATGCCCAGATCCACCAGCTTGCCGCGCGGCACGTCCTCGTGGACCGCCTCCATGCCCCAGTGGCGTCCCTTGCCCGGCGCGTCCGTGGCCCGCGCCAGCGGCGAGCCGATCATCACCGAGTCCGCGCCGCACGCGATCGCCTTGGGCAGATCGCCCGACCAGCCGACCCCGCCGTCCGCGATGACATGCACATACCGGCCACCGGACTCGTCCATGTAGTCCCGGCGGGCCGCCGCGACATCCGCGACGGCGGTCGCCATCGGGACCTGGATGCCCAGCACATTGCGGGTGGTGTGCGCGGCGCCGCCGCCGAAGCCGACCAGCACACCCGCCGCGCCCGTACGCATCAGATGCAGGGCCGCGGTGTACGTGGCGCAGCCGCCGACGATGACCGGCACATCCAGCTCGTAGATGAACTGCTTCAGGTTCAGCGGCTCCGCGGCCCCCGAGACATGCTCGGCGGAAACGGTCGTCCCGCGGATGACGAAGATGTCGACCCCGGCGTCCACCACGGCCTTGGAGAACTGCGCCGTGCGCTGCGGTGAGAGCGCGGCGGCCGTGACCACGCCCGATTCCCGCACCTCCTTGATGCGCTGCCCGATCAGTTCTTCCTTGATCGGCTCGGCGTAGATCTCCTGGAGCCTGCGGTTGGCGGTGGCCTCCTCAAGACCGGCGATCTCGTCGAGCAGCGGCTCCGGGTCCTCGTACCGGGTCCACAGGCCCTCCAGGTTGAGCACCCCCAGACCGCCCATCTCACCGATCCGGATCGCGGTCCGCGGGGAGACGACGGAGTCCATGGGAGCGGCCAGGAAGGGCAGCTCGAACCGGTAGGCGTCGATCTGCCAGGCGATCGAGACCTCCTTCGGGTCCCGGGTGCGCCGGCTCGGGACGACGGCGATGTCGTCGAAGGCGTACGCCCTGCGGCCGCGCTTGCCGCGCCCGATCTCGATCTCAGTCACGATGTGTGGCCTTTCCCTCTACGTCTGCCCGTCCAGTATCCCCGACGCGCCAGTGAGGGGCGGTCCCGGAAACCGGGGCCGCCCCTCACGGAAACATGTGCTTACCGCACGATCTCAGTTCACGGTGTAGTTCGGTGCCTCGACCGTCATCTGGATGTCGTGCGGGTGGCTCTCCTTGAGGCCCGCCGATGTGATCCGTACGAAGCGGCCCTTGCTCTCCATCTCGTCGATGGAGGCGGCGCCCACGTACCCCATGGTCTGGCGCAGCCCGCCGACCAGCTGGTGCAGTACGGCGGCGAGCGGCCCCCGGAAGGGGACCTGGCCCTCGATGCCCTCGGGCACCAGCTTGTCGTCCGAGGACACCTCGGCCTGGAAGTAGCGGTCCTTGGAGAACGAACGCCCCTGGCCACGCGACTGCATCGCGCCGAGCGACCCCATGCCCCGGTACGACTTGAACTGCTTGCCGTTGATGAACTGGAGCTCGCCCGGCGACTCCTCGCAGCCCGCGAGCAGGCTGCCCAGCATGACCGTGCTGGCTCCGGCGGCGAGCGCCTTGCCGATGTCGCCGGAGTACTGGAGGCCGCCGTCGCCGATGACCGGGATACCGGCGGCCTGACACGCCACCGCCGCCTCGTAGATCGCCGTGACCTGCGGGACCCCGATACCGGCGACCACGCGGGTGGTACAGATCGAGCCGGGTCCGACGCCGACCTTGACGCCGTCCACCCCCGCGTCGATCAGCGCCTGGGCGCCCTCACGGGTGGCGACATTGCCGCCGATGACATCGACCGGGACACTCGACTTGATCTTGGACATCCAGCTGAGCGCGTTGCTGTTGTGACCGTGCGAGGTGTCCACGACCAGGAAGTCCACTCCCGCCGCGACCAGCGCCTGGGCGCGCTCCAGCGCCTCCGGGCTGGCCCCCACGGCGGCACCGACCAGCAGCCGGCCCTCCGCGTCCTTGGCCGCCTGCGGGTACTTCTCCGCCTTGACGAAGTCCTTGACCGTGATCAGGCCCTTGAGGATGCCCGCGTCGTCGACCAGCGGCAGCTTCTCGATCTTGTGACGGCGCAGCAGCCCCATGGCGTCCACACCGGAGATGCCGACCTTGCCGGTGACCAGCGGCATCGGGGTCATGACCTCGCGCACCTGGCGCGAACGGTCCGCCTCGAAGGCCATGTCACGGTTGGTGACGATGCCGAGCAGCTTGCCCGCGCGGTCGGTGACCGGGACACCGCTGATCCGGAACTTGGCGCAGAGCTGATCGGCCTCGGCGAGCGTCGCGTCGGGGTGCACCGTGATCGGGTCGGTGACCATGCCGGACTCGGAGCGCTTCACCAGATCGACCTGGTTGGCCTGGTCCGCGATGGAGAGATTGCGGTGCAGCACACCCACGCCGCCCTGCCGCGCCATCGCGATCGCCATCCGGGCCTCGGTGACCTTGTCCATCGCCGCGGACAGCAGCGGGATGTTCACCTTGACGTTCCGCGAGACCAGTGAGGCGGTGTCCACCTGGTTCGGCAGCACCTCCGAGGCCCCCGGAAGCAGCAGCACGTCGTCGTATGTCAGCCCGAGCGTCGCGAATTTCTCGGGCACTCCGTCGACGTTTGCAGTCATGACACCTTCCCCAAATGGCCTTGATCGGTGCGGATGTCCATGCTAACGGGCTCCGCGGGCCACTCATTCCACGATCGAGATCACCGATCGGCTTCGTATGTTCATACGTTCGCGTACCTCCGAACGCCGCTCACGGCGACCGCCGGGGCGGGGAAGCGCCGGTACGACCGTCCGTCAGGGGCCCGGACGACCACGCGGTTCACTGCTCGGCCAGGGCCCGCAGCCTGCTGAGCGCGCGGTGCTGGGCGACCCGTACGGCACCCGGCGACATCCCCAGCATCTGCCCGGTCTCCTCGGCGGTCAGCCCGACCGCGACCCGCAGCACCAGCAGCTCGCGCTGGTTCTCCGGCAGATTGGCGAGCAGTTTCTTGGCCCACTCCGCGTCACTGCTGAGCAGCGCGCGCTCCTCTGGCCCCAGGGAATCGTCCGGCCGCTCGGGCATCTCGTCGGACGGCACGGCCGTGGATCCCGGGTGCCGCATGGCGGCCCGCTGGAGATCGGCGACCTTGTGCCCGGCGATGGCGAAGACGAACGCCTCGAAGGGCCGGCCGGTGTCGCGGTAGCGCGGCAGCGCCATGAGGACGGCGACACAGACTTCCTGCGCGAGGTCCTCCACGAAGTGCCGCGCGTCACCGGGCAGCCGGTTCAGTCGCGTACGGCAGTAACGCAGCGCGAGCGGATGGACCCGGGCCAGCAGATCGTGCGTGGCCTGTTCGTCGCCGTCGACGGCACGGTGAACGAGCGCACCAATCACCGTGGTCTCGTCATCGCGCATCGGTCCATGGTGCCTTGGCGGCTGTTGATCGGTGGCACCGCGTCCATAGTTGTGCACCGAAGCGTTATGAGCGGGTGCGGCAGAACTCATTTCCTGCGCTCTCCCCTCGCGCTCGTCCGACTCGTCCCCGAGGAACTCCACATCTCAAGGATGCGGCATCGCGCGGGAAACGGGTGTGTACGAGCGTACGTTGCCCCGCCCGCCGGGTTCTGTCGCGACAGACGCGACAGAACCGGCGGCGGGCGGGGACGGCTACGGCGTGTCAGCGGACAAGGCCCCAGCGGAAGCCGAGCGCCACCGCGTGCGCCCGGTCCGAGGCGCCGAGCTTCTTGAAGAGCCGCCGGGCGTGCGTCTTGACCGTGTCCTCGGAAAGGAACAGCTCACGGCCGATCTCCGCGTTCGACCGGCCATGGCTCATGCCTTCGAGCACCTGGATCTCGCGCGCGGTGAGCGTGGGCGCGGCGCCCATCTCGGCCGAGCGGAGCCGGCGCGGCGCGAGCCGCCAGGTCGGATCGGCGAGCGCCTGTGTGACGGTCGCGCGCAGTTCCGCACGCGAGGCGTCCTTGTGGAGATAGCCGCGGGCACCGGCGGCGACCGCGAGCGCGACCCCGTCCAGGTCCTCGGCGACCGTCAGCATGATGATCCGGGCGCCGGGGTCCGCCGAGAGCAGCCGGCGGACCGTCTCGACACCGCCCAGCCCCGGCATGCGTACATCCATCAGAATCAGGTCGGACCGGTCGGCGCCCCAGCGGCGGAGGACTTCCTCGCCGTTGGCCGCGGTCGTCACGCGCTCGACACCGGGCACGGTCGCGACCGCGCGGCGAAGCGCCTCTCGGGCAAGCGGGGAGTCGTCGCAGACGAGGACGGATGTCATGACCGTCCTCCGCAGCTGATGCGCGTCACCTTGAGCCTCCAGGCTGGGTACATATCGTCACCTGTGCGATTGACGCTCTCGGACATGCGCCCGAGCGCTCGTTCTCTCAACCGCCTCGCACATTCAACGACGGTCACTCGAAAGAGTTACGGGTCGGACAACCCTCTTCGACACTCCCTGTGAGGGGTCGCACACGGAGGAGAGCGCAAGGGGTTGACCGGTACCCAATCGGAGGTATGCCCCATTTAGCGGCTTTTCTTCACTTTTACTGGTGTCTGTGGCTAGATTCGCAATGAGTCATATTTACATCTACTTACATAGTAGATGTACGGTCGTGAGCACCGGTGCGTGTACGCGCCGGGCTCGTACCCGGCGTCCAAGCGGCCCGTATCCGCCTCAGCACGGTTTCAAGGGGACATGAGCAATGGCAGATTTCTCCCGCCTTCCCGGACCGAACGCAGACCTGTGGGACTGGCAGCTCCTCGCGGCATGTCGGGGTGTCGACAGTTCGCTCTTCTTCCACCCGGAAGGGGAAAGAGGCGCGGCACGAAGCGCGCGTGAGAACTCGGCGAAAGAGGTGTGCATGAGGTGCCCCGTCCGCGCGGAGTGCGCGGCACACGCCCTGGCGGTGCGGGAGCCGTACGGCGTGTGGGGCGGACTGACCGAGGACGAACGCGAGGAGCTGATGGGGCGGGCGCGGACCCGGCTGATCACGGCATCGACCTCGGGTCACGGCGGCGGCACCGGTCACAGCCACAGCCACAGCCACGGCCACGGCCACGGGGGCCACGAGAACGGCTGAGTGTCCGACGGCCCGTCATTAGCGAAGAAACGTTCCTGCAAGCACAGCAACGCCACACCACCCCTCCCGCACCACCCCTCCCGCGGCGCCCTCTCAGCGCGCGCCGGCCAGGACCAGCTGATCCAGCGTCGCCGCCACGGCCGGGACCCGCGCGAGATCGGGCAGGGTCAGCGCGACGATCTCCCGGTGAACGGACGGCTCGACCGTGAGCGTACGAACGCCCTCCGTACGTACGGACTCCATCGCCAGCTCCGGCAGCACCGCCACCCCAAGCCCCGCCGCGACCAGGCCGATCACGGCCGGGTAGTCATCCGTCGCGAAGTCGATCCGGGGCGTGAATCCCGCCGCCTCACACGCGTCGACCAACTGGGTACGGCAGCGGGGACAGCCCGCGATCCAGGGCTCCGCGGCCAGCTCGGCGATCGCGACCGTACCGGCGTCCGCGAGCCGGTGGCCCTCGGGGACCAGACCGACGAGCCGGTCCACGAGCAGCGGGCGTACGACGAGGTCGTCCCACTCGGCGCCGGAGCCGCCGTACCGGAACGCCAGCGCCACATCGCACTCACCGTCCCGCAGCATCACCGCCGAACTCGGCGGCTCGGCATCGACCAGCGAGACCCGCGTGCCCGGATGGGCCGCGCGCAGGGCGGCCAGAGCGGTCGGCACCAGCGTGGAACTGCCGCTGGGGAAGGACACCAGCCTGACCCGGCCGGCCCGCAGCCCGGCGATGGCCGCGATCTCCTCCTCCGCCGCGGTGAGGCCGGCGAGGATGCCCGTCGCGTGCCGCACCAGCGCCTCGCCGGCCTGCGTCAGCCGCATCTCGCGGCCGGTGCGGATGATCAGCGGGGTGCCCGCTGACGATTCGAGCGCCTTCATCTGCTGGCTGACGGCCGGCTGCGTACAGCCCAGCTCGCGGGCCGCGGCGGAGAAGGAGCCCGTGGCGGCCACGGTGCGCAGGACACGGAGATGACGGGCTTCGATCACCCTGTGAGTATAAGCGAGTCTTTGGGGTACCGATAATTAACGGGTGGAATCTTTGAGGGTGGGGTGGTTAGCGTGGCGTGTATGAAGCTTCTGACCGTAAATGTGGGGCGGCCGACGGCCGTGGAGTACACGGACACCCCGGGCGGGCTCACCGGGATCGACAAACGTCCGACCGACCGTCCCGTCCGGGTGTCGGATCCCGGGGCGAAGGGCGAGGGCGGGAGCGGCGTCGCCGGTGACACGGTCTGCGATCTGCGCCATCACGGCGGCACCGACCAGGCGGTGTACGCCTTCGCCCGGGAGGATCTGGACTTCTGGGCGCGGGAGCTGGGACGGCCGCTGGCCAACGGCGCCTTCGGGGAGAACCTCACCACGTCCGGCCTGGACATCATGGGCGCCAGGATCGGCGAGCGCTGGCGTATCGGCTCCGACGTGGTGCTGGAGACGACGAGCGGGCGGATTCCGTGCCGTACGTTCCAGGGCTGGCTCGGTGAGAAGGGCTGGGTGCGGCGGTTCACCGGGCAGGCCGTGACCGGGGTGTATCTGCGGGTCATCACCCCCGGCGAGATACGCGCGGGCGATCCGATCGAGATCGTCCACCGGCCGGACCATGACGTGACGGTCTCCCTGGCCTTCCGCGCCGTCACCACCGAGCGCGAGCTGCTGCCACGGGTTCTCGCCGCCGGTGAGGCCCTGCACGCCGAGGAGTTGAGGACAGCGCGGGAGTACGTCGAGAAATACGCCACGGAGAGCGCCGCGAAGTAACCCATTCCCGGGCGTCGCCGGGTCCGCCCGCGCAGGCACTAACGTGCCTGCCTATGACGACTGCTTTGATTACCGGCGCGACGGCTGGGATCGGCGCCGCCTTCGCTCGGCGGCTGGCCGCGGACGGACACAATCTCGTCCTGGTCGCCCGCGACACCGAGCGTTTGCGGGCCCAGGCCACCGAACTGCACGACCGGCACGGCATCGAGGCCGAGGTGCTGACCGCCGACCTCTCCACCGACCACGGGATCGCCTCGGTGGAGAAGCGGCTCTCGGACCGCAAGCAGCCGATCGATCTGCTGGTCAACAACGCGGGGTTCGGCAACAAGGGGCGGTTCCTCGATGTCTCGATGGCCGACGAGCTGACGATGCTGAAGGTGCACTGCGAGGCGGTACTGCGGCTGACCTCGGCGGCGGTCCCCGGGATGAAGTCGCGCGGCCGGGGCGGGGTCGTCAATGTGGCGTCCGTGGCCGCGTTCGTACCGCGCGGGACGTACGGCGCCTCGAAGGCCTGGGTCGTGCAGTTCACCCAGGGCGTGGCGCGGGATCTGGCCGGGACGGGCCTACGGCTGATGGTGCTGTGCCCGGGTTTCGTACGGACCGAGTTCCATGAGCGGGCCGGGATGGGCACGGATAACATCCCGGGCTGGATGTGGCTTGACGCGGACAAGCTGGTGGCCGCCGCGCTGGCGGACCTGGCGCGCGGGAAGACCGTGTCCGTACCGGATCCGCGCTACAAGGCGCTGATGGGAGCGGTGAAGCTGGCTCCGCGCGGGCTGCTCGGCGGGATCACCTCGAAGACGGGCCGCAAGTACGGCCCGCGGTAAGCCGTCGAAGCCGTCACGCACGAGGCCCGGTACCCCTGTGGAGGGATACCGGGCCTCGGTGTGTCCGTTCGGCCGGACGTCTACACGTCAGTGGCTGTGGCCGTGGCCGCCGTGACCGGCGTCGGCCTCTTCCTCGGCCGGCTTCTCGACGACCAGGGTCTCGGTCGTGAGCAGCAGCGAGGCGATCGACGCGGCGTTCTCCAGGGCGGAGCGCGTGACCTTGACCGGGTCGATGACGCCGGCCTTCACCAGGTCGACGTACTCGCCGGTCGCGGCGTTGAAGCCGTTGCCCTTCTCCAGCTCCGCCACCTTGGAGGTGATGACGTAGCCCTCAAGACCGGCGTTCTCGGCGATCCAGCGCAGCGGCTCGACGACGGCGCGGCGGACGACGGCGACACCGGTGGCCTCGTCGCCCTCCTTGCCGAGGTTGCCCTCCAGCACCTTGGCGGCGTGCACCAGAGCGGAGCCACCACCGGAGACGATGCCCTCCTCGACCGCGGCGCGGGTCGCGGAGATGGCGTCCTCCAGACGGTGCTTCTTCTCCTTCAGCTCCACCTCGGTGGCGGCGCCGACCTTGATCACGCACACGCCGCCGGCCAGCTTCGCGAGGCGCTCCTGGAGCTTCTCGCGGTCCCAGTCGGAGTCCGTGGACTCGATCTCGGCCTTGATCTGGTTGATCCGGCCGGCGACGTCGGTGGAGTTGCCGCCACCGTCGACGATGGTCGTGTCGTCCTTGGAGATGGTGACGCGGCGGGCGGAGCCCAGCACGTCCAGACCGGCCTGGTCGAGCTTGAGGCCGACCTCCTCGGCGATGACGGTCGCACCGGTGAGGGTGGCGATGTCGCCGAGCATGGCCTTGCGGCGGTCACCGAAGCCGGGGGCCTTCACCGCGACGGCGTTGAACGTGCCGCGGATCTTGTTGACGACGAGGGTGGAGAGCGCCTCGCCCTCGACATCCTCGGCGATGATCAGCAGCGGCTTGGAGCCACCCGCCTGGATGACCTTCTCCAGCAGCGGCAGCAGGTCCTGGATGCTGGCGATCTTGCTCTGGTGGATCAGGATGTACGGGTCGTCGAGGACGGCCTCCATACGCTCCTGGTCGGTCACCATGTACGGGGACAGGTAGCCCTTGTCGAAGGCCATGCCCTCGGTGAAGTCCAGCTCCAGACCGAAGGTGTTGGACTCCTCGACGGTGATGACACCGTCCTTGCCGACCTTGTCCATCGCCTCGGCGATCAGCTCGCCGACCTGCTCGTCCTGGGCGGAGAGCGCGGCGACGGCGGCGATGTCGGACTTGTCGTCGATCGGGCGGGCGGTCGCGAGGAGCTCCTCGGACACGGCCTTGACCGCGGCGTCGATGCCCTTCTTCAGGGCGGCCGGGGAAGCGCCCGCGGCGACATTGCGCAGGCCCTCGCGGACCAGCGCCTGGGCCAGCACGGTGGCGGTGGTGGTGCCGTCACCCGCGATGTCGTTGGTCTTGGTCGCCACCTCCTTCACCAGCTGGGCGCCGAGGTTCTCGTACGGGTCCTCGATCTCGACCTCACGGGCGATCGTGACACCGTCGTTGGTGATGGTGGGGGCGCCGAACTTCTTGTCGATGACGACATTGCGGCCCTTGGGGCCGATCGTCACCTTCACCGTGTCGGCAAGCTTGTTGACGCCGCGCTCAAGGGCGCGACGGGCGTCCTCGTCGAACTTCAGGATCTTCGCCATGGGAGCTTCTCTGTCCTCTCAATGAACCGCGCCCCTGTCCGCCCGGCAATCGCAGGGCGGCCAGGGGCGCGGTCCAAAAGCAATTAGGTGAATTACTTCTCGATGATCGCGAGAACGTCGCGAGCCGAGAGGACGAGGTACTCCTCGCCGCTGTACTTCACTTCGGTGCCGCCGTACTTGCTGTACAGAACGACATCGCCGACGGAGACGTCGAGCGGAAGCCGCTCGCCGTTCTCGAATCGGCCCGGGCCCACGGCCAGGACGACGCCCTCCTGGGGCTTCTCCTTGGCGGTGTCCGGGATAACCAGGCCAGAGGCCGTGGTCTGCTCGGCGTCGAGCGGCTGGACCACAATGCGGTCCTCAAGCGGCTTGATGGCAACCTTGGTGCTGGCGGTCGTCACGATCCGACCTCCCCCTTCGGAGATCTCACGGGGTTAACTGTCTGAGGGTGGCGACCAAATAGATCCGTCGTCGCGGGTGCCGGACCTGTCAGTCGCGCTTTGGCACTCTCCAGTGGGGAGTGCCAGACCCGAGACTATGACTGCGATTAGCACTCGGTCAAGCGGAGTGCCAATGAGCGTGGTCGTGGCGGATCTTTCCCCGCTACGGAAACGCGGCTCCGGGGGCCGGGTTCCTTACAGGTCGGGCAGGACCGAGGGGCAGTGCCGCAGTGGTGGCGACGGCGGCAACGGGGTGGAGAACGGCGGCGACGGCGGGAACGGCGGCGAGGGCGGTGGTGCGGGCGACATCTCGTGCAGCCCGCAGACGGGGCGTACGGGAGCGCCCGGTGCGGACGGGGACGAGGACGGAGGAACGGACGTCGCCCCCGCGCCCGATCCCGGACCCGGCGCCGCCGACCCCGACGCCGATCCAGGTCCGGGGCCCGGCAACGGCAGGGGCACCCGGGGCGGTACCGAGTCATGCGGATTCACCCGCTGCGCCGCCTTGCGGCCGAGTCGTTCGATCGGGTCCATCGGGTCCATCGCGCCGGACGACTGGGCGCAGCCGGCCGCGAGGAGCGCACCGGCTGCCAGCACCCCGGCCAGCAGCCGGTGCGCGGGTCTCATACGTAGTCCTCCAGCCGGCCCACGGCGTATCCCTTGTCCGTGACGACCTTCATCACATGGCGGATCATGTCGGGCATGGAGCCCTTCCACTCGTCCCGTCCACGGAAGTGGGTCAGGATGATGTCGCCGGGGTGCATGTCCCGGTCCCACTCGCGCCACTCCATGTGGTCGGGGAACGCCTCGGACGCCCAGATCGGCGCGGCCTTGATCCCGCACTCCTTCGCGGCGCGCAGCGTGTCGGCGTTGTAGTTGCCGTACGGCGGCCGGAAGAGCGTGGGCCGCTTCCCGTAGTTCTTCTGCAGCAGATCCTGCTGGCCGCAGATCTCCCGCTTCTGCTCCTCGTACGACAGCCCCGGCATATACGGGTGGTTGAGGGTGTGGTTCTGGATGGCGACCCCGCGGTCCCGCATCTGCCCGAAGTAGCCGTAGTTGTCGTTGATGACGTAATCGCTGAGGAAGGCGGTGTAGGGGATCTTCAGTTCGCTCATCATCCGCAGCAGTTCGGGGTCCTTCTCCGAACCGTCGTCCATCGTCAGGAAGACGACCTTCTCGCCGTCGACCGGGACGGTGGTGAACAGCGGCGGCAGATCCTCGCCGCCCTCGACCTCGAAGCCCTCGCGGGTGCTGATCGTCGGCTTGACGGCGGGCGGCCTGGGCGCGGCCAAGGGCGTGCTCGCGAGCCCCCACCTCTGCGCGGCGACGGCGCGCTCGGCCTGGACACGGCGTACGTTCTCGGGCGAGTAGAGCGCGTCGAGTTCTGCCGCCGTCTGCTCGCCCGGCGCCCCGGGGGCGGCGGCCCGGCCCGGCTTCCCGGCGGCGGGCGTGTCGGGCGCGTGCTTCTCCGGTGCGCCGGACTGGGCGGCACATCCCGAGCCGAGGGCTGCGACCAGCAGTGCGGCCAGAACCGTACGGCCGCGCCATCGCCTGGCTACTGGTGCGCGATATGCGGCCTGTGTGGACATCTCTTCTTTTTGTCGTACTAGCTGCATGGCGTCGCATCCTGTCAGCGCGCGGAGCCCGCGAGCGCCCGACACCGCCGCCCCGACGTGTACCGTCCCCCGGCTGGCCCACAATGGGGCGGGTGACCGACCGCGCCTCCTCCCCCGCCGACTCGCCCCCTCCCGGACCGGCTCCCGCCACGCCGCTCCTCGCGCCCCTCCTCTCCGCCGAAGGGCAGGCGCTGCTCGCCGAGTTGCGCGATCACGACCCGGCTCAGGAGCTCGCCCTCGCCACCCGGCTGCGCCGTGAGCATCCGGCCGACCTGGTGTCGGCGGCGCTGGCGCAGGCGCGGCTGCGCCAGCGCGGGGTGGCGAAGTTCGGCGCGGACGACGCGTACCGCATGTACTTCACGCCGAACGGCGTCGAACAGGCCACGCGCGGCAGCGTCGCCGCCCACCGGGCCGCCCGGTTCCGCGCCCTCGCGCCGGCCCCGGAGACCTCCGGGGCCTCCGGAGCCTCCGGGGTCACGGACCTCTGCTGCGGCATCGGCGGCGACGCGATCGAACTGGCCCGTGCGGGACTCGCCGTGACGGCGGTCGATCTCGACCCGCTGACCTGCGAGATCGCCCTCACCAATGTGCGCACCCTGGCGCCGGACGGTCCGCCCGTGACGGTGACCCGGGCGGATGTCCTGGAGTACGACACGACCGGGGCCGACGCCCTCTTCATCGACCCCGCGCGGCGCGGCGGCCGGGGCAGGATCTTCGATCCGGAGGCGTACTCACCGCCGCTGTCCTGGGCGGTCGACGCGGTACGACGGGTCGGCGCGGGCGCGGTCAAGATCGCGCCCGGCATCCCGCACGAGCTGATCCCCGACGACTTCGAGGCCGAGTGGATCTCGGACGGCGGCGATGTGAAGGAAGCGGTGCTCTGGTACCGGCGCGAGGGCGGACAGCGCGAGGGCGGACTGGGCGGGGGCGAGCCCCGGCCCGAACGCGGGCGCGGTGGCCCGGAGGCCGTCGTCCCCGGCACGCGCCGAGCCACCCTCCTGCCGTCCGGCGCCACCCTCACCGGCCGCGGACTCCCCGATCCGCCCGTGCGACCCGTCGGCCGTTTCCTGTACGAGCCCGACGGCGCCGTCATCCGCGCGCATCTGGTCGCCGAGGTCGCCGAGGATCTGGACGGCGGACTGCTCGACGAGACGATCGCGTACATCACGGCCGACGCTCCACGCCCGACACCGTTCGCCACCGCCTACGAGATCACCGACCAACTCCCCTTCGGGCTCAAGAAGCTGAAGGCCCTGCTGCGCGAGCGCGAGGTCGGCGTACTGACCGTGAAGAAGCGCGGCTCGGCGGTGGAACCCGAGGAGTTGCGCCGACGGCTCAAACTCAAGGGCCCCCACACCGCCACGGTCTTCCTCACCAGGGTCGCGGGCGCCCCGACGATGCTCATCGGCCACCCGGTGGAGCAGGCCCGGAACGGGGGACGTTGACGGCGGGAAGGACGAGCGGCCGGATCAGTCCAGGTCGGTCAGCTCGTCCGCGTAGATCTGGGAGAGCGGCTGCGGGCCGATGTACTGCTGGCAGTTGCACCGCCGGCGCTCGTACCGCAGGGGCTTCTTGTTCTCGTCCCACTCCATCGGCACCTCCATGTCCTCATGACATTTGCCCTGCTTGTCATGTTTCGCCAGATGGTGGGTGCAGCCGCAGACGGGCTCCGGGGGCTTGTTGGCCTCTTCAAGGGCCAGCCGCTCGTGCTCCTGGAGTTTGAAGCGCTCGATTCTTCGTTCGTGCCGGGTTCGGAGCGCTGTGCGGCCGGTGTCGGCGATCCAACCGAAACCGCCCACGATGAAGAAGACGAATATCCACCAAATCCATTCCATCCGCCGCCCCTTAACCCTGAATGGCGCATGCGTTCCCTCTTCAGGATAGGACGGACACGGTAGGACTGGCCTCAGCGGTGCGTTCCGCCGCCTCTGCGGACCGGTACCGGCCTCCTCATCAGCTGCTCTGACCAGTACTGATGCCTGACCGACGGGACCAGCCCGAGCAGCCCGGTCGCCAGGAGGGTGATGCCGAGCCCCAGCGCGTACGCGGTCTCACCCAGCGTGGCCGACTCACGGCCCGCCACGCCTCCGGCCCCGGTCGCGGCACGGCCGGTCAGCCACACCCCCACCAGGCACAGCAGCACCGACGGCAGCAGCCACATCACGGACCGCCCGTGCGCCCCCAGACGTGGGTCCGTCACGGGTTCCGGGACGAACCGCGCCCAGGCCTCCAGCCGCTCCCGTATGACACGGCCCCGGCTCAGCCAGAAGCCGACCGCGACCCCCGCCGGGATCAGAAGAACCGCCGCGAGCCCCAGCGCCACCACTCCGCCCGCCAGCCCCAGGCCGCCACCCTCGAAGCTCTGGACCGCCGTCCCCACGGCCGCCCAGCCGACCACGGCGAGCGCCCCCGTCAGCCAGAGCGCCACCAGCCGCCCGAGGGAGAGACCGCGCCTGCTCAGCGCCACCATCACCTGGGTCCGCTCGGCGAGCCGCGCCGCGTGGTCGGGGCATGGGCCCTGCTCCTGGGACGGCGGGGACGGCGGCAGCGGAGCACGGCTGATCATTCGCCAGAGGTTAGCGGTGCGGAGCGGTGTTGACGGACCGGGGTCGGACGCGGTGCCCGGCGCGGTCCGGGGCCACGCCCGGCGCGCCGCTCGCGGCGGTGACCCGCGCGACCGTTCCGTCCGGGCGTCCGCTCACTCCGTCATGGTCATTCGCGGGTGTCCGACACCCAGTTCGGGTCGTCGTTGTCCGAGCGCCGCCCCACCACCCCCTCGGCCAGCCCGCTCAGCCGTCCCAACTGCTCCGGGGCGAGGACGACGTCCAGCGAGCCGATGTTCTCGTCGACCCGGGCGGCCCGCCGCGTACCCGGGATCGGCACCACCGGCAGCCCGAACCGCTCCCCCTGCGCACGGAGCCAGGCCAGTGCCACCTGCGCGGGGGTGGCGCCCAGCTCGGCCGCGAGGCCCCGGACGGCGCGTACGACCGCCTGATTACGGTCGAAGGCGTCACCCGAGAAGCGCGGCAGCCCCGCGCGCCAGTCACCGGCCAGCGCGGCCCGGTCCGTGATCGTGCCGGTGAGGAACCCGCGCCCCAGCGGCGCGTACGGCACGAAGCCCACCCCCAGCCCGGCCGCCATCGGCACCACCGTCCGTTCCACATCGCGGCTCCAGAGCGACCACTCGCTCTGCACGGCCGCGATCGGATGCGTGGCGTGTGCCCGCCGCAGCTCGTCGGCGGTCACCTCGGACAGGCCCAGATGCCGGACCTTGCCCCGCGCGACCAGATCCGCCATGGCTCCGACCGTCTCCTCGACGGGGACGGAGACATCGCGGCGGTGCAGGTAGTACAGGTCAATGGTGTCGATACCCAGCCGCTCCAGGCTCGCGTCCACGGCGGCCCGTACGTACGCGGCGTCACCGCGCGTCGTCATCCCGTCTGTACCCGTGCCCGACTCACCGAGGACGACACCGAACTTGCTGGCCACGGTCACGTCCGCGCGCCGCTCGGCGAGGACTCGGCCGACCAGGCGCTCGTTCTGCCCGGCGCCGTACACGTCGGCCGTGTCGATGAGCGTCACACCCCGGTCGAGGGCGTGACGCAAGGTGGCCAGGGACTCGCCCTCCTCGGCCGGGCCGTAGACATCGGACAGGCCCATCGCTCCATAGCCGAGCGCGCCGACCGCGAGCCCGTCGCCGAGCGTGGTGGTGGGGACGTGGGTCATCGCCGTGTCCTTGGGGATCGCAGAGGGGCGGGGTGGAGGGTGGTCGGGGCCGGCCGCCGCTCCTTCCACACAACCACCGCGCGCCGCGTCCCGCACCATCCGAGTGTCAGACGGTCCGGGCCGGGGCGTGCCCGGGTAGTTTCGGGGCGACCGAGCCGAACGAGGTCCGCCCATGCCACCGCTGTCCTTCGCGTACCTGCTGAGATGGCTGCTGGGCAATGAGCGCTGGCAGCGACTGCATGTGCGGGCGGCCACGTGGGCCGCGCTGGCCGTCGTGGTGATCCTGCTGGCCGGCTCCTGGATCATCGTCCCGTTCGAGGTGTCGGCGCCGCGCGCGACCATCACGTCCTTTCCCCGCGCTCTGTGGTGGTCGATCGAGACGGCGACCACCGTGGGGTACGGGGACCTGTATCCCGTCACCGCGCCGGGGCGCGTCATCGCCACCGTGGTGATGCTCGCCGGGATCTCCGCGTTCAGCATCGTCACGGCGTCCGTCGCCACCTGGTTCGTCAGCGGGGCCGCCCGCCACGCGCGTCAGGTGGCGCTGGCCGTCGAGCACGCGGAGCACGAGGGGAGGGCGGACGTCTCGGAGGGGACACGCGCCCTCCACGAACGCTTCGACCGGCTGGAACGCCTGCTCCTGGACCGCGACGGACCGGCACCACCGAAGGCCCCCTGACCGGCCGCGGTCCCGCCCCCCGCCGGGACCGCGCGTACGACTTGACCCCGCGGCTACGCCTCACGCCTCACGGCTCAGGGCTCACGGCTCACGGCTCACGGCTCACGGCTCGGCGATCTCCCGGAGCTCGACGGTGATGTCGAACTCGTCCCCGTGGATCTCCACAAAGCGCCGGGTCCACTCGATGGCCTGCTCCTTGTCCTTGGCCTGCACGATCGCGTACCCGCCGATGACCTCCTTGGCCTCGGTGAACGGCCCGTCGGTGACACTGAGCCGCCCGCCGCTCTGCCGGAAGCGCACACCCCGCGCGGACGGCGTCAGCCCGGCGGTGTCGAGCAGCACACCCGCCTTGGTCATCTCCTCGATCAACTCGCCCATGCGCCGCATCAGCTCGGGACTGGGCCCACCGGCGGGCGCGTTCTTCTCGTCGCTGCTGACCGTGGACAGATAGCGCGGCATGGTGACTCCTCGGTGTGTACGGCGGGCTGTTTCCCGCCCCTCACCCTTACGTCGAACCGGAGCCTCCCGGATCGACACACGCCGGGAATTCCTTTCAGTGCGTCGCGACCGACTCGAAGCGCCAGCGGTGGGGTGGGCGGGCGATGAGGTCCGGCGGCGGGGTGGGGAGTTCGGGAAGATCCGCGTCGTAGGGGGCGTCCCACCAGGTGATGACCAGGACGCGGTCCTGGGGGGCGCGCAAGAGTTCGCGGCGTAGCGGGGCGTACGGCAGTTCGCGCGCCCGCGCCCACTCCAGCAGCTCCGCGCCCCGGCCGGGCGCCGCTTTCGCCTCCCACATCAGGGCGACCGTCATGAGTACAGATTGTCCTTCGCCACTTCATGCACATGGTCGTGGTCGTGCCGGTGCTGGTGCTGGTGCTGGTGGTCATGCGGCTGCCCCGGCACATGCGGCTCCGTCACCGGCAGCGACGAGTCCGCCGACAGCTCCCAGTCCGACGCGGGCCGGTCGCGCGCCACCATCTCCGCGCCCAGCGCCGCCACCATCGCGCCGTTGTCCGTGCAGAGCCCCGGGCGCGGCACCCGCAGCCTGATGCCCGCCCGTTCGCAGCGCTCCTGGGCGAGCGCGCGCAGCCGGGAGTTGGCCGCGACGCCGCCGCCGATCATCAGGTGGTCCACGCCCTCGTCCTTGCAGGCACGGACGGCCTTCCGGGTCAGTACGTCGACCACCGCCTCCTGGAACGAGGCCGCCACATCCCGTACGGGCACCTCCTCGCCCGCGTTCCGCTTCGCCTCGATCCAGCGGGCCACCGAGGTCTTCAGACCCGAGAAGGAGAAGTCGTACGGCGCGTCGCGCGGGCCGGTCAGTCCGCGCGGGAAAGCGATCGCGGACGGGTCGCCCTCCCTCGCCAGCCGGTCGATCACCGGGCCGCCCGGGAACCCCAGCTGGAGCACTCGCGCGATCTTGTCGAACGCCTCGCCCGCCGCGTCGTCGATGGTCGAGCCCATCGGCCGCACATCGGCCGTGATGTCCGGGGCGAGCAGCAGCGACGAGTGGCCGCCGCTGACCAGCAGCGCCATGGTCGGCTCGGGCAGCCGGCCGTGTTCCAGCTGGTCGACGCAGATGTGCGAGGCCAGATGGTTCACCCCGTACAGCGGCTTGCCCAGCGCGTACGCGTACGTCTTCGCCGCCGAGACCCCGACCAGCAGGGCGCCAGCGAGGCCCGGACCCGCGGTCACGGCGATCCCGTCCAGATCGCGCGCGGAGACCCCCGCCTCCTTCAGCGCGCGCTCGATCGTCGGAACCATCGCCTCCAGATGCGCGCGGGAGGCGACCTCCGGCACCACACCCCCGAAGCGCGCGTGCTCGTCGACGCTCGACGCGATGGCGTCGGCGAGCAGGGTCGTCCCCCGGACGATGCCGACGCCGGTCTCGTCGCAGGAGGTCTCGATACCGAGAACGAGGGGTTCGTCAGCCATGGGTCTCAGTTCCTTGATGGGTCTTCACGTGGTGGCGCATGACGAGCGCGTCGACATTGCCCGGCTGGTAGTAGCCGCGCCGGAACCCGATCGGCTCGAAGCCGAACCGCTCGTACAGCCGCTGCGCGCGGAGGTTGTCCACCCGCACTTCGAGCAGCACCTCCTCGCACTCGAAGGCGGTGGCGTGCTGGAGCAGATCGCTGAGCAGCCGGGAGCCGAGGCCGGTGCCCCACTGGTCGCCGGCGGCGGCGATGGTCTGTACGTCGCCGAGCCCCCCGGCGGCGGCGAGTCCCGCGTATCCGACGATCCGGCGGCTCCCGCCCCGCGTCGTCTCGGCCACCACATAGCGGCGGGTGGCCCGGGGGCCGCGCGCGTGGGCCAGCTCCGACCAGAACATGCCCGGGGACCAGGCGTCCTCGGGGAAGAGGTCGCGTTCGAGGGCGAGCACCGGCTCGATGTCCCACCAGCGCATCTCGCGCAGGACGACGGCGGGAGCCGCCGCTCCGGCCGCGGTCCCCTCGGCCGCGTCGGTCCCGTCCGCCGTATCGGTCGCGTCCGGCGTATCGGTCGCGTCCGGCGCATCAGTCGGGTCCGCCGCATCAGTCGCGTCCGTCACTTCGGCGTGACCACCTTGTAGTTCTTGGGCACCTGCGCGTCGGGCCTGCGCAAGTAGAGCGGCAGCGCCGGCAGGAACTCCCCGCCGGAGGCCAG
This sequence comes from Streptomyces sp. NPDC051662, assembly GCF_040681655.1. NCBI lineage: Bacteria > Bacillati > Actinomycetota > Actinomycetes > Kitasatosporales > Streptomycetaceae > Streptomyces > Streptomyces sp. NPDC051662. The sequence continues at coordinate 118,929 of NZ_JBFAZD010000023.1, forward strand.
TCTCTCCGCCGCCAGCGACGCGAGCGCCGCGGCCGACTGGTGCTCGGGGCCGCGGGCGTCCGGGAAGGTGTCGGGGTAGAGCAGCGCCCCGGCACCGACGGCGGGCAGTCCCGCGACCGCCTCCGCGATATCGGCGGGCCGGGCGACGGCCGGTTCGGTCAGCCGGGTGCGGGGGTCCGCGTACCGCGCCCAGTAGACCTCCTTGCGCCGGGCGTCCGTCGCGACCACGAAGGGGCCCTCGGCCCCGGAGGCGTACGCGAGGCCGTCCAGCGTGCACAGCCCCCGCACCGGCACCCCGAGCGCCGAGCCGAGGGTCAGCGCCGTGACCAGGCCGACGCGCAGCCCCGTGTACGGGCCGGGGCCGACGCCGACGATCACGTCCGTGACCGCGTCCAGTTTCAGTCCGGCCCCGGCGAGGACCCGGTCGACGGCGGGCAGCAGCAGTTCCCCATGGCGGCGCGCGTCGACCTGACTCTCCTCGGCCAGGACGGAGCTGCCGTCGTGGAGGGCGACGGTGACGGCGGGCGTGGCGGTATCAACGGCGAGCAGAAGCACGCAAACAGCCTACGGCTCCCGGCCCCAAGGCACGGCGCCCCGCCCCGTCAGCCGCCTGCTGCTAACGTCACCAACTAGTCATACGTACGAGAGGTGGATCAAGGTGTCCAGGAGCAGCTCGGGAATCGTGGCCGGGCTCACCGCGGCTGCCGTCGCCGTGGTCGGTTTCCTCGCCTACCAGGCGTCGGCGAATGTCCCCGACGCCCTCGCCAAGCCCAAGGCACCCCGTACCGCCCCCTCCGGCGCCGCCGGGGCTCCCGCGCAGAAGCCGAAGGACCCGCATGCCCTGCCCGCCGAGTCGGGCGAGGGCGAACGGGTCGTCTACGCGCTGGCCGACCGGCGCGTATGGCTGGTGGAGAAGAACCGGGTGACGCGGACCTTCCCGGTCATGCCGAGCACCGTCAGCCCCGAACCCGGGTCGTATCAGGTGACCTCGCGATCGGGGTCGGTCACGGGCACGGACGGGGTACGGATCGAGCATGTCGTGCGGTTCGCGCTCGTCGGCGATGTCGCGATCGGCTTCAGCGCGGCGGTGGACGGCACGCTGTCGAGCCCCGATCCGACGCTGAAGACCGGCGGCGTCAGGATGAAGGTGGCGGACGGAAACGCGATGTGGACATTCGCTACGGTCGGTTCCAAGGTCGTCGTCGTCCCGTAAGGCCGCACACCAGGGCTCTTGCCCGGACCAGGCTCCGGGGCCACCCGGAGCCCCGGCCCGGCCCGGCCGGCCCTCTTACGCGGCGTCGCGCTGCCTCGCGGCGTCGCGTCTCTGTTCCCGCTCGCGCCGCGACTCCAGCTCCCCGGCCTCCGCGGTCTCCCCGGCCGAGGCCACGGCCGACGGCTCGCACGGCGGCGTGGAGACGGCCGCCGCCGAAGCGCAGGACGCCAGCAGATCCTTCATGGAGACGGACGACGGCGAGAGCGACCGCGTCAGATACGAAGTGGAGCGCGGTCGCGGTTCACGTGCCGGCGCCGGCATGGATGCCTCCTGGTGTTCGGGGGCAGGCGTAGTTAGGTAGACCTAACCACTTCTCCGTACCATGTCACCACGTACGGCACGGCACGCGCAACATTTTGCCGACGTCTTGTCGGAATGTACGGAACGGCTGGCCGAATCAGTGGGCCAGCGCGGCCAGATCCGCGTCCGACCAGCGGCTGCCGAAGCCGGTCAGGGTGACGACGCGCCGTTCGTCAGCGCCGTCGTCGCCCGGCTCAGCCCCCGTATCCGCGTTCGTATCGGCGTTCGCATCCGCGTTCGTGTCCGCGTTCGTGTCCGCGCCCACGGTCCGGTGGATCACCACATGCAGCCGGTCGTCCGACAACTCCTCGACCTTGCCGTCGCCCCACTCCACGACCACCACGGAGTCCGGCAGCGAGACATCCAGATCAAGGTCCTCCATCTCGTCCAGCCCCCCGCCCAGCCGGTACGCGTCGACATGGACCAGCGCGGGGCCGCCGACCAGGGACGGATGGACCCGGGCGATCACGAACGTCGGGGAGGTCACGGCGCCGCGTACGCCGAGGCCCTCGCCGAGGCCGCGCGTGAGGGTGGTCTTGCCCGCGCCGAGTTCGCCGGTCAGCATCACCAGATCGCCGGGGCGCAGGAGGGCCGCGAGTCCACGGCCCAGCTCCCGCATCCGCTCCGGGGTCTCCACGGTGAGGCGGACCGCGGGACGGCCGGCGGGGTCGGAACAGTCGGTACGGCGGGGGGCGGGCGTGGCCTCAGCCGCCGGGCTGTGCGGTGCTTCCATGAGTGCCAACGTTAGCCGCTGCCGGCATCGCGCCCACCCGTGCCAGCAGGTCGGCCAGCCGGTCCGTGACGGCCTCCGGATGCTCCAGGATCACCAGATGACCGGCGTCCGGTACGAGCACCAGCTCCGCGTCGGGCAGCAGATCGCCGATGGCCTCGCTGTGCGTGCTGGGGGTCACCAGATCGCTCTCCCCTGCCAGGACCAGCGCCGGGATCTCCAGGAAGACCGAGAGCGCCTGCGCCTTGTCGTGGTCGGTGAAGGCCGGGTAGAACTCCGCGACCACATCGATCGGGGTCGACTCGATGAGCCGCTCGGCGAACCGTACGACCGCCGGGTCCACATCCTTCGAGCTGAAGGAGTACCGCTTGATCAGCCCCGCGAAGAGATCCGCTGTGGCCCGCCGGCCACGCTCGACCAGCTCGGCCTGGGAGCCGAGCGCCTTGAGCACGCCGGGCAGGACCCGCCGTACGGCGTTCACGCCCGCGACCGGCAGGCCCCAGTTGACCTCGCCGAGCCTTCCGCTGGACGTACCGATGAAGGCGACACCGACGACCCTCTCCCGTACCAGCTCCGGGTACTGGTCGGCGAGGGCCATGATCGTCATCCCGCCCATGGAGTGGCCGACCAGCACCAGCGGGCCCTCGGGCGCCGCCGCGTCGATGACGGTCTTCAGATCGCGGCCGAGCTGGTCGATGGTGACCGGGACCGCGCCGGGGCCCTGCTGGGCGGCGCCGCGCGCGGAGCGGCCGTGGCTGCGCTGGTCCCAGTGGACGGTACGGACGAGTCCGTGCAGGGCGGCGCGCTGGAAGTGCCAGGAGTCCTGGTTGAGGCAGTAGCCATGGCTGAAAACAACCGTGACCGGCGCGGGGGACTTCCGGCCGAAGAGCCTGCGGCGGCGCGGGTCCGCCGCCGGATCCGCGCCGGTCGTGGCCTCCGGGTCGACCTCGTCGGTCTCGTAGTACAGCTCCGTACCGTCGTCGGCGAGCGCCTTGCCCGGGGTGCCGCGCAGCGCGCCGTACGGACCCGACGCGTCGAGCGCGAGCCGGGCCCTTCTGCGCATCCCGCGGCCGACGGTCAGCCTCTCGATCGCGACCCCGGCCGCCGCGCCCGCGGCGATCACGCCTATCGCGGCTCCGGCGACGCCGGCCTTGCGCCAGTTGCCGGTGACCGACGCCATCATGGCGGCAGCCCTGGACGCCGTGTCACCCGCCGCGCTGCTCTCGCTCACCGTGCGCTCCTCGTCGTTCCGCCGGAATCTTCCCCGTCGTGCCGGTCTTCACCCGGCGGAGGTCACACGGGCCGTTGCCCCTTCAACATACCCATGCGGGCAACCGACGCGTTCCAGCCAGTCATACGGACCGCCCGTCGCCCCGGTCACGCGGACCGCTCGTCCACATAGACGCGGGGGACGCGTGAACCGATACGTGTGACGATCTCGTAGGCGATGGTGTCCGCCGCCTCGGCCCAGTCCTCGGCGGTCGGCTCGCCGTGGTCGCCGGGGCCGAACAGGACGGCGGTCGCGCCCGGCTCGGGGATGTCGCCGCCGAGGTCGACGACGAACTGGTCCATCGCGACCCGTCCGGCCACCCGCCGCCGCTTGCCCCCCACGAGAACGGGCCCACGGCCGGACGCATGGCGCGGGATGCCGTCGGCGTAACCGAGGGGCACGAGTCCGAGGGTCGTCTCCCGCGAGGTGACATAGCGGTGGCCGTAGCTGACGCCATGGCCCTCCGGCACCCGCTTGACCAGGGCGACGGAGGCGGAGAGCGTCATCGCGGGCCGCAGGCCGAAGTCCCGTGAGGTGCCGAGCTCAGGGCTCGGGGAGATGCCGTACATGGCGATGCCGGCCCGTACGAGATCGAAGGACGCCTCGGGGAGGGTGAGCGTGGCCGCCGAGTTGGCGATATGCCGGACCTCGGGCTCGACGCCCTCCTTCTCGGCGTACGCGACCATCTGGTGGAAGGCGTCGAGTTGCGAGGCGATGGAGGGGTGGCCCGGCTCGTCGGCGCATGCGAAGTGGGACCAGAGACCGGTGACCCGGACCAGACCGGCGGCCTGCGCGTCGAGCGCGGCGGCCACCAGTTCGGGCCAGTCGGCGGGCTGGCAGCCGTTCCGGCCGAGGCCGGTGTCCGCCTTGAGCTGGATAAGGGCGGGACGCGCCACCGCGCGCGCGGCGGCGGTCACCTCACGCAGGGCCCACATCGCGCTGACGGACATGTCGAGATCGGCCTCGATGCCCTCCCGCCAGGGGTCGCCGGGCGTCCAGAGCCAGCACATGATCCGGCCCTCGATGCCCGCCGCGCGCAGGGCGAGCGCCTCATGGGGGGTGGCCGTGCCCAGCCAGGTGGCGCCCGCGTCGAGGGCCGCCCGCGCGGTGGGCACCATGCCGTGTCCGTATCCGTCGGACTTCACGACACCCATCAGGGCGACACCGGGTCCCACGCGGGAGCGCAGCGCGCGCACATTGCCCCGCAGGGCGGCGAGATCGACTTCGGCCCGCGCGCGGACACCGGTCGACGTGTGTGTGTTCTCGGTCATCGTGCCCAGTCTCTCAGAGCGATGTCCGGGGCCGGTGCGATGCCACCGCCGCTCGAACCGGTGCGGATGCCACCGCCGCTCGGCGCACCACTCCCGGCAGCCTCAGCCCACGACGTTCCGCCACGCCTCCGGCAGGTTCTCCGCCACGTCGTCCGCCGCCAGCGGCGCGTTCCTCGATGCCAGCCGGGCCGAGAGGCCATGGAGGTAGGCCGCCACCGACGCCGCGTCACGGGCCGGCAGGCCGGCGGCGAGCAGGGAGCCGGACAGACCCGAGAGGACATCCCCGCTGCCCGCCGTCGCCAGCCAGGACGTGCCCGTGGGGTTCACGCGGACCGGAACGGCCGGGTCCGGGTCGGCGACCAGCGTCGTCGAGCCTTTCAGCAGCACCGTCGCGCCGTACCGCGCCGCCAGTTCCCGTACCGCCGTCAGCCGGCCCGCCTCCACCTCGGGCCTGGCGACGCCGAGCAGCGCCGCCGCCTCGCCCGCGTGCGGGGTGAGAAGGGTCGGGGCCGTACGTCCCCGTACGGTCTCCGCGTCCAGCAGCCGCAGGCCGTCCGCGTCCACCAGCACCGGGACGTCCGAGGCCAGGACGTCCGCCACCGCGGCCTCGGGGCCCGAGCCGTCGCCCAGCGCGTCCCCCAGCCCGGGGCCGACCGCCCAGGCCTGGACCCGGCCCGCCTTCGACGGCGGTCCCTCGTGCACCAGCGTCTCCGGGAAGCGCGCGATCACCGCGTGCGCGCCGGGGCCGACATAGCGGACCGCGCCCGCGCCGCCCCGCAGCGCGCCCGCCACCGCGAGCACCGCCGCGCCCGGATAGCGCGCGGAGCCGGCCACCACGCCGACCACACCGCGCCGGTACTTGTCGCTCTCGCCCGTCGGCACCGGCAGCAGCCGGGCGACATCCTCGTGCTGGAGCGCCTCCAGCGCGGGCACGGACGGCAGATGGGGCGCGAGGCCGATGTCCACGAGCCGTACCGCGCCCGCGTGTTCCCTGGCGGGGTCGATCAGCAGGCCCGGCTTGTACGTACCGAAGGTCACCGTCACATCCGCGCGCAGCGCCTCACCGCTCACCTCCCCGCTGTCCGCCTCGACCCCGCTCGGCAGATCGACGGCGACGACCACCGCGCCGGAGCCGCGGGCCGCCCGTGCCACCGGTACGGCGTCGGGGCGCAGCCCGCCGTGTCCGCCGATCCCGGTGATGCCGTCGAGCACGAGATCCGCGGCGGTCAGTACGTCGAAGGGGTCGTCGGCGACGCGTCCGCCCGCGCCGAGCAGCGCCGTCAGCCCGCCCTCGTGGGTCCGGCCGGGGGCCAGCGGTACGACGGTGACGGCGGCACCCCGACGGGCCAGCCGGGCCCCGGCGTGGAGAGCGTCACCGCCGTTGTCCCCGCTGCCGACGAGCAGGACGACCCGTGCCCCGTACACCCGTCCCAGCAGATCCCGCAGCAGGCCCGCGCAGGCCGCGGCGAGACCGGCGGCGGCGCGCCCCATGAGCGCGCCCTCCGGCAGCCGTGCCATCAGCGCGCGTTCGGCGCTCCGTACCGTCTCCACGCTGTACGCAGTACGCATTCGACCAGCCTTTCCACCGTCGCCCGCGTTCGCCCGCCGTCGCCGGCCGTCGGCCCGCTTCCCCTCAACCCTCCGCGATCACCACGGCGGACGCCACCCCCGCGTCGTGGCTGAGCGACACATGCCAGTTCCGTACGCCCAGCTCCGCGGCGCGCGCCGCGACCGTCCCCCGTACCCGCAGCCGTGGCTGCCCGCTGTCCTCGACGCACACCTCGGCGTCCGCCCAGCGCAGTCCGACGGGCGCGCCCAGGGCCTTGGCCACGGCCTCCTTCGCGGCGAACCGCGCCGCCAAGGAGGCCACTCCACGCCGTTCACCGCTCGGCAGCAGCAACTCCCGCTCCGAGAAGAGCCGGTCGGCCAGTTGCGGCGTCCGCCGCAGGGACTCCCCGAACCGGTCGATCTCCGCCACGTCGATCCCCACCCCGATGATCAACCCATCCTCCTTCTCGGCCGGTGTGTCCGGCTGCTCGCCGTACCCACCCGGCACTCACTCACTCGCACTCGCACTGTCACTCCACGGTCACGGACTTCGCCAGGTTCCTCGGCTGGTCCACCTCATTGCCGCGCGCCGTCGCCAGCTCGCACGCGAACACCTGCAACGGCACCGTCGCCACCAGCGGCTGAAGCAGCGTCGGCGTCGCCGGGATACGGATCAGATGATCCGCGTACGGCACCACCGCGTCGTCCCCCTCCTCCGCGATCACGATCGTGCGCGCGCCCCTGGCCCGGATCTCCTGGATGTTGGACACGATCTTGTCGTGCAGCACCGAGCGCCCGCGCGGCGAGGGTACGACCACCACCACCGGGAGATCCTCCTCGATCAGCGCGATGGGGCCGTGCTTCAGCTCACCGGCCGCGAACCCCTCGGCGTGCATATACGCCAGTTCCTTCAGCTTGAGCGCGCCCTCCAGGGCCACCGGATAGCCCACGTGCCGGCCCAGGAACAGCACCGTCCGCTTGTCCCTGAGCGAGCGCGCCAGGGCCCGTACCGGCTCCATCGTCTCCAGGACCCGCGCCACCTCGCGGGAGATCCGCGAAAGATCCCGGATGACGGCCCTGATCTCGTCGCCCCACTTCGTACCGCGCCGCTGCCCCAGATACAGCGCGACCAGATAGCAGGCCACCAGCTGGGTCAGGAACGCCTTGGTCGAGGCGACGGCGACCTCGGGGCCCGCGTGTGTGTAGAGGACCGCGTCCGACTCCCTCGGGATCGTCGAACCGTTCGTATTGCAGATGGCCAGCACCTTCGCGCCCTGTTCGCGGGCGTGCCGCAGCGCCATGAGCGTGTCCATGGTCTCGCCGGACTGCGAGATCGCGATCACCAGCGTGCGCCGGTCCAGGATCGGGTCCCGGTAGCGGAACTCGCTGGCCAGCTCCACCTCGCAGGGCATCCTCGTCCAGTGCTCGATGGCGTACTTCGCGATCAGCCCGGCGTGGAAGGCCGTCCCGCACGCCACGATGACGACCTTGTCCGCCTCGCGCAGCACGGCGGCCGGGATACGTACCTCATCGAGCGTCAGCGAGCCCTCGGCGTCGATCCGTCCGAGGAGGGTGTCCGCGACCGCCTTGGGCTGTTCGGCGATCTCCTTCAGCATGAAGTAGTCGTAACCGCCCTTCTCGGCGGCGGACGCGTCCCAGTCCACGTGGTACGAACGGACGTCGGCAGGCGCGCCGTCGAAATCCGTCACCAGCACGCCGTCGCGGCGCAGTTCGACGACCTGGTCCTGGCCGAGTTCGATCGCGGAGCGCGTATGGGCGATGAACGCGGCGACATCCGAGGCGAGGAAGGACTCGCCGTCCCCGACGCCCACCACCAGCGGGGAGTTACGGCGCGCGCCGACCACCACGTCCGGCTCGTCCGCGTGTACGGCGACGAGCGTGAAGGCCCCCTCCAGCCGCCGGCACACCTGCCGCATCGACTCGGCGAGATCGCCGCACGACGAGAACGCCTCGGCGAGCAGATGCGCCACCGCCTCGGTGTCGGTCTCCGACTCCAGGTCGTGGCCGCGCCCGGCCAGCTCGGCGCGGAGCGCGGCGAAGTTCTCGATGATGCCGTTGTGTACGACGGCGACGCGTCCCCCGTTGTCCAGATGGGGGTGGGCGTTGACGTCGGTCGGGCCGCCGTGCGTGGCCCACCGGGTATGCCCGATCCCGGTGGTGCCGCTCGGCAACGGCCGTTCCACCAGCGTCTTCTCCAGGTTGACGAGCTTGCCCGCCTTCTTCGCCGCGGCCAGCCCGCCATCGGCGAGCACCGCGACTCCGGCGGAGTCGTACCCCCGGTACTCAAGCCGTTTGAGGCCCGCGATGACCACATCGAGCGCCGACTGTCCTCCGACGTATCCCACAATTCCGCACATGTCGGCAGCCTAGGTGCTGTCCGGTCGATCTTCGTGGACCAGCCCGCGGCGTCTGCCGCGGTGCCTCAGGCGTCCCGTACCTCCCCGGGCACGTGATTTAGCACACCACCCACACCTGCCCCGCACCCCCGACAATGGCGAGGTGATCACTTCGCCGCCACGAAGCGCCCCACGCCGGGGCGACCATGGGCCGACGCCCTATGTCGACCTCAGCCGGGCCGAGTGGAGCGCGCTGCGCGACAGGACGCCGCTGCCCCTCTCCGCCGAGGAGGTCGAGCGGTTGCGCGGACTCGGCGATGTCATCGACCTCGACGAGGTACGGGACGTCTATCTGCCGCTCTCCCGGCTGCTCAATCTCTATGTCCAGGCCACGGCGGGGCTGCGTGGCGCGCTGAACACCTTCCTCGGGGACGCGGGCAACGGGCACGGTGCCCAGCGCGGTACACCGTTCGTCATAGGCGTGGCGGGCAGTGTCGCCGTCGGGAAGTCCACCGTGGCCCGGCTGTTGCAGGCGCTGCTCGCGCGCTGGCCCGAGCACCCCCGGGTCGAACGCGTCACCACCGACGGCTTCCTGCTCCCGATGAAAGAGCTCCAGGCCCGCGGGCTGATGTCGCGCAAGGGCTTCCCCGAGTCGTACGACCGCCGGGCACTGACCCGGTTCGTCGCCGACATCAAGGCGGGCAAGGACGAGGTCACCGCGCCGGTCTACTCGCATCTGATCTACGACATCGTGCCGGACGAACTGCTCACCGTACGTCGGCCCGACATCCTCATCGTCGAGGGGCTCAATGTCCTCCAGCCCGCGCTGCCGGGCAAGGACGGCAGGACCAGGGTCGGTCTCGCCGACTACTTCGACTTCAGCGTCTATGTCGACGCCCGCGCCGAGGACATCGAGACCTGGTATCTGAACCGCTTCCGCAAGCTGCGCGAGACGGCCTTCCAGGACCCCGCCTCGTACTTCAGGAAGTACACCCAGGTCTCCGAGGAGGAGTCCCTCGACTACGCCAGGACGATGTGGCGGACCATCAACAAGCCCAATCTGCTGGAGAATGTGGCGCCGACGCGCAGCCGCGCCACACTGGTCCTGCGCAAGGGCCCCGACCACAAGGTCCAGCGGCTGTCACTGCGCAAACTCTGAAGATCCGAAGAAGAACTGAGGGGCTGTCAGCGTGCTGCATCTACGGCTGCTCGTGCCGGCCGGCCGTACCGACGAGGTCGTACACGCCGTGGAGCGGACCGTCGGTACCGCGCATCTCGTCGTCGTACCGGGCGCCTCCCGCGATCCGCGGGGCGATCTGGTCATGTGCGATGTGGCGCGCGAGGCGGGCGACGAACTGATCGCGGATCTGCGTGCCCTCGGGATCGACGAGTCCGGTTCGATCTCGGTGGAGAACATCGATCTGTCGTTGTCGAAGCGGGCGGACGAGGCGGAGGAGGAGGCGCCGGGCGAGGGCGCCGACGCCGTGCTGTGGGAGCAGTTGGAGGACGTGACCCACGAGGAGTCCTCGCTCTCCCTCACGTATCTGGCGTTCCTCTCGCTCGCGACGATGATCGCGGCCTGCGGTGTGGTGCTGGACAACGCGATCCTGATCGTGGGCGCGATGGCGGTGGGTCCGGAGTTCGGCCCGCTGGCCGGGATCTGTACGGCGCTGGTGCAGCGCGCCCCGCTGCTGGCGTGGCGTTCGCTGATCGCGCTGATCGCCGGGTTCGCGGTGGCGATGGGGCTGACGACCGTCTTCAGTCTGGTGATGGACGGCTTCGGGCTCTTCACGGAATCCATGCTGGAGGCCGACCGCCCGAACACCTCGTTCATCTGGAACCCGGACCTGTTCTCGCTCGTGGTCGCCGCGCTCGCGGGCGTGGCCGGGATGCTCTCACTGACCTCCGCGAAGTCGGGCGCGCTGGTGGGGGTCGCCATCTCGGTGACGACGGTCCCGGCGGCGGCCAACGCGGCGGTGGCCCTCGGCTACGGCGACTTCGCGCAGGTGTGGGGCTCCAGCAGCCAGCTCCTGCTGAACCTGGCGGGCATCGTGGCCGCCGGTACGCTCACGCTGCTCGCCCAGAAGGCGCTGTGGGCGACGCAGCGGGGACGGATACGGCGTACGGGCGTCCGCCGCGTACGGTCCTGGACGGCCCCGGACCGCCGTGTACGGTCCTGGACGGCCCCGGACCGCCGTGTACGGTCCTGGACGGCCCTGGACCGGGACGGCCCGGAACCGGGCGGCCCGCACCCGCCGTGGGTCCGGGCCGCCGGAGCACTCCCTCGAATCGGCTCAGCGCCTTCAGCCGAGCGCCGACTTCACCGCGTCCGCCAGCCGGCTCGCCACCGACCGCGCCTGGTCGATGTCCGCCGCCTCGACCATCACCCGTACCACCGGCTCCGTGCCCGAGGGGCGCAGCAGGACACGGCCCGTGGAGCCCAGTTCGCGTTCGGCCTCGGCGACCGCCGACGCCAGTTCGGCGGAGGTCTTCACCCGCGACTTGTCGACATCCGGCACATTGATGAGCACCTGCGGCAGTCGTCGCATGACGGCCGCGAGGTCGGCCAGCGTACGGCCCGTCGCGGCGACCCGGGCCGCGAGCATCAGACCGGTGAGGGTGCCGTCGCCGGTGGTGGCGTGGTCGAGGACGATGACATGGCCCGACTGCTCGCCACCGAGGGCGTAGCCGTGCTCCTTCATCGACTCCAGTACGTAGCGGTCGCCGACCGCGGTCTCGACGAGATGGATGCCCTCGCGCTCCATCGCGATCTTGAACCCGAGGTTGGACATGACCGTCCCGACCACCGCGTCGCCGCGCAACGTGCCCGCCTCGCGCATCGCGAGGGCCAGTACGGCGAGGATCTGATCGCCGTCGACCTCCTCGCCCGCGCCGTCCACGGCCAGACAGCGGTCCGCGTCGCCGTCGTGCGCGATGCCGAAGTCCGCGCCGTGCTCGACGACCGCGGCCTTGAGCTGGTCCAGATGGGTGGAGCCGCATCCGTCGTTGATGTTCAGCCCGTCCGGCTCAGCGCCGATCGTGATGACCTCGGCGCCGGCGCGGGTGAAGGCCTCCGGTGACACCCGGGCCGCCGCGCCGTGCGCCTCGTCCAGGACGACCTTCAGCCCGTCGAGCCGGTTCGGCAGCACAGCGATCAGATGTGCCACGTACTGATCGAAACCTTCGTCGTACGAGCGGACCCGACCGACACCGGCACCGGTCGGCCGCTCCCAGGGGGCGCCGGTGCGGTGCACGGTGTTCTCGTAATAGGCGGCCTCGATACGGTCCTCCAACTCGTCGGCGAGTTTGTGCCCGCCGCGCGCGAAGAACTTGATGCCGTTGTCGGGCATGGCGTTGTGGCTCGCGGAGAGCATCACGCCGAGGTCGGCGCCGAGCACACCGGTGAGATACGCCACCGCGGGGGTCGGCAGCACACCGACACGCAGGACGTCCACGCCCGCGCTCGCCAGGCCCGCCACGACAGCGGCCTCCAGGAATTCACCGGAGGCACGGGGATCACGTCCCACCACCGCCGTGGGCCGATGCCCCTCGAACGTCCCCACTTCGGCGAGCACATGCGCCGCCGCGACCGAAAGACCGAGCGCCAGCTCGGCCGTCAGATCGGCGTTGGCGACACCGCGCACACCGTCCGTGCCGAAGAGTCGTCCCACAGCTCTCCCTCCGAGAACGCCCGGAGCCGGCATCACCGATCTGCCCCGAGCGAAAAGATTTCGAAAACGCAAACCCATGCAAAGTTCTGAGCGCCTGATGCTGTTATACGCCCGAGTAACCAATAAAACGAACGCCCCGGCAGCACGGAGTGCCGCCGGGGCGTTCGGATGCCGTAGAGGCCGTAAAGCCAGTGCCGGCAAGCGAGCGATTTAGCGCTTGCTGTACTGCGGCGCCTTGCGGGCCTTCTTCAGACCGGCCTTCTTGCGCTCGACGGCGCGGTCGTCGCGGCTCAGGAAGCCGGCCTTCTTCAGCGGGGCGCGGTTGTTGTCCACGTCCGCCTCGTTCAGCGAGCGGGCCACACCGAGACGCAGGGCGCCGGCCTGGCCGGAGACGCCGCCACCCGAGATACGGGCGATGACGTCGTAGCGGTTGTCGAGCTCAAGCACCTTGAAGGGCTCGTTGACAGCCTGCTGGTGCACCTTGTTGGGGAAGTAGTCCTCAAGGGTGCGACCGTTGATCTTCCACTTGCCGGTGCCCGGGACGATCCGGACTCGGGCGATGGCGTTCTTGCGACGGCCCAGGCCGGCCGCCGGCTGCGGGTCGCCGAAGCGGGACGCCATCGACTCGGAGGTGTACTCACCCTCGACCGGGGTCTCCGACTCGAAGGTCGTCACCTCGGCGTACGTCTCTTCCGCCTCGGGGGCTTCGACGGGGGTCTCTGCAGTGGTCTCGGCCACGATGCTCCTCAGATTTCTTTTCGTCTTAGGGGGTGGCCGGAACTACTGCGCGACCTGGGTGATCTCGAACGGGACCGGCTGCTGAGCGGCGTGCGGGTGCTGGTCACCCGAGTACACCTTCAGCTTCGAGAGCATCTGACGGCCCAGGGTGTTCTTGGGGATCATGCCCTTGATGGCCTTCTCGACGGCCTTCTCGGGGTTCTTGGCGAGGAGCTCGTCATAGCGGACGGAACGCAGACCACCCGGGTAACCGGAGTGGCGGTACGCCATCTTCTGGGTCCGCTTGTTGCCGGACAGGTGCACCTTGTCGGCGTTGATGATGATGACGAAGTCACCGGTGTCGACGTGGGGCGCGTAGATCGCCTTGTGCTTACCGCGCAGAAGGTTGGCGGCGGTGGTCGCCAGACGGCCCAGGACGATGTCCTGCGCGTCGATGATGTGCCACTGGCGCGTCACATCGCCGGGCTTGGGGCTGTACGTACGCACGGTCGTATGCCTTCGCTTCTTCAGTGAAAGTGGAGTCCTGACAAGGCCACCCGGACGATCACGACAGCCCTGGCGGTACTTCGGGGACGCAACCCGTGCACTACCGCTGTCCATCGGCCCGGTGGACCGGCGTAAGGGCCCCTCGCGTGAGAACGACCAAGCCAATACGCATAACGAACCAGAAGAATACCGTCGGTGCCCCGTACGGGTCAAAACGGGGGTGCGCGCCCCTCGGCCCCCGGGTGCGCAGGGGCGCGACCGTACCGCCCGTCACCGCTCCCCCGTACCGTCCGTCACCGCTCCCGTACCACCCGTCGCTCGTCCCATACCGGCTCCGGCGTCTCCCGTACGACCCCGTCCGAGCCGAATACCAGATACCGGTCGAAGGAGCGAGCGAACCAGCGGTCGTGGGTGACCGCGAGCACCGTCCCTTCGTACACCTCAAGACCGTCCTGAAGAGCCTCCGCCGACTCCAGGTCCAGGTTGTCCGTCGGCTCGTCCAGGAGCAGCGCGGTCGTACCGCACAGTTCGAGCAGCAGGATCTGGAAGCGGGCCTGCTGGCCGCCGGAGAGCTTCTCGAAGGGCTGGTCGCCCTGGCGCTCCAGCTCGTAACGGCGCAGCACGCTCATCGCGCCGCCCCGGTCCTTCGCGTGCTCCGTCCACAGGATGTCGACCAGCGTGCGGCCGAGCAGCTCGGGGTGGGCGTGGGTCTGCGCGAAGTGGCCCGGTACGACCCGCGCGCCCAGCTTCCACGCGCCGCTGTGCCGTACGTCCTCACCGGCCAGCAGCCGCAGGAAGTGGGACTTCCCTGAGCCGTTCGAACCGAGGACCGCGACGCGCTCGCCGTAGTAGATCTCCAGCGAGAACGGCTTCATCAGCCCGGTCAGCTCAAGGTTCTCGCAGGTCACGGCCCGTACGCCGGTACGGCCGCCACGCAGCCGCATGGTGATCTCCTGCTCGCGCGGCGGCTCCGGCGGCGGTCCGGCGTCCTCGAACTTCTTGAAGCGCGTCTGCATCGCCCGGTAGCGCGAGGCCATGTCGGGGCTGATCGCCGCCTGCTGCCGCAGCCGGTGCACCAGCGCCTTCAGCCGGGCGTGCTCCTCGTCCCAGCGGCGCTTCAGCTCCTCGAAGCGCGCGAAGCGCTCCTTGCGCGCCTGGTGGTACGTACCGAACCCGCCGCCGTGCACCCACACGTCGGAGCCGGCCGGGCTGGGTTCCACGCTCACGATCTTCTCGGCGGCCCTGGCCAGCAGCTCCCGGTCGTGGGAGATGAAGAGGACCGTCTTACGGGTCTCCTTCAGCCGCTCCTCCAGCCACCGCTTGCCGGGCACGTCCAGATAGTTGTCCGGCTCGTCGAGCAGCAGCACCTGGTCGGGCCCGCGCAGCAGCGCCTCCAGCACCAGCCGTTTCTGCTCGCCGCCGCTCAGGGTGCGCAGCTCACGCCACTGCGCCTTCTCGTACGGGACGCCGAGCGCCGCCGTCGTGCACATGTCCCAGACCGTCTCGGCCTCATAACCGCGCGCCTCCGCCCAGTCGCTCAGCGCCTGCGCGTACCGCATCTGCGCGGCCTCGTCGTCGACCGTCATGATGCCGTGCTCGGCCGCGTCCACGGCCGCCGCGGCTTCCCGTACGCGCGGCTGCGCGACCGACACCAGCAGGTCACGAACCGTGCGCTCGTCCCGTACCGACCCCACGAACTGCGACATCACACCGAGCCCGCCGCTGACCGTCACCGAGCCGCCGTGCGGCTGGAGCTCCCCCGCGATCAGCCTGAGCAGCGTGGTCTTGCCGGCGCCATTGGCCCCGACCAGAGCGACGACGGAGCCCTCCGCGACGCGGAACGAGGCGTCGCCGAGCAGCACCCGTCCGTCGGGGAGGTAGTACTCCAGGTGCGCGGCCTCAACATGTCCCATGTCCCGCATTGTCGGTGCAGGTGGCGCCGGAGCCCAATCCTTTTCGGATTCCCGGGCCGCTCCCCGGTCTTCGGGCGGTCTAAACTCGCGCCATGAGCTTTGGGCAAGGGGGGCCCTCCTGGGGCGGCCCCGGTTCACCGGACCAGGACCCGCACGGCACACAGACACCGGATTGGGCCGCTCTCGCGGACGCCTCCGCCGCGCGTACCCGCCGCAAACGCTGGCTGATGATCGGTGGTGGCGTGCTCGCGACCGGCGCGATAGCCGCGATCGTGGCGACCGCCGTCGTCTCCATGAACGGCGGGAACGACCGCGGCACGGAGAACACCGCCAACGACCTGCCCACACCCACCGATCTGCCGGACCGTAGCCCCGAGGCGGAGCCCACCTTCTCGTCGGTCCGGCCGCTGCCGCCGCCGAACCCGAAGGACTATGTCTCCAGCGCCGACAAGGACAAGGCGCCGCTGAGCGCCGACACCCTCTTCCCCGGCGACAAGCTCACGATGAGCGACCGCGTTTACGCGAAGGGCGCCACGGCCCGCACCACCAACTGCGCCGCGGCGGCACAGGGCCGGCTCGGCTCCATCCTCGCCTCGAACAGCTGCGACGAGGTCATCCGCGCCACCTACAGCGGGGACGGGGTCGCCGTGACCGTCGGCGTCGCGGTCTTCGAGACGGAGGCGCTGGCGCTGAAGGCCAAGGACCAGGCGAAGGACGGCGTCGCCTCGCTCTCCGGCGCCGGTGTCCCGACCTTCTGCCGGGCCCCCTCGATCTGCCGCAAGACCACCAACTCGTACGGCAGATACGTCTACTTCACGGTCGGCGGCTTCACCTCGGGCAAGAACGTCACCACGTCGGACAAGGACGTCTTCACCATCGGGGACGATGTCGCGGAGTTCGCCTTCCGCCAGATCCTCGAACGGGGCAGGGCCCAGGCGTCGGCCGCGGCCACGGCCCCCGTCGACCAGTAACCCGGCCCCACAGTCCCCCGCAGTCCCCCGCCCGCGCGCCGTCGCGGTTTCCCGGCACGGCGCGTGCTCGGCGCTGTGTACAGTCTGCGCAACTTGTGTGGCGCTGGTGAATGCACAGAGGGCGTGGGGTGGATGGCGGTCAAAGTCACCGTGGTGGTGCCGACGTACAACTCGGGAATCCACATCGAGCCGCTGGTCGGGTCGCTGCTGGGGCAGACCCTGCCCAGCGACGAGTTCGAGGTGCTCTTCGTCGACGACGGCTCGACCGACGAGACCCCGGACCGGCTGGCGGCCCTGGTCGCCGAGCACGACCACTTCCGGATGGAGCGCATTCCCAACTCGGGCTGGCCGGGAAAGCCGCGCAACATCGGCGTGGAGCGGGCGAACGGCCAGTACGTGCAGTTCGCCGACCACGACGACCGGCTGGCGCCCGAGGCGCTGGAGCGGCTGTACGCCATGGCCGCGCGCAACGGCTCCGACATCGTCATCGGCAAGGTCGCCAGCAACTTCCGCAGCCGGGGCGTCCCGTACGGTCTGATGACCCGGACCCGGGAGAGCTGCACGGTACGCGACGCGCCACTCATCGACAGCCTCACCCCCCACAAGATGTTCCGCACCGCGTTCCTGCACGAACACGGCATCGCGCACCCCGAGGGGCCCTGGATCCTGGAGGACCAGCTCTTCATGGTCCGCGCCTACCTCAAGGCGTCCGTGGTCTCCGTCCTGGGCGACTACGTCTGCTACGCGTACTGGGCCCGTGAGGACGCCGAGAACGCCGGTACGGCCGCCATGGACCCGCGCCGGTACTACGGGAATCTCCGCGAGGTCATGGCGACCGTCGTCGCGGGCACCGAGCCGGGGCCCGAGCGTGACCGGCTGCTGCGCCGCTTCTACCGGGTGGAGATGCTGCACCGGCTGGGCGAACCGCCCCGGGGCCTGCTGGTCGACCCGCCGTTCCGGGACGACCCGTTCGAGGTGGTGCGCGAGCTGGCCGAGGAGTTCATGACGGACGGCGTGCACACGGCGCTGGCCGCCGTACAGCGGACCAGATCGGCCCTGCTCCGGGAGAACAGACCGGCCGAACTGACCGAGTTCACCCGTCGGCAGACGGATCTCGGCGCGCGCTGCGCGATCGAGCGGGCGGAGTGGAGCCGGGACCGGTTCAAGGCGTCGTTCACCGCCCGGTTCATGGGCGAACCGGGCCCCGACGGCGCCCACGACGGGTCCGGTCTGCTGCTGGCCCGGCGCGGTGACCGGTACTTCCTCGCGCCCGCTCTGACGGACGGTGTCCTGTCCGAACCCGTCGATGTGACCGGCGAGTTGAAGTCCTTCAAGGCCGATGTGCTGCTGCGCCACGCGGAGACCGCGCATGTGTGGCTCCCCGACCGCGAGACGTCTCTCGTCCTGGAGGAGGAACCCGTCCCGGACGGCCTCGCCGGCACCGTGCCCGAGGGCACCGTGCTGGTACGGCCCGTCGTCCGCGGCACCGTCGCCGTCGACCCGCTGCGCGGCGCGGGCGGCGGGCCCCTGGCCGAGGGCGACTGGGAGGTACGGATCAGGCTCCTGGGCGCGGGCTTCGACCGGTACACAGGGCTCGGCGGGGACACCGCGCCCGGCGAGGTGCCGCTGCCCGCCCCGGAGATCCTCGGCGGACACGAGATCACCGGCGCGCTCACCGAGGACGGGCTGACCCTGACCGTACGCGCGAGCGACGCGGTGCCCGGTCCCCGGCCGCCGAAGGTCAGCGTCGTCGTACCCACCGCGGGGGCGGCGCCCGAGGCCGTGGAGACCACCCTCGCCTCACTGGCCGCCCAGACCCTGCCGGCGGACGACATCGAGGTGATCACGGTGCCGGACACGGCGCCGGGCACCGATCCCCGTAACACCGGGACCGACACCGCGACCGGCCAGTACGTGCTGTACATGGAGTCGGGCGACCGGCTCGGCACGGAAGCCCTTGAGCGGATGTACGCGTACGGCATCGAGCACGACGCCGATATCGTCGCCGGCAAGCTCGCGGGCAAGGGCCGGCCGGTCCCCCGCGAGCTGTTCGTACGGGACCGGCCGCGCGCCACCCTCGCCAAGGACCCGCTGGCCGACAGCCTGACCGCCAACAAGCTGTTCCACCGCGCCTTCCTCGACAGGCACGGGCTGCGCTTCCCCGTCGGCGGCGGGCAACTGGCCGAGCAGGCGTTCACCGCCGAGGCCACCCTCCGGGCCGGCCGTACCGCCGTCCTCGGCAGCTACGTCTGCTACCACTACGGTCCGGGCGGAGCGGGCCCCGCCGTACCGCCCGGGGAGTTCTACCCCGAGCTGCGCGCCCTGCTGAAGACCGTCGACGGACTCGTCGGACCCGGGGCGGCGCGCGACCGGCTGCACCGGCGCTGGCTCCGCGTGGAGATCCTGGACCGGCTGACCGGAAAGCGACTGCTGGATCTGGACGAGGAGGCGCGGCGCGAGCTGTTCCGGGCGGTCCGCGCGGTCGTCGTGGACGGGATCTCGGACACGTCGGTGGCCGGTCTGCCCGCCGCGCGCCGGGTGGCCGTCGGGCTGATCACCGACGACCGGCTCGACGATCTGGTGGCGCTCGCCGCCTGGGAGTCCTCGGTCGTCTGCCACCCGCGGCTGGACGCACTGTCCTGGCTGGACGACGGCGGCTGTCTGCGGGTGGCCTTCACCGGCGAGCTGCACGGCGCCGACGGCCCTCTGGGCGTCACCGACACCGGTACGGACCAGGAGGCGCTGGCACCGGCCGGTCTCTCCCCGGCCCTGCGGGACCGGCTCGCCCGCGAACCGCTCACCGGCGGCGCCTCACCCGCCAAGGCGTCCGTCGTCCTCGTCCTGCGCGAACGCGCCAGCGGCGCCGAGTACCGGCTGCCCACGAAGACCACCGTCTTCCGCCCCGAAGGCGTGCTGAGCATCGCCGGAACGGCCCGGCTCGATCTCGCCACGGCGCTGGACGGCGCCGCGCTCGGCGACGGCGTCTGGGATCTGTCCGTACGCCTGACCGCGCTCGGCTGGACGAAGTCGGCGCGGCTCGGCTCCCGGCGCGGCCCCGAGGTGCCCGAGCGGCTCGCGCCCGTGCCGCACCCCACCGCGCGGGACCGCCGCGTCACGCCGTACTGGACCAATCCGCAGCGCGATCTGTCCCTGCGCGTCGCGGTCCCGAAGCCGGAGCCCGCACCCGCGCGGGGCACACCGGCCCCGGCACCGGGACCGCTGCGCCGTCTCGCCAGGCGGCTGCGGCGCGGCTGACCTCAGCAGCAGCCCGCGTCCCCGCCGCCGTCCGCGTCCCCGTTCAGGTTCGCGCCCAGCGTCCGTTTGTTGCGCGCCGCACGGTTCCGCTCGCCCAGCAGCTCGTCGGCCGGATAGCCGACCTCCTCCAGGGTGAGCCCGTGCGGCCGTACGACATGCACCGCCGAGTCGCGCACCCCCGCCGCCAGCACCTTCGCCGGCCACTCCACGGGCCGGTGCCCGTCGCCCACGAACAGCAGCGCGCCCACCAGCGAGCGCACCATGTTGTGGCAGAAGGCATCGGCCCGCACGGTCGCGGTGATCACCCCGTACGCGTCACGCTCCCACCCAAGCCGCTGGAGCGTACGGATGGTCGTCGCGCCCTCGCGCCGCTTGCAGTACGCCGCGAAGTCGTGCTCGCCGAGCAGCCCCGCGGACGCCGCGTTCATCGCCGCCACGTCCAACGGCCAGTCGTGCCACAGCACATGACCGCGCAGCAGCGGATCGACACCCCCGGGATGATCGGTCACGCGGTACGCGTAGCGCCGCCAGACGGCCGAGAAGCGCGCGTTGAAGCCCGGGGGTGCCTCGGCGACCTTCCAGACCCGTACGTCATGGCTCAGCCGCCCCGCGAGCCGCCGCAGCAGCCGCTCCCGGTGCTCGGCCCACACGTCGTCCGGCAGATCGACATGCGCGACCTGTCCGCGCGCGTGCACACCCGCGTCCGTACGCCCGGCGACGGTCAGCTCGTACGTGCGCGAGGACCGCGTCACCGTACGCAGCGCGTCCTCGATCTCGCCCTGGACGGTCCGCCGGGTCCGCTGCCTGGCCCAGCCGGAGAAGTCCTTGCCGTCGTACGACAGGTCCAGCCGTATCCGTACGTGTCCGGGCGCCGCGCCCTCGATGTCCTCGCTCACCTGACCCACCTGACCCACGTGTCCGCCCTTTCCATACAGAACGGGCCCGCCCCCAGAGGGAGCGGACCCGTCCGTCAGTCGTCAGAACGCTCAGGCGTCCTTGGACTCCGACTCGGCGGCCGGCTTGGCGTCCTCGACGGTCTCGGCCGGAGCCTCGTCCTTCTTGAGGGCGTCTTCCTTGACCGCGCGCTTCGTCGCCGCCTCGGCCTCACCGGTGGCCTGCTGCGCCACGGTCAGGGCCTCGACCAGCTCGATGACCGCCATCGGGGCGTTGTCGCCACGACGGTTGCCAATCTTGGTGATACGCGTGTAACCACCGGGGCGGTTCTCGTACCGCGGGGCGATCTCGGTGAAGAGCGTGTGGACGACGCTCTTGTCCGTGATCGACTGCAGCACCAGGCGACGGTTGTGGATGTCGCCCTTCTTCGCCTTGGTGATGAAACGCTCCGCGATCGGGCGCAGGCGGCGGGCCTTGGCCTCGGTCGTGGTGATGCGGCCGTGCTCGAAGAGCGACTTCGCGAGGTTCGCGAGGAGCAGCTTCTCGTGCGCGGCGCTGCCGCCCAGACGGGCACCCTTGGCGGGCTTCGGCATGGTGTATCTCCTTGTGTCTGCACCGGCCGTATCAGGTACCGGTGTCAGTTCCCGGACGGGCGATCGCCCGCCGGAACCCGGAGCTCACGCTCCGGAGGCGGTTCAGTACTGCTCGGTCTCCACGAACCCGGCGTCCGCGTCGTCGTCGGCGCCGAAGGCGTCCGCGGCGGCGGTCGGGTCGAATCCGGGCGGGCTGTCCTTGAGGGCCAGGCCCATGCCGGCCAGCTTCGCCTTGACCTCGTCGATCGACTTGGCACCGAAGTTACGGATGTCGAGCAGATCGGCCTCGGAGCGCGCCACCAGCTCACCCACGGAGTGGATGCCCTCGCGCTTGAGGCAGTTGTACGACCGGACGGTGAGCTCAAGCTCCTCGATCGGCAGGGCGAGATCGGCGGCGAGCGCCGCGTCCGTCGGCGACGGGCCCATGTCGATGCCCTCGGCGTCGATGTTGAGCTCGCGCGCCAGACCGAACAGCTCGACCAGCGTCTTACCGGCGGACGCCATGGCGTCACGCGGCCGCATGGCCTGCTTGGTCTCGACGTCGACGATCAGCTTGTCGAAGTCGGTGCGCTGCTCGACACGGGTCGCCTCGACCTTGTACGTGACCTTGAGCACCGGCGAGTAGATGGAGTCGACCGGAATCCGGCCGATCTCCTGGCCCACCTGCTTGTTCTGGACGGCGGAGACATAACCGCGACCGCGCTCGACGGTCAGCTCCATCTCCAGCTTGCCCTTGCCGTTCAGCGTCGCGAGCACGAGGTCGGGGTTGTGGACCTCGACACCGGCCGGCGGGGCGATGTCAGCGGCCGTGACCAGGCCGGGGCCCTGCTTGCGCAGGTACATCACGACCGGCTCGTCGTGCTCCGAGGAGACGACCAGCTGCTTGATGTTCAGGATGAGGTCGGTGACGTCCTCCTTGACGCCCGGCACGGTGGTGAACTCGTGCAGGACACCGTCGATCCGGATCGACGTGACCGCCGCGCCGGGGATCGAGGAGAGGAGCGTACGCCGAAGGGAGTTGCCGAGCGTGTAGCCGAAGCCCGGCTCCAGCGGCTCGATCACGAACCGCGAGCGGTATTCGTCGACGACCTCTTCGGTCAGCGAGGGACGCTGAGCGATAAGCATGGTTAATGCCTCCAGTCTTGGCACCCGCTATTTGATGCCAACAGAACAAGGGTACGGGCGGCACGGCACCGAAGCGCCGTACCGCCCGCGAGCCGTTCCCCTGCGCGGGGAAAGGGTCAGACGCGGCGGCGCTTCGGGGGGCGGCAGCCGTTGTGCGGGGTGGGGGTGACGTCCTGGATCGAGCCCACCTCCAGGCCGGTGGCCTGGAGCGAACGGATCGCGGTCTCACGGCCGGAACCGGGACCCTTGACGAAGACGTCGACCTTGCGCATGCCGTGCTCCTGCGCGCGGCGGGCGGCCGACTCGGCGGCCATCTGCGCGGCGAAGGGGGTGGACTTGCGCGAGCCCTTGAAGCCGACGTGGCCGGCGGAGGCCCAGGAGATCACATTGCCCGAGGGGTCGGTGATCGAGACGATCGTGTTGTTGAACGTGCTCTTGATGTGGGCGTGCCCGTGAGCGACGTTCTTCTTTTCCTTGCGGCGCACCTTCTTGGCAGCGCCCTGACGACCCTTGGGGGGCATCTATTTCTCCTACAGGGAGGTGGTCGGTCCTACAGCGAAGACCGCTGATGAGCGTCCGCTGAGGACTACTTCTTGCCCGGCTTCTTCTTACCGGCGATGGCGCGACGCGGGCCCTTGCGGGTACGAGCGTTCGTGCTGGTGCGCTGTCCGTGCACCGGCAGGCCACGGCGGTGACGCAGACCCTGGTAGCAGCCGATCTCGACCTTGCGGCGGATGTCGGCGGCGATCTCGCGACGGAGGTCACCCTCGGTCTTGAGGTTGGCGTCCACGTACTCGCGGATCTTGACGAGGTCTTCCTCGGCGAGGTCGCGGACACGGACGTTCGGGTCGACGCCAACGGCGGCGAGGGTCTCCTTGGACCGGGTGCGCCCGATACCGAAGACGTAGGTGAGGGCGACCTCGACGCGCTTTTCGCGCGGGAGGTCAACGCCTGCGAGGCGTGCCATTCATGGCTCCTGATGATGTCGGAGGTCTTCCGCAGTGTCGTTCCCGGCTGCCGGTCCCTCCCGCTGAGGGAGAGATACGGTCCGGGTCCCCGGCCTCCGCCGGAGGTGTCGGTCCCACCGGGTGGGAGCCGGACACTGCGTCATTACGAGTTTGCTCGCGTCGCGCGAAGTACTGCGAGAGGCAGGTGGTCTTGCGTCAGCCCTGGCGCTGCTTGTGGCGCAGGTTGTCGCAGATGACCATGACCCGGCCGTGACGGCGGATCACCTTGCACTTGTCGCAGATCTTCTTGACGCTCGGCTTGACCTTCATGGGATTGAGGTTCTCCGGGTCAGTTGCGGACACCCCGCGAGGGATGTCAGCAAGATCTACTTGTATCGGTAGACGATCCGGCCACGCGTCAGGTCGTACGGAGACAGCTCCACCACGACCCGGTCATCGGGGAGGATACGGATGTAGTGCATCCGCATCTTGCCGCTGATGTGCGCGAGGACCTTGTGACCGTTCTGCAGCTCCACCTTGAACATGGCGTTCGGGAGGGACTCGATCACGGTGCCCTCAATTTCGATGGCACCTTGCTTCTTGGCCACGCTTCGCCCTTCGAATCGGCTACCTTGATCGATTCTGGCAGCCGCATGAGGACACACGGGTACACCAGAGCCGACGAGTCAGTCTACGGGAGCGCACTCGAAAAGACGAATCCGTTCAGTTTGCCCACCGAAGGAGATTCTTAAGCGCTCACCCCGGGAGTCCCTAGGCCAGCGGATCGGGAGCCGCCGTGACGCCCAGCTCGGCGAGCTTCGCCTTACCCCCGTCGGGGGCGGTCAGGACCAGCGGGCCCTCCTCCGTCAGCGCCACGGAGTGCTCCCAGTGCGAGGACCAGGTGCCATCGGTCGTGACGACCGTCCACTCGTCCTCCAGCACCTCCGTGCGCGGCGTACCGAGCGAGACCATCGGCTCGATCGCCAGACAGAGGCCCGGGACCAGCTTCGGGCCCTTGCCGCGCTTGCGGGAGACATAGTTCAGCAGATGCGGGTCCATGTGCATCTCGGTGCCGATGCCATGGCCGCCGTAGTCCTCGATGATCCCGTACTTGCCGCCGCCGGGGCGGGGCTGTCGACGGATGTACGTCTCGATCGCCCGGGACACGTCCACCAGCCGGTTGCCGGCGCGCATCGCCGCGATCCCGGCCCACATCGACTCCTCGGTCACCCGGGAGAGTTCGACCAGCTCCGGAGCGTGACCGCCGCCGACGAACACCGTGAAGGCCGCGTCGCCGTGCCAGCCGTCGATGATCGCGCCGGCGTCGATGGAGATGATGTCGCCGTCCTTCAGGACGGTCCTGTCGTCCGGGATGCCATGGACGACGACCTCGTTGACCGAGGTGCAGATGGTCGCGGGGAACCCGCCGTACCCGAGGAAGTTCGGCTTGGCGCCGTGCTCGGCCAGCACCTTGCGGGCGACCTGGTCCAGATCCCTGGTGGTGGCGCCGGGCACCGCCGCCGCGCCGGTGGCCGCGTGCACGGCGGCGACGACCAGTCCCGCCTCACGCATCTTCGCGATCTGCTCGGGGGTCTTGATCTGCACCATGCCTGTGCCTTCCACCTGTCTGTGACTGATCCGATACGCCCTGCTCAATACGTCCGCTTCACACGGACCGCTCAACAGTACGGCCGTGGGGGGGGGCGGCGCCCCCCCCCCCCCAGGAGAACCGCCCGCACAATCGGGCCACCCCGCCCCCCCCCCCC